>NZ_JBFTRG010000008.1:0-293738 GCF_056399425.1 Variovorax sp. 01N429 | reverse complement strand
TCCCATCCCGAACAGGACAGTGAAACGCCTCAGCGCCGATGATAGTGCGGGTTCCCGTGTGAAAGTAGGTCATCGTCAGGCTCTTACAGCCCCAAAAAGCCCAGCCCTCTCAGGCTGGGCTTTTTGCGTTCCGCGCCCTCCCATCACCTGCACACCGCTCCACGCCCCTCCCGGTAACTTCCCTTCCAATACGCTCAAGCGACAAGGCCAAACCCCCGGAGCGGTGTTGGTCCAAAAACGCCAGCAAGCGTGTCTCGTGCGCGTGCAGTAGGCGAATACTTGGCGCGGACTGGTCAAATTTCGCCCATTGGCTCATCGCTTCCGAATTCGCAGCAAGCAGGGCGGCGAATTCCAGAACAGCAGGATGCACGTAGGCTTTCTTGCAAACGGCCGGGGTATTGCCCAGGCGGCTTGCGACAGAAGACAAGACCTCCTTGATGCTGACGCGTGCCAAACCCTCGCCCTGAGTCTTGCTCCCGCAGTCGCAAGCCAGCCGCAAAAATTCCAATGCTTCGACGGTCCCATGCCAGGTACGGAAGTCCTTCGCTGTAAATTCCTCTCCGGATGCCTCTCGCAGGTACTCGTTGACGTCGGTCGAAGAAATGCTGTGGGGCGTGCCGTCCTCGCTTTCGTACCGAAAAAGCTCTTGACCAGGTAGCTGCTGGCACCGACGGATCACTTTTGCGACGCGCGGGTCATCAACGCGCGCTTCATGCATGACGCCGCTTTTGCCACGAAAGCGAAGCTTGAGCGTGCCTCCGCGCGCCTCCGCATGCTTGTTGCGGAGTGTCGTGAGGCCATAGGAGCCGTTGTCGGTCGCATAGGCCTCATTGCCGACGCGCAAGAATGTCGTGTCGAGGAGCCGCACGATCGTTGCCAGGACCAAGTTGCGGTGAAGAGGCTGCTTCGCCTCGATTCGGAGGTCCCGCGCAACGCGACGCCGTATCTTGGGGAGCGCCCGGCCGAACGCTGCCAAGCGATCGAACTTTGTCTCGTCCTTCAGGACGCGCCAGTCGTTGTGGTAGCGGTACTGCTTGCGACCTCGTGCATCGATCCCCGTCGCTTGAAGGTGACCGTTCTGCAATGAGCAGATCCAGACGTCTTTGTAGGCCGGTGGAATCGCGAGTCGCCGGATACGGGCGAGCTGTTCAGGGTCGCGCACCCACGCGCCATTCGAATCCTTGTAGCGGAAAGTGTCGCCGCGCTTGAAGCGCCGAATGCCAGGCATCGCGGGGTTGATGTAGACCAACCCGTTGGCGAGGGGCACCGGGCGAAATCCGTTGGCAGGCATGAGCTTTGCGACAATCCTTCTCGAATGCAGACGGGAGGCTGACCGCGCGGTGACTTCACCGCTGTAGGACGCCGCAAACGAAACAAGTGCGCTGCCGTCTGCCCTCGGATTCCATTTCCCAACTCGGAGAAGCTCTATGTCCCCCGTCCGGTCCCTTCGTGCGCGTCTGCTCGCGATGTTTGCGGTCATGTTCTTGGCCGCCGGTTGTGCGTCGACCTCGCAGCCGCGCCCCATCGAGCCGATCAAGGTGAAGGTGTTCGTCGCATCGATGTTCGAGATTGGCAAGAACACGGGCGACCGTGCCGGTGAATTCCAGCACTGGTATGAGCGCTACTGGATGAACGCAACGCCGATTGCGGTACCTGGAGCACTGCAACCGGTGTATTGCAATGCCGATGGCGTCTGCGGTGCAGTCCTCGGCATGGGGAAGGTGAATTCGTCGTCATCGATGCAGGCGATCCTGCAGAACCCACAGTTCGACTTTTCCAAGGCCTACTACGTCATCTCCGGGGTGGCCGGTACGCCGCCATCGCGCGGCACCATCGGCGAAGTGAGCTGGGCGACGTGGGTCGTCGACTATGACCTCGGCCACCGCTGGGCCCCCGAAGAAAACAAGGCAGGCGAGCCGACCTTCATGCCCCGCAAAGGCTACGAGGAGTATCGTCGCTTCAAGCTCAACCCGGAACTGGTCGCGTGGGCGATGAAGCTTTCAGCCGGCACCCCGCTGAAGGATTCGGAAGCCGCTCGCGCCTATCGACAGCGTTATCCGCAAGCTGCTGCCCGACGCGCTCCTTTCGTAGGCACCGGAACTCACATGACCGGCGACACCTTCTTCCATGGCCCCGGGATGTCCAACCAGGCGCAATACATCGCCAAGCTGTATGGCGCGGATGACTATGTCATCACCGAGATGGAAGCGGCGGCGATCACGCTTGTGATCAAGCGCAGCCATGGAGTCGATCGCGTGATGAGCCTGCGCGGCGCCGTCAATTTCGATCAGGGAAACCCACGTGAAACGACTCTGCAGCACCTGGATCCGGCGCCGGGTGAAACGGCGGGCGGCTTCGCAGAAACCGTCGAAAACGTCGAGCTCGTGGGCAGTCGCGTTGTCGACCACATCGTTGGCAACTGGGCGCAATGGCAGAAGGGCGTGCCACCGCTCTGAGCAGAGCCAAAGATCGAACAGAAAGCCCTAGAACAGCGAGGCTGTCCTGGCAGTCGACCCGGTGTCGCCCGACAACGCGCGGCGCGCGCCCGACGCGGGCCGCTCAAGCGCCATCGAATCGGCCTCGCCCGCTTTCGCCAGCGCTCCGACCCGCACGCCGAGCAGCCGCAGCGGGCGCTGGAGCGGCACCCGTTTGAGACAAAGTCCGGCGATGTGCCGGATGGTCCTGGCATCGGCTGTGAAATGGTCGATCGTCTGGTCGCGCGTGGCAATCTTGAAGTCGTCGTAACGCAGCTTGATGCCGATCGTCTTGCCGACGTAGCCTTTGCGTTGCAAATCCTCGGCGAGCTTCTCGCAGAGGTGCGTGAAGATGGCGCCGAGTTCGGCCCTGTCACGCACGGCCTGGAGATCGCGGTCGAAGGTCGTCTCGCGGCTCATCGAGACCGGCTCGCTTTCAGTGACCACCGGCCGGCTGTCGCGCCCCCAGGCGACCTCATGCATCCAGGCTCCGGTGGCCTTCCCGAAATTCGTGATCAACCAGTCGCGATCCCGCGCCGCGAGCTCGCCAATGGTCTGGATGCCGTGCCGCTGCAGCTTTTCGTCCGCCTTGGGCCCGATTCCATTGACCTTGCGGCAGGGCAGCGGCCAGATGCTCGCCTGGAGATCGGCCTCGAACACCACTGAAATCCCGTTCGGCTTGTTGAATTCGCTCGCCATCTTGGCCAGCAACTTGTTCGGTGCGATGCCGATGGAGCAGGTGAGCCCCGTCGCCTCGAAAATCGCCCGTTGAATCAGCCGAGCGAGGACGCGCCCGCCTTCTCTCTGGCCCCCTGGCACTTCGGTGAAATCGATATAGACCTCGTCGACTCCCCGGTCCTCCATCACAGGCGCGATTTCAGTGATGATTTGCTTGAAGGCCCGCGAGTACTTGCGGTATTCGTCGAAGTCGACCGGAAGGATGATGGCCTGCGGACACAGCTTCGCGGCCTTCATGAGGCCCATGGCCGAGCCAACCCCGAATTGCCGAGCCGGATATGTTGCCGTGGTGATCACTCCGCGGCCCGCGTAGTCCTTGAGCAGAGGAAACGACGCCAGCGGAATGTCCGCCAGCGTGCCGCCCGCCGGCACGTCGCGCAAGACCTCGTCCACCTTGCGGCGCCCACCGCCGATCACCACCGGGAGCCCCTTGAGCTGCGGATAGCGCAGCAGTTCGACCGATGCGTAGAAGGCATCCATGTCGAGGTGCGCAATGCGGCGGATCGGTGCGGTCGTCACGGCCGTCATTGTCGTCTGGGCAAAGCAGGGTTGCGCACAGCGGGCACCCAGTGCCATCATCCACAGTATGCAGACGGTCGCTTCCATGCTCTGGCGCCGCCTCGGCACTCCGGGGCACGATGTCTGTCGGCTCGACCGCAACGGCGAGAACTGGCAAATCGACGGCGCCGCGGCATTCCGCAATGAAGACGGGCGCTATGCCCAGCTGCACTACCGCGTGCGGTGCGATCGGGCCTGGCACACCCAGTGGGGAACAGTGCGCGGTTGGCTGGGAAGCGAAGCCATCGACCTGTCCATCGTGCGGGATTCGCACGGCGCCTGGAAGCTCAACGACGTCCCCGTCGCCGAAATCGGTCATTGCGTGGATCTCGATCTCGGGTTTACGCCAGCCACCAATCTATTGCACCTCCGACGGCTTCACCTCGCGCCTGGCGAGGCTTCCGATGCGCCGGCCGCCTGGCTCGATCTCGAAAGCGCAACCCTGGTGGAACTCAGCCAGCGCTATGAGCGGCGCGGCGAAACCGAGTACTGGTACGCAGCGCCGCGTTTCGACTATGCGGCAATGCTCGACGTGACCGAGGACGGCTTCGTCAGGCATTACCCCACCTTGTGGGAAGCAGAGCCTTGATCCGCGGCGGCAATCAGGCGTTCGCCGCCGGGCGGATGTTCTGGTTCACGCGGAAGAGATTGCCCGGGTCGTACTGCTTCTTCACGGTCGCCAGACGGTCGTAGTGTTCGCGGTAGGTCGCCTTCACGCGATCTTCGCCCTCGTCCATCATGAAGTTGACATAAGCGCCGCCCGCCGAATACGGATGCAGGGCGTCCCAATAGTTCTTGCACCACGCGGTGATGCTCTCGCGATTCGCGGGGTCTGGATCGACGCCGACGATCACGGAAGCCCAGCGGGCGTCGCGATAGCTGAAAGGGGTGTCCTTTCGGCCGACCCGCTGAACGGCGCCATCGATCGGATACATGTGCATCGATGACTGCATCGTCGGCATGAGCGAACCGTGCTTGACGTGCTGCGCAATCGCCTCATCAGAGAGCTCGTTGACGAAGTCGGCCCGCCAGTACCACTGGTGCCCTGGCGGGTAGAGCCCGTCGAACGCGCTCTGCAGCACCGGGTAGGGCATGGGCGCGACGCCGTAAAGCGCAGGCTCCTTGGCCCGGACCGGTGCCAGCGCTGCTTCGGCCCCTGCGGGATCGCCGGCGTAGCACCAGATCACGCCGCACATTTTCTTGAGGTGCAATTCTTCCGGGAACGGCGGCGCAGGCGGCACAGTGAGGAAAGCAAAGAAGCCGCCCAGTTCGGTCGGCGCCTTGCCGATGAAGTCGCGGTACCACGAGAGGATTTCCGCAGCGCGTTCGAGCGGCCAGAGCGTGGGCCCCGCGACCACCGTGCTGAGCGGGTGCAGCCGGTATTCGAAGGAGGTCACCACGCCGAAATTGCCGCCGCCGCCGCGAACCGCCCAGAAGAGGTCTTCGTTCTCCTTGGCGCTGGCGGTCACGTAGCTTCCGTCTGCGAGCACGACATCCACGCTCAACAGGTTGTCGATCGTCAGCCCGAATCGCCGCGAGAGGTGCCCGATGCCGCCGCCGAGGGTAAGGCCTCCGACGCCCGTGGTCGAGATGATGCCCGCCGGCGTCGCCATGCCGAAGGCGTGCGTCGCATGATCGACGTCGCCCCAGGTGCAGCCGCCTTCCGCGCGCACGGTGTGGGCTTTCGGATCGACTCGGATGCCGCGCAGCCTCGACAGGTCGATCACGAATCCGTCGTCGCACATGCCCAGCCCGCCGCCGTTGTGCCCGCCGCCCCGCACTGCCAGCAACAGGCGGTTGTCGCGCGCAAAATTGACCGATGCGATCACGTCGGCCACATCGGCGACGCGGGCGATCAACAGGGGCCGCTTGTCGATCATTGCGTTGTAGACCTTGCGCGCTTCCTCGTAGCCGGCGTCTCCGGGTTGAATCACAGTCCCGCGCAATTGGGCTTTGAAGGTCTCCAGACTGGCTTCGTTGAACATGTTCACTCCTTGTGTGTGGGTGAACAAAGTCTAGGAAGCGGCCGGCCAATTGACGATCCGCCGGATTGATCATTTTGAAAATCGAGCCGGGACAGGTCGAATGGTCAGGATTGACTATGCCGGTCGTTGCGTTGACCGAGACTTCGATTTGTCGCCCAATTCCGTTTGCGGCCCATCATGGCCTGCTGGAAAAGAGGTCGTATGCCACTGTTCCTTATTGAGCGACAGTTCGCCGAGGAGTTGGAGCTTGCCGCGGCGGACGTCGCTGCCATTCAGCGCGTCAATTCGGATGTCGGTGTGAACTGGCTGTTCTCGTTCCTTTCCGCGGATCGCAAGAAGACGTATTGCCTCTACGAGGCGCCGAGCGCCGAGGAGATCCACAAGGCGGCGCGCCTCGCCAGGGTTCCTGCGGATGTGGTGATCGAGGTCAACCAGATTCGTCCCGAAGCGGTCGTCTAGCGGCGCCGCTTCCGAAACCACGAGGACCGCGCCGTGCAATGCACCCGCTGCGGTCGCGACGCCAGACTGGACGCGACCTTCTGCGACGGTTGTGGCGCGCCGCTGCAGCCGCCCCCACTCACGACTGTGGAAAGCGACGACGCGGTACGTCTGCCGGCCGAGCGATTCGTCGGGCGCGAGCGCGAACTCGCCGCGCTGGACGCCGGTCTGACCCGCGCCCTGGCAGGCAACGGCGGCACTGCGGCGCTGGCCGGCGAGCCTGGCATCGGCAAATCGCACACTGCGCAGATGCTGACCCAGCGCGCGGCGGCGCGCGGCATGCAGGTGCTCTGGGGGCGCTGCAATGAGGAACCCGGCGCGCCCCCCTACTGGCCCTGGCTGCAACTGCTTCGCGCATGGGTTGAGACGCACGATGACGCAACCGCACGGCGCATTCTTTCGGACGCGGAGTCGCCCCTGGGTGAAATCCTGCCGGATCTGAAGCAACATCCGCCGGCGGGTGCGCAGTCGCTGCCGATGTTCGATCCGGCGCAGACGCGCTTTCGTCTTTTCGACGCCATGGCCAGCTTCTGGAAACGTGCGGCGGCCGAACAGCCCTTGCTGCTCGTGCTGGACAACCTGCATTGGGCCGACGCTTCGTCGCTGCGCCTGCTCGAATTCATCGCGCCCGACCTGTCGACCTGCCGGATTCTGGTGGTCATCACCTATCGCGACATGGAGCTGTCGCGCCAACATCCGCTCTCGGCCACGCTCGGCGAGTTGGCCCGGCAGCCGGGCTTCGAGCGCTTGCGCCTGACGGGCCTCGGCCGCGACGAGACGATCCGCATGATGGCTCTGGCTGCGGGGAGCGCCAAGGTGCCGCTGGCCCTTGCCGAGGCCGTCCATCGCCAGACTGAAGGCAATCCGCTTTTCGTCGGGGAAATGACCCGGCTGATGATTCAGGAACAGGTGCTCGCCGACGGAACGCGAGCCGTGCCTTCGTCCCTGCTGGCGCCGGCCGGTCCGCGGCGCATCCCGGAAGGCGTGCGCGAAGTGATCGGGAGGCGCCTGAATCGCTTGTCTCCGCTCGCCAACCAGGTGCTCGCCTGCGCATCGGTGATCGGCCGCGCCTTCGACCTCGACCTGCTGCTGCGCGCCATTGACGACGTGGAGGAGGACGCATGCATGGGCGCGCTCGAAGAGGCGCTGCAGTCGCGCGTGATCGAGGCGCTCGACGATCCTGGTCGCTACCACTTCGGACATGCGCTTTTCAGGGAGACGCTGTACGACGAAATTCCGCCGCCGCGCCGCAGCAGATTGCATCTCAGGGTGGGCAGAGCGATCGAACAGGTTTTCGGAGATGCCGCGACCGATCAGCTCCCCGCGCTGGCCCATCACTTCTGGGCTGCACTACCGGGGGGCGACGCCGCGCGCGCCATCCACTACGCGCAGAAGGCTGCCGAGAGCTCCGATGCCTTGCAGGCCCATGAAGAAGCAACGCGCTACTACCGACTCGCGCTCCAGGCGATGGATGTCATCCGAGGCGGGGATGCATCTGCGGGATTTGCGCGTTGCCGCACCCTGAACGCACTGGGAGAGGCACACACCCGTGCCGGCGAATATCTGCAGGCTCGACAAGCCTTCGAACAGGCGGCGCGAACCAGCATGCAACTCGATGCCGCGCACGAACTTGCCCGGGCCGCCATCGGATTCGAGATGGCTAGCTGGTGTCCCGGGCTGCCCGGCATCGCAGCGGCGCGGCTTCTGCGCGATGCGCTGAACGCGCTTGCCGTCGATGACCGCGCACTGAAGGCGCAACTTCTCAGCTCGCTCGCGCGGGCGCTCATCTTCAGCGGCGAGGAGGTCCAGGCAACGAAGGTGCATGCCGAGGCAGTGAGCGTTGCCCGACAGGCGGGCGATCCGTCCACGCTTGCGGTGACCCTGCTGGCGACACTGTCGGCGCGATGGCACCACGACCGCATCGGCGAGCGAGTGGCGAATGCGGACGAGGCGATGGAGATCGCGATGCAGCAGGGCGACCGCTTCCTGATGTGCTCTGCATTGGCATGGCGCATGTTCGACACCTTCGAACTCGGGGACATGGCGACCTGGCGCGATCAACTCGAGCGCTACGAGCGCGGCGGGGAAGAATTCAGGCAGCCCTTCTTCCGGTACGTCGGCTCGTCGTCTCGCACCATGCATGCGCTCTTCGAAGGGCGCTTCGAGGACGCCGAACGGCTGGCGCGGCGCACTTTCGAGATCGGCAATCGCATGCCCGGACTGGATGCGGCCGGCGTCTACGGCGTACAGATGTTCACCTTGCGCCGCGAGCAGGGACGCTTGCAGGAGGTGGCCCCGCTGGTCCGCCATTTTGTGCAAGGCAATGCCCAGAGCAACCTGTGGCGGCCCGGGCTGGCACTGATCTACGCCGAGCTGGATCAGCTCGAAGACGCGCGCTCCGAGTTCGAACTGCTGGCGGCGAGCAGCTTCGAATCATTGCCGCGCGACGGTATCTGGATGGCGAGTCTGGCCTATCTGGCACAAGTGTGCGCCGCGCTCGGCGATGCCGCGCGGGCGGCGGTGCTCTACAAGCTGCTGGAGCCGTGTCACGGGCGGAATCTGTTCGTCGGCACATCGATCGCCTCGTTTGGCGCTGCGGACGCCTTTCTGGGCCTGCTGTCGTCCACCATGCGCCGATGGGATGAAGCCGAAGCGCATTTCAAGGCGGCGGTGTCTATGAATCGCGGCCAGAACGCGCGACCCGCCTTCGCGCACGCGTGCCTCGGCTATGCGCGCGTGCTGTTGGCCAGGGATGCGCCCGGAGATCGCGACGCGGCGCTGGACCTGCTCGAGGATGCCGCGGCGGAAGCCGCAGCGCTCGATATGCGCGCGCTCGCGGTTCGCGTCGAAGTCTGCCGCACGAGGATGGAAGCGACGACGGCAGTGCCCCGCTACCCGGCCGGACTGAGCGGCCGAGAGGCGCAAGTCCTGCGTCTCGTCGCGGCGGGCAAGGGGAACCGGCAGATCGCGCGCGAACTGTTCGTCAGCCCCAACACAATCGCCAACCATGTGCGCAGCATCCTGAGCAAGACGCAGTCGGCAAACAGGACCGAGGCCGCGGCGTTCGCCATCCGGCATGCGCTGGCCGACGCAGAGGATCGCGCGTGAATGCAGTCGCTGTCAGTGATCGTGGTGCAGGTAGGCGGCCTGTCGCGGCAGCCGCCAGCTGACGAAGAAGGCAAGCACCATCATTGCGGTCACGTACCAGTAGAACGCCGTCTCGTGCCCGATCGACTTGAGACCGAGCGCAACATATTCCGCCGAGCCTCCGAAGATCGCGTTGGCCACCGCATAGGCAAGCCCGACGCCGAGTGCGCGCACCTCGGGCGGGAACATTTCGGCCTTCACGATGCCGCTGATCGAGGTGTAGAAGCTGACGATCGCCAGCGCAAGGATGATGAGCAAGAACGCGACGACAGGACCGGTCACGCTCTGCAGGCCCGTCAGGATCGGCACCGTGGAGAGCGCGCCGAGGCCGCCGAAGAGCAGCATGTTGGTCCGCCGGCCGATGCGATCGGAAAGCGCGCCGAACACCGGCTGCATGCACATATAGACGAACAGCGCGATCGTCATCACGTAACTGGTGGTCTTGATCGGCATGCCGACCGTGTTGACCAAGTACTTCTGCATGTAGGTCGTGAAGGTGTAGAAGATCAGCGAACCGCCGGCGGTGAAGCCCAGCACGGTGAAGAAAGCAGCCTTGTGATGGCGGAACAGAACCGAGAGGCTGCCGGCTTCCTTGTTGGCGCGGATCTCGGCGGACTGCGTTTCCTGCAACGTCCGGCGCAGGAAAAGCGCAACCACGGCGGCGATGGCGCCGATCACGAACGGAATGCGCCAGCCCCAGGCCTTGAGCTCGGCCTCGCTCAGCAACTGTTCGAGCACCACAATGACCAGCACGGCGAGCAATTGGCCGCCGATCAGCGTGACATATTGGAAAGAAGAGAAGAATCCGCGCTGGCCGCGCAGCGCGACCTCGCTCATGTAGGTCGCTGTCGTGCCGTACTCGCCACCCACCGAAAGACCCTGGAACAGGCGGCACACCAGCAGCAAGAAGGGCGCCCATGCGCCGATGGCGGCGTACGTGGGCAGGCATGCGATCGCCAACGATCCCGCGCACATCATCGTCACCGAGATCAGCATCGATGTCCTGCGGCCGTACTTGTCCGCCACGCGACCGAACAGCCAGCCCCCGATGGGCCGCATCAGGAAGCCAGCGGCAAACACGCCAGCCGTGTTGAGCAACTGCGCCGTCGGGTCGGACTTCGGGAAGAACGAAGGCGCGAAATACAGCGCGCTGAAGGCGTAGACGTAGAAGTCGAACCACTCGACGAGGTTGCCGGACGATGCCGCCATGATCGCGAAGATGCGATGGCGCTTTTCTTCGCTGGTGTAGGCCCGGTGGGATGCCTCAGGATCGAGGGGAGTGGCCCCCGCTGGGGATGTGATTGTGCTCATGACTGGACTCGCGCCTCTCTGATTTGCGATCGATAGGGGCGGTGAATATACTGCCGCCCCCGAGGCGCGCGTGCTGTCAGCCAGCGCCGCGATCTGGTCAGAATGTGCCGGGGAGCAGGATGCTCGAGTCGACCTCGTCGATCTGCGTTCGGCCGCAAAACGCCATGGTCAGTTCCAGTTCGCGCTGGATGATCTGCAACGCGCGCGTCACACCGGCCTCGCCGTACGCGCCGAGTGCATAAAGAAAGCTCCGCCCGATCATCGTCCCGCGGGCGCCGAGCGCGCGGGCCTTGAGCACGTCCTGGCCGCTGCGGATGCCGCCATCCATCCAGACTTCGATTTCAGTGCCCACAGCCTCGCTGATGGCCGGAAGAGCGGCAATGGACGACGGTGCGCCGTCGAGCTGCCGGCCACCATGGTTCGACACGATCAGCGCATCCGCGCCGCTGGAGGCCGCAAGGCGCGCATCCTCGACGTCCATGATGCCCTTGAGGACCAGCTTGCCGCCCCAGATTTTCTTGATCCACTCGACGTCGGCCCAACTGAGGGTGGGATCGAACTGTTCGGCCGTCCATGACGACAGCGACGACAAATCCTTCACGCTCTCCGCGTGGCCGGCGATATTGCGGAAGGTGCGGCGCTTGGTGCCCAGCATGCCCAGGCACCAGTGCGGCTTGGTCGCGAGGTTGATGAGATTCTTGATCGTGGGCTTGGGCGGTGCGGTCAGGCCGTTCTTGATGTCGCGGTGCCGTTGCCCGAGGATTTGCAGGTCGAGCGTCAATTGGAGCGCCGACACGTTGGCTGCGCGTGCGCGTTCGATGAGCCGTTCGATGAAATCTCGATCCTTCATCACGTAGAGCTGGAACCAGAAGGGATGGCGATCGGTCGCTTCGGCGATGTCTTCGAGCGAGCAGATGCTCATCGTCGACAGCGTGAACGGAATGCCGAAGGCTTTCGCCGCGCGCGCGCCGAGGATTTCGCCGTCGGCGTGCTGCATGCCTGCCATGCCTGTCGGCGCGATGGCGACGGGCATCGCGACTTCCTCGCCGATCATGGTGGTGCGTGTCGAGCGGCCATCCATGTTGATGGCGACGCGCTGGCGCAGCTTGATCTTCTGGAAGTCCTCCTCGTTGGCGCGGTAGGTTCCTTCGGTCCAGGCCCCGGAGTCTGCGTAGTCGTAGAACATGCGGGGCACGCGGCGCTTGGCGATGACTCGCAGGTCTTCGATGTTCGTGATCTTGGAGAGGTCTGGCACTGGAAAGGGCTCCTGGGTTGTCTGTCTTGAGTGGTGCCTATTATCCGCAGGCCCCGAGCGGGTCGGTGAGCAAGACTTTTCACCGCGGCGCAGAATCCGCCTTTTCATCATTCGAGCGGGAACAATCCGATGCGATTCCTGGTTGTGGGCGCCGGTGCGCTGGGTGGGTATTTCGGTGGCAGGCTGTTGCAGGCCGGAGAAGACGTGACTTTCCTGCTGCGCCCTCGACGAGCGGCACAGCTCGCCAAGACGGGCCTCGTGATCAAGAGCCCGCACGGCGGCTTCATCCTGCCTTCGCCGCCCTCGGTGCAGGCAGATGCCATCGGCGGTCCCTTCGATGTCGTCATCGTCGGCTGCAAGGCCTACGACCTCGCGGAAACGATGGATTCGTTCGCGCCCGCCGTGGGCCCTGACACCGCGATCCTGCCGGTCTTGAACGGCATGCGCCATCTCGACGACCTTGCGCGGCGCTTCGGCAAGGAGCGCGTGCTCGGCGGGCTTTGCATGATCTCGGCCGTGTTGGACGACGAAGGCGCCGTGCTTCATCTGAGCGACGTGCACAGCCTGACCTACGGTGAACTGGACGGCACACGCTCCGCGCGAGTGAAGGCGCTGGAGGCCGCGTTCGAAAAGCCGGTGTTCGACGCCAACGCTTCGGACAACATCCTGCAGGACATGTGGGAGAAATGGGTGCTCATCGCATCGGCCGCGAGCATGACTTGCCTGATGCGGGCGGCGGTCGGCGACATCGTGCGCGCTGGCGGCGCCGATCTTGCCGTCGGCATGGTGGACGAGTGCGCCGCCATTGCCGAGCGAAACGGGTTCACGATGCGTCCAGCCGCTCTCGAGCGTGCTCGCGCGATCGTCACCACGCCGGAGTCATTGATGACTGCGTCGATGTTCAAGGACATCGAGCGCGGAGCGCCCATCGAGGCGGACCACATCATCGGTGACCTGATAGCGCGTGGCGCTGGAGATGGCAAGCCGTTGTCGCTGCTGCGGGTGGCCTACGTGCACCTCAAGGCGTGTGAGGCGCGCAGGGCGCGAGAGTCGAAGCAAGCCTGACCGGTGGGAGCCTCACCGTAGATTCAAGCTACTTCAGCCGGCAGAAGGGCCAGCCTTCGATGCTCGCCCAGATGCATGCACGAATGCATTCGATGACGACCTGCGGGTCCTGAGACTGCGGCACTGTTTTCATCCTGATCAACATTTCGCGCTCCCGTTCTTGTTGGTGGACTGTTGAAGCAGTGATAGTCCTGGGGCGGCGCTCGTTCCAGCAGCGCGCTGCTCTGCCTAGCGTGGGTTGGGGAGCGACATGGGTGTCCGACATTCGACAGCACGGCGGAGTCGATGTGCACTGACAGCTGTCGGATTCAGCGCTTCACGCTGGCCACGACTCCCGCCCCGCGCACTTCGAGCTTGATCTGGTCCACCACGCGGTCCTGGGCATCGACAAGCTCCACCACATGGCGGCCGGGCCATGGCAGCCAGAGTGCGGTGCTGCCGCGCGTGAAGGCCTTGCCGTCGATGCGCCACCGCACGCCACGGCCTTCGGCCTCGAAGCGCACGCGCTGGCGATCGGGCGGAATGTCCGGATCGAGCGCGATGATGGTTCCGTTCGAGGGCGATGTGATGCGCGGCGACGATTCGGCAACCGACACGCTTGGCGCCAGCGAGAACACCGGCTGTTCGGTGCCGGCGATGAACCATTCGTCTCGCGCTGCCTCGATTTCTTCACCGAAACGCACATGCGCCTGCACGAGCCCGGCTGGCGGCGAAGGGGCGAGGCTGCGTTCATTGCGATGCAGGAAGCCCATCAGTTCGGCCCATACGGGCGCCGCGCCGCTGGTGCCGCTCACATCCCACATCGGCGCGCCGCCGGCGTTGCCCACCCAAACGCCCACGGTGTAGCGCTGCGACCAGCCGATGGCCCAGTTGTCGCGCATGTCCTTGCTGGTGCCGGTCTTCACCGCCGTCCAGAAGCGCGTACCGAGCACGCTGTCGAGCCCGAAGGTGCGCGCGCGTGCATTGGCGTCGCTCAGGATGTCGCCGACGATGAATGCGGCCCGCGGATCGATGGCCGGCGCATCGTTCACTGCCCTGCCGACGTTCGGCGTGGTTGGCGTCCGGGCCGGCAGGTAGCGCGTCTCTCCGAACCGGCCGCCGTTGGCGAGCGTCCTGTAGCCGTTGGTCAGCCCCAGCAGCGAGATCTCGGCGCTGCCCAGCGCAAGGCTGTAACCGTAGTAATCACCGCCCTGTGCGAGCGTCATTCCGGCCGACCGAAGCTGGCGCGCGAAGGCATCGGGCGAAACCATCATCAGCGTGCGGACGGCAGGCACGTTGAGCGAGGCCGCCAGCGCGGTGCGCATGGACACATAACCCTTGAACTGATGGTCGTAGTTCTGCGGAATATAGAGGCCGCTCGCCGTCGCGATCTGCGCCGAGGAATCGTCGAGCAGCGAAGCCGCCGTCAGCCGCCGTTCGGCGATCGCCTGCGCGTACAAGAAGGGCTTGAGTGTGGAGCCCGGCTGCCGTTGCGAGAGCACGCCGTCCACTTCCGCCGCGCGGCTGATGCCGCCCGACGAGCCGACCCATGCGAGCACTTCGCCCGTCGGGTTGTCGAGCACGACGACGGCGCCGTCTTCCACATTGCGGCCGCGCAGTTCGCGTAGATGCCGTTGCAGGCTGCCCAGCGCAACCCGTTGCAGTGGCGCGCGCAAGGTGGTGCGAATGCTGTCCGGTGCGCTGTCGCCCCGCGAAGCGACAACCCGCCGCGCAAGATGAGGCGCGATGCCTTCGCTCGCGTCGAAGCTCCGTCGCTGCAATGCAGCGCTCGCGAACATGTCAATCGAATCGCAGTCGGGCCTGCTTGCGGGCTCCATGGATTGCATCAGTTCGCACGCGCGCTGGGCAACCGCCGCCGGCTTGGCATTGGGTGCGCGCACCAGCGCCGCCGCGACGGCCGCTTCGCGCGCGTCGAGACCGTGCGGCGCCTTGCCGAAGAGCGTGCGCGAGAGTGCGTCGATGCCGACGATTTCACCGCGAAACGGCACGACGTTGAGATAAGCCTCCAGGATCTGGTCCTTGCGCCAGCCGTGCTCCAGCCGCTGTGCCGCAACCGTCTGCCCGACCTTTTGCGCCAGGCTGCGGCCGCCGCCACTGCGCCGCAGATCGTCGTCGAGCAGCCCGGCAAGCTGCATCGTGATGGTCGATGCGCCGCGTGTGCGCGTGTTCCACAAGTTGCCCCAGGCGGCAGCGGACACTGCCCGCCAGTCGACGCCGCTGTGTTCATAGAAGCGCTTGTCTTCACTCAGGACCATCGCGGTGCGCAAGCTGGGCGAGATGTCCGGGAGGGCGACCCATTGGCCGCGTCGCGCAGTCGCATCCGTGCGCACGCGTTGCAGTAGCTCGCCGTCCCGGTCCAGCACCATCGTGTCGGAAGGGTGGAAGTCGCGGCGGACCTCGTCAAACGTGGCAAGCGCCCACGCGGGTGCGGCGAGCAGTGCCCCGAGGGCGGTCAGCACAAAGAGAAAGGTCGAGAGGCGGCGTGGCATGAGCGAGGTGGCCGCGCATGACGGCCAGCCTGTTAGCTTGCCACAGCCGCGGCGGGTTCGATCGATTCCATGTGCTCGCAGATGGCGCCGGGTTGGGTGAACCAGATTTCGCCGCGATCGCGCATGCGGGCCAAGTGCGAGAGTGCGCGCCGCAGATGGCGCAGGCGGTACGGCTGCCCGACGATGTAGGGATGCAGCGCAAGGCCCATCACCAGCGGCTGACGCCGCGACTGGTCAAGCATCTCGTCGGCGTTGTCGATGATCACCTGGGCGAAATCCTTGGCGTCCATCTGCCGCGCCACGATCATCGGGATGTCGTTCAGCTCCTGCGGATACGGCACCGACCACAGCGGAATTCCACTGCGCGTGCGCATGCGGATGGGCTGATCGTCATGGCACCAGTTGAGCGTGTAGCTGTACCCTGCCTCCGCAAGCAGATCGGGTGTGCAGTGGCTTTCCGATATCCAGGGCGAAAGCCAGCCGGCGGGCGCGGAGCCGCTGTGCGCCAGCATGCTGGCACGGCAGTGCGCAAGCAGCGCCGCTTCGCCGGCCTCGTCAATGTCCGCCTGTCGCTCTGCGTTGCTGTGTCCGTGCCCGATGAGTTCATCGCCGCGTGCCATCGATGCCGCGACGAGCTCGGGGCAGTGGTCATACAGTGCCGTATTGAGGAGTGTGCTGGATGGCAATCCCAGGCTGTCGAACAACTCCAGGCAGCGCCAGGCGCCCATGCGATTGCCATATTCGCGCCACGAAAAATTCAGCACATCGGGATGTGGCGCCATCGGGCCGATGCATGCGCCCAAGCCTTCGCCGAAGGCGAAATGCTCGAGGTTGAGTCCGATATAGACCGCCAGGCGCGCGCCGTTCGGCCATGCGTGATTCGGCCGTCGGGTGATCGGTGTGTAGTCGAATCGGCCGTGCGTGGGCAAGAGGCCGAGGTAGCGCGCGTTCATGAGGTCTCCAATTCGAGGCGTCCCGCGGCCCCAAGACCTCGCGACCTCATCGGGCCAGCAAGACGCGTGCCCCGGGCCGAACCTGCGAGAACGACCGCGGGCGTACTTTTCAGCCGGGACGCCGCGCCAGGAGCGCCCAGACCCCCGCGATGGAGAGCAGCGAACCGCCCGCGAGATTGAACCGCCGTTGCGCGCGAGGCGATGAAAGCAATTTGCGCGCGGAGCCTGCGAACACCGCGTAGAGCGTGGCGTTCAGCGTCGCCATGCTCACGAAGGTGATCGCGAGCATCCAGAGTTGTTGCGTTGCATCGGCGCGGGGATTGATGAACTGCGGCAGGAACGCCACAAAGAACACGATGCCCTTGGGGTTCAGCGCCGTGACCAAGTAGGTATTGGCGAAGAGCCGCAAGCGCGAACCGGGCGCCGCGGGCGCCGCGATTTCGGTCGGAGAGATTCCGGCACGCAGGAGCTTGATCCCGAGGAAGAGCAGGTACAGGCCGCCGACCCACTTGATCACCATGAACCAGAACGCGGACGTCGCCAGCAAAGCGCCCAAGCCGAGCAGCGAGACGACGAGGGCCGTCGAGTCGCCCAGCGCCACTGCTGCGACCAGCGGCACGTTTGCGCGCCGGCCATGCGCCACCGAATAGCTGATGACAGTCAGGATGGTCGGCCCGGGAATGATCAGGAGCACCGCCGAAGCAGCGATGAAAGCGAGCCAGAGTTCAATGGACATTCAAAGGTCTTTCAGATGAGGGTCATGCGACCGGTCCGCCCGTTTCTCGTTCTTTCGTTCAATGGCTCGTGCCGAAGCGCTCCGCACTGCGGGCGCGGGCGCGGGCCGCTTCGATCTCGCGATCGCGCGGATCGGCAGTCGTGACCAACGACGTGATGAGCGCGCGCGCCGCAGCCGTCACGTCCTCCACCGCACGATCGAAGGCCGCCTCATTGGCCTTCGAAGGATGGTTGAACCCGCTGAGCTTGCGGACGAACTGCAGCGACGCGGCGCGCATCTCGTCCTCGGTCGCGGGGGGCTCGAAATTGAACAGGGTCTTGATGCTTCTGCACATCGTCTTCACTCCTTGCGGGCAGCGCGCAGTTTGCTCAAGTTCGAGCAGAAGCTCAAGCCCGACCGCTACTTCGGCGCCTCCACCTTGATTCGGGCATTGGGGGCCTCGCCAAACATTTCCGGTGCATACAGCGCTTCGACGCGGCTGGGCGGCAGCGAAAAATCGCCCACGTTGTTGAGCCGGAAGGTGTATTCCATCTTCACGACCCCCTTCGGAAGGTATTCGTAGTAACTGCGGAAGGACTCGAAGCTGCGTTCCTCGAAGGCAGGCCAGCCGCTGCCGGAGCGCTTCTCGCCCTGGGTCGCTATCTGCGAATCGCGCCCCAGCCCGCTGCCGAGAATCGTCGCCCCGCCCGGAATCGGATCGGTGATTGCCACCCAGGTCATGTCCGCGCTCGCATTCACTTCGAGGCTGACGCGCAGCACGTCGCCGCGCGTATAGATGCCGGGCACCGCCTGCTCGACGGGGGTGATGGTCTTCTTGATCGCATAGCCCGCAGCGAAGGGCGCCTTGAGTTCGACAGCGGCGATCGACTGCGCCGTCAACCACGGTTTGCCGGCGCCGTTTTGCGTCACGAGCAGTGCGTCGTGGGCGGACTGCGGTGCCGGCGATGTCGACGAAGTCGGCCACGGCAGGAACATGCTGTTGTTGCGCAAATTCCCCGGCGACGCCGGAGCGCCGAACGCGGTCGTCTGGTTCGGCGCGCCGCCGGCATCGCCGGGTTTGACGCGTTCGACCTTGTTCCAATCGACCTCTGCCTTGGCGGCACCCAGACTCGCGGCCGTGACGCCGGTGACGGGTGCGCTTTCGAACTGCTTCGAGAATTTCTCCAGCGCCAGACCACCCCACAGGTTGGCCGTGGTGGTGTGCCATGCGCCGTTCTGTTGCCGGCCGATGAAGCCGTTGGCGAGCTTCGCAATATCGTCCGTCCAGGCGGGATCGTCCATCACGGTCAGCAGGAGGCGCGCGGTGTTGACGTCGCCGTTGGTCATCAGCCACCACCAGTTGTCGTCCTGTTCAGTGCTGAAGATCAGCCTCGTGCCCTGATAGCTCAGGCGTGCCTTGAGCACGTTGTTGGCTTCGTCCATCCGCTGCTGGCGCTGGGGCACGTCCGGCACGCGCTTGAGGATGCTGAGCCAGTCGATCACTGCGCTGGTCGGCCATTGGTTGGGCGCGATCGTGATGCTGCCGGCCATGCGGCCTTGCGCCTTTCCGTAGCGCGACAGCGCTTCGAGCGCGGCGATCTTGCGCACGTCCAGGTCTTTGCGCGGGCTCCAGAACTCGCGCTGGATGCGGCCCTCGACGAACGCGATCAGGCCCTGTTCCATCGGTGCGCGCGCGGCGTCGGGCAGCGCAAAGGCCGGATCGAGCGCGGCCGCTTCGTGCGTTGCGCCCAGCAGGTAAGCGGTCAGGATGTCGCTGCCGCGATTGGCTTCCCCGTCACGCGGGGGAAAGTAGTTGGCGAGCCCATCGCTGTCGAGGTAGCTCGGCAGCTGCCCGACGACGGCCTGCCATGCCTTGCCGTCGCGCAGGCCAATGGATTTGCTGGTCTTTTGCTCCAGACAGGCGTACGGATAGGCCGCAAACCAGTCCCGCACGCCGGTCAGTCCTTCGGCCAGGCGAGGCTGAAGCGAGAGCCGCACGCCGCCGCGACCGGGCAGGGCGTCGGCCGGCGGCGCCACCTCGAGGCTGAAGGGCGCCTCGATCTGCACGAGCGTGGCTTGCTGAACCGTCAGCGGTACCGCAGGCACGATGCGTTGGCGCACTGTCAGCGCATCGCGAGCATCGCCTAGCGTGTCGCGAGCCTCGATCTCCCACAGGATCGCTTCGGCGCGCGTTTGCGCGAGTTGCGCCGGGGCCGTCACCGTCCAGCCGATTTCGCGGGCCTCGCCGGCGGGGATGTCCACCGTCTGCGGCGGCAGCGTCAGCAGGGTGGCGCGCGGCGTCGCCTCGACCTTCATGTCCTTGTGGGTTGTGTTGCGCAGCGTGATCTGTGCGCGGAACTCGTCGTCCTCGCGCACCAGCGGCGGCAAGCCGCTGATGATCTGCAGGTCTTGCGCCGACTGGATCGATGTCTGCCCGGTGCCGAACAAGCCCGTACCGGCATCGGCAACCGCAACGATCCTGAAGGTGGTGAGCGCATCGTTCAGCGGCACCGTGACGGTAGCCTGTCCATTGGCATCGAGCACGATCGCAGGCTTCCACAGCAGCAGCGTATCGAGCAGTTCGCGCGTCGGGCTCTTGCCGCCGCCTCCGCCCGCCGGCACCGCCTTGCGCCCGTAATGCCGCCTGCCGACGATCTCCATCTGCGCCGTGGAAGTGCTGACGCCCCAACTGCGCCGCTGCAGCATGGCTTCGAGCAGGTTCCAACTGTCGTTGGGCATCAGTTCGAGGAGCGACTGGTCGACCGCGGCCAGTGCCACTTCGGCACCGGCAGCCGGCTTGCCATCAGGCAGCTTGCCGGTGATCGTGATCTGTGCCTTGCCGCGCACGGGGTAGCTGAGCTTATCGCTCGCCACCTTCACGTCGATCTGGTTGGCCTGCGTGCCGACGCGGATTTCCGCCAGCCCCAGCCTGAAAGCGGGCTTGCTGAGGTCCACCAATGCGGTCGGTGCGACGTATTCCTTGCCTTCGTACCAGAAGGCCGTCCACCATTCGCGCGGCGCCTTGAAGCCCCAGGTGAAGAAGCTGTACCACGGCACCTCGCGCAGGCGACCGCGCAGCGCGAGCACGCTGACGTAGACATTCGGCCCCCAATCGGGCTTGATCTGCAGGCTGACCGTCGGGTCCTGTCCGTTGAGCTGCACCACGTGCGTCTCGATGACGCCTTCGCGCTCGACGGACACCAGCGCCGTCGAAAAGCGGAACGGGCTTCGCACCTGGAAACGGGCGACCTCGCCGGGCTGGTAGCTCTTCTTTTCCGAAAGAACGTCGATGCGATCGTTGTCCTCTCCGCCGAACCAGAGCTCGCCCTGTCGCGTGACATAGACCGAACTGGCGGCGCGGCTGTCGCGGCCTTCCTTGTCGGTGGCGCTGGCAACCAGTTCGATCTCGCCCGCTTCCTTGAGGTCGACCTCGCACAGCAACAGGCCGCGCGCGTCGCTCTTGCCGCTGCACACGGTTCCGATGTCCCGCACGTCGGTCTTGTTGTCGTAGGTGTAGAAGCCGCCGACCATCCGTTTGCGGCTGGTGGTGGTGATGCGCACGACCGCACGCACGTTGAGCGTCACGCCTTCCTGCGGCTTGCCGGCCAGATCGAGCGCGAGCGCCTGAAAGCGCATCTTCTGCTTCGTCGAAACCCATCCTTCGGTCTTGATGCCGGCGATCACGCCCGCGGGCCAGAGCGTCTGCGTGCTGCGCAAGGTCTGGACTTCGCCATTGGGATCGGCATAGGTGGCCTCGAGCAGGAGTTCGCGCGGCGTCGCCTTGTCGACGGGGATCTTGTCGATGACGACCTTGCCGGTGCCGTTGCGGTCGAGCGTGAGCGGCAGCTTGTCCGCGACGATGCGCGCGTCGTCGGGGGTCGATTCGTCCTCGCCCGTGTCGCTGGCCGCCGTGCGCTCCCTTCGAGGCGGAGAGAAGCTGAACGCCTCGAAGTCCGGGAACGAAAGGCTCTTGCCACGCACCATCGCGGACACGCGCACCGGCAGGCTGGCCGCGCCGCCGCCCGCCACGTAGTTGATCTGCACGTCGACTGGCACGGACGTGGCCGCCACCAGCGGATTCTTGTCGGCGGGTGCGATCCGGCCTTCGAGCACCGGAAGGCGGAACTCTTCGACTCTGAACTGTCCTGTGGCGTAGGTGCGGCGGCCGTCTCCGGCGCCAGCGCGCAATTCGACTTGGTAGATGCCGAGCTTGGCGGCCGGTGGAATGTCGAAGGTGTTTTCCGCGCTGCGCCCACCGGTTGGGGTGTTGCGCCATTTGACGGGCTGGGTGAACTGCTGTCCGCTGCCGACATGCGTCACGACCAGTGTGTCGGGGAAGTCAGGAGGCAGTCCGAAGCCGCTGCGCATCTGCGTGCGCAGGATGTGCTTCATCGACACCGTTTCGCCGGCGCGCAGCAGCGTGCGGTCGAACACCGTGTGGGCGATGCGGTCGGGCTCGGCGTCCAGGCTCGTCGGGACATTGAAGCGCCAGGGCTCGATGCCGCGCTGCCAGTCGCTCCATGTGAAGGCGAGGTCCTCGACGCCTTCGGCATCCTTGGCGCGGGCACTGACGAAGTAGGCGTCGGCGCTGTAGTCCTCGTCGGTGGAGCAGCCTGGGGCATTGGAAGAAATGCCTGCCAACTGCGCGATGCCCCTTGAGTCGGTCGTGCCCGAGGCCACTTCCTTGCCGTCGCAGCTCGACACGCGGACGCTGGCGTTCGGCACCACCTTGCCCTTGTCCAGCGTGGTCACCCAGGCCAGCGAATTCTCGCGGCCGAGCTTGAAGTGCACGGCGAGGTTGGTCGCCAGCGCGGTCGTCCGCACGTACATCGTGCGGCCGCTGCCGTAGCGCTCGTCGAGCAGTGCGTCGCCCAGCTTCTGCGATGCGATCTCCAGCACGTGAAAGCCTGGTGTCAGCGGAATGCCAACCACCTCGAAAGGCCGGGGGTCGGTGCCTTCGGTCTTCGGCATGTCCAGCGATTTGACGCCGCTCTGGCCCGCCAGCAGTGAAATCATGCGCGTCTGGATGTCGTCGCGATCGTCCTTGTCGATCACCTTCGGCAGCGCGCCCTTGACGTCCCGGGCTGCGAGCTTGCGGGACACCGTGTAGTTGTCATAGCGGCGAACCTTGCGGAACCACGCGATGATTTCCGCGTCGGTCTTCGGGTTCATGTCGCTGACCTTGCCAAGCGTGAGCGCCCGCACCTGCAGCGCAGGCTCGACCCGGCGCACCGTCACTGGCATCAGCGCGACGCCATCGGGCTCCGCCAGGCGCTCGACAACGCCGAACGGAGAGGCCGCGAACTTAGCCAGCGGTGGCATCGCGCCGGTCGCGACCTTCATCGGAAAGCTGCCCTGCGAAGCCAAAGGGCGACCGGAGGCATCCTGGAAGTTCTTCGGCAGCTCGATCGTGTACGGCGTCTGTTCCGCGAAAGGCGCCGGGAAGCTCACGGATTCGACCACCGCGTCCTCGTCGTTCGTGGCGTTGTCGTCGAACTTCGGCGGCAGGCTCTTGCCGTTGCCTTTGAGCACGATCTGTGCGGCCAGCTTGCGGGTCACCGATGCATTGAACCGCAGCTCCATCGGCCGCAGCGGCAGGCAAGCGGACTGCGCGTTCTCGCGCTCGCAGCTGAACGAAATGGCGAAGGGTTCGCGCACTTCGAAGTTCAGCCGCCGTTCGACCGTGTTCACGACCCCCGAAGGTGTGGCCACGCCCTTGCCGTAGACCAGCTGCACGCGGCCGCCGGCGGGCAGCGTTCGATTGCACTGCAGGGTCACGAAGCGCAGGGGCGCCTTTTCTGCCTCCTTGTCGCGCCCGAAAGACTTGAGCAGGGCCTCGCGTTGTGCCCCGTCGACGAGCTTGACCGGAATGCGTTCGCCGATGCCGTCGGCGGCGCACCACACGTTGGCCTGCACGCTCTCGCCCGTGGCGGGGCCGTTGAGTTCGAGCATGAACAACTGCTGCTCGTCGATCTTTCCGTTGCTGGGTTGCCAGTAGCGAATGAAGGGGCCGCCGCTGTTGAACTGGTAGCGCTCGGGGCCGGTCAGTTCCGCGCCCGCAGGCGACTTGAATCCAGCCACGCGCGTCGCCGTGCAGCGCACGCCCGGTGGCAGATCGTTCTCGAAATCGAAAACCCATTGCTTCTCGCCGGTCCAGCGCCCGTTGCCCTTGGCGGCTTGCGCGTCCGAGCAGCTCACGGCGAGCGGCGCCGGTGCCTTGGGGTCGCCGAACTTGACGGCAGCCTGGTCGAACTTGGCGACCACCTGGCGAATGCGTGCGACTTCGCCTTGTGGCGTGAGGCTGGCGATCTGAAAGGCGTGTGCGCCGAGCGCGGACAGAGCCAGCGCCATGGCGCTCACACAGCGCAATGTCATTGTTGTTTTCAACAGACTTCTCCTTCGGCCCGAAGGGTAGCGCATCGACCACGCGCGGCTCTGGCACGCGATGTGCCTCCACTATGATCGATCGATATGAAATTGCTGTTCAGCCATCCCGCCGGCAACCAGAACGTCCGAGCCATGCTCGATGGCCTGGAGGGGGCGGACATGCTGGCTCGTTTTGCAACGACTTTCGCGGTCGGCCCCGACAGTGTCGCCGTCAAGCTCGTGCCTGAGCGATTGGGCCGGCAGCTTCTTCGGCGGCGCTTCGACCTTCCCAGCCGCAAGATCATCCAGCATCCTTGGCGCGAGTTCGCGCGGATGATCTGCAACCGATACGGCTGGGACTATTGGCGACGACATGAAGCGGGATTCGCGTCGATTGATGCCGTGCTGCACGATTTCGATCGCTTCGTCGCGCGAGCGCTGCCGGGCGTGCATCGGCAGCAGCAACTCGGCGCCGTCTACAGCTACGAAGACTCGGCGCTCGACAGTTTCAGGGCAGCGAAGGCGCTCGGCATTCACCGTGTCTATGACCTTCCGATCGCCTATTGGGAGGTGGGCCGCAAGTTGATGCAGGAAGAGGCGCAGCGCCTGCCCGAATGGATCGAAACCCTGGGCGGAGGCATGTCCGATTCGGAGGCCAAGCTGGAGCGCAAGGTCCAGGAACTCGAACTCGCCGACCTGGTGGTCGTTCCGAGCACCTTCGTCGCTGACTCGCTGCCGGCCTGGGCTGCCGGCAAGGCACGCGTGCTGTCGCCTTTCGGCTCGCCGGTGTCCGCAAACCTTGGGGCCTTGCAAGCCGTGGATCCGTCGCGCCCGTTGCGGGTGCTGTTCGCGGGCTCGATGGGACAGCGCAAAGGCCTGGCCGACTTGTTGCAGGCCATGCACCTGCTCGAGGGCGAGAACATCGAACTCGTCGTCATGGGCACACTGCTTGGCAGCCACGAGTTCTATCGCCGGCAATATGCGGGCTTCACCTACGAAAAGGGCCGGCCGCACGCCGAAGTGCTGGCCTTGATGCGAAGCTGCGACGTCTTCTGCCTGCCTTCGCTCTTCGAGGGGCGCGCGCTCGTGATGCAGGAGGCCATGAGCCAGGGCTTGCCGCTGGTCATCACGCCCAACACCGGCGGGGAAGACCTGATCATCGAGGGCAAGACCGGTTTCCTGGTGCCGATTCGCTCGCCCGAAAAAATCGCGGAAAAACTCGCCTGGTTCAGCCAGAACAGGCAGGAACTCCCCGCGATGAAACAACAGGCGATCCAGCACGCCGCCACCTATACGTGGCGCAACTACAGTGCCACCGTGATCGACGCGATCCGCAAACTGGCCTGACCTTTCTTCAGACGAACCCGAGCATCCGGTGAAACGCTACTGGGAGATCGATGCGCTGCGCGGGCTCATGCTTGTGCTGATGACAGTGACCCACTTGCCGACGCGCCTCACCGATCCGCTGGGGCAGCCCTTCGGATTCGTCTCGGCGGCGGAGGGCTTCGTGTTGCTGTCGGCCTTCGTGTCGGGAGGGGTCTACAGCCGCGTCAGCTACAACCAGGGCGTGAGCTCGATGCGCCGGGCTTTCTGGCGGCGCGCGCTCAAGGTGTACCTGAGCCAGGCCGCGACGCTGTTGTTCCTGTTCACCATCATCTCGGCAGTGGGGCTGCGCATCGACCAGCCGGCAGTCAAGAACCTGTTGTCCTTCTATCTCGCCAATCCGCGCGAGGGCTTCATCTATTCGCTGCTGCTGATCTATGAACCGGCACTGCTCGACATCTTGCCGATGTACATC
Organism: Variovorax sp. 01N429; assembly: GCF_056399425.1. Lineage (NCBI taxonomy): Bacteria > Pseudomonadati > Pseudomonadota > Betaproteobacteria > Burkholderiales > Comamonadaceae > Variovorax > Variovorax sp. 01N429. Next base: position 268,386 of record NZ_JBFTRG010000008.1, on the reverse strand, counting down.
TTCTTCATGTTGATGAGCCCCTGGGTCTTGGCTTTCGCACTGCGGCGTGGCTGGATCGGCGTGATGGCGGCGAGCGCAACCGTTTGGGCGCTGGCGCAGTTCGGCTTGAGCGAGTGGCTCTACGAAGCGGCGGCACGGCACCTGGGCCTGTCGGTGCCGTTCCATGAGACGGGGGCTTTCAATGCGTTTGCATGGCAGTTCCTTTGGTTCGCCGGCTTGTGGATGGGCGCGAGCCGCAATGCGCCCGACGCGCAGCCTTTTCGCTTTCCAAGGTGGTTGATCACGCTCGCTGGCGCGACGGCGATCTACGGCGTTTACTGGCGGCACCACGGCATCAACGGGCAAGCGCCTTTCGGGGGCGATACGGAGCTCAACCTGCTGTTCGACAAATGGCTGCTCGGTCCGCTCCGGATCGTGAATCTCGTCGTGCTCGGCATCCTCGCCATCCAGTTCGGTCCGGCCTTCATGCGGCGCATACCGCGCCTGCATTGGCTGGAAGCGATGGGGCGCGCTTCATTGCCGGTGTTCTGCGCGCAATTGGTGGCGGTCCTGCTGGTGCTCGCGATCCACGGCGACAGCCAGACCGTGCGGCCTTGGTGGGGCGACGCCCTGCTGCTGGGCGCGGTGTTTTGCGGGCTCTACGCGGTGGCGCGGATCAGCCTCTGGGGAGACGAGCGAAAGAAAATGCCCGCCCGTCTAGCGCAGCCCCTGAGCGACTGACGGATCGGGGCGCTGGGTCGGATCGGGCAGGTGCGACGCGATCAACGACTGCCACAAGCGATAGCCTTCGTCGTTCATGTGCAACTGGTCGGCGCGGAACAACTCGGGGCGGGGCCGTCCGTCCGCGCCCAGCATCGGCGTGTATACGTCGATGTAGTCGCTGTTGGGAAGCCTGCGAAGATAGGCCGCGATCGCGTCGTTGGTTTCCCGGATCTGCGGCATCAGCTTTTCCCGGGAGGGGCTGGGCTTGACCGAGATGAAGGCGATGCGAGTGTCCGGCAGATCGGAGCGCACCACGTTCGCGAAGCGCGCAAAGCTTTCAAGCACTTGCATCGGCGAGCGGCCCTCGGCCAGGTCGTTGTCGCCGGCGTAGACCAGCACGAGCCTCGGCTTGTAGCGCACGACGAGCTCCCGGGCGAACAAGCTGGAATCTTCCATGGTCGAGCCGCCGAACCCGCGATTGATCACCACCGGCTGGTCCCGAAAGTCGCGCGCGATGTCCGGCCACATGCGAATGGTCGAACTGCCGACGAAGAGAACGCCGTCCTTGGCGGGGGGATGCTCGCGGTCGGCTTGCGCAAAGGCATTCAGCTCGCCTTGCCAGCGGGCCTGAGCGGAGACGTTTTGCGCCTGCGACGCAAACCCGCTCAGCAGTGCCAGCGAGAGAACGGCCAGCCGGGCAGATTTCAACGCCATCGACACGGACTCAGAAGCTGTTGCGCCCGATGCCGTGATAGACGATGCCGGCTTGCTTCATCGTGCTCGGCTCGTAGAGGTTGCGGCCGTCGAAGATGACCGGCGACTTCATCAGCGACTTGAGCCGCTCGAGGTTGGGGCTGCGATAGGCCTTCCACTCGGTGATGATGATCAGTGCGTCCGCGCCGTCCAGCGCGCTCATCGGATCCTTGGGCGAGCAGTAGCTGATCTGCTCGACCAGCGAAGGCGCGTCCGCAAAGTCGAGTTGCAGCACGCGCCGGGTTTCCTCGACCGCGATCGGGTCATGCGCCACCACCTTGGCACCGGCACGCAGCAGCACGTCGATCACGACGCGGCTCGGTGCTTCGCGCATGTCGTCCGTATTCGGCTTGAAAGCCAGCCCCCACAGCGCAAAGGTCCGTCCACTGAGGTCGTTGCCGAATCGCGCGAGCACCTTGTTGGTCAGCGCGCGCTTCTGCTCGTTGTTGACGGCTTCCACGGCTTCGAGCACGCGCAGCGTCTGCCCGTTGCCCCGCGCGGTGCGCGTCAGCGCCTGGATGTCCTTGGGGAAGCAGCTTCCGCCGTAGCCAGTGCCGGCATACAGAAAGCTGTAGCCGATGCGCGGATCGGACCCGATGCCCTGGCGCACGGCTTCGATGTCGGCGCCCACGCGATCAGCCAGATTGGCCAGCTCGTTCATGAAGCTGATGCGTGTGGCGAGCATCGCGTTGGCGGCGTACTTGGTGAACTCCGCCGAGTGCACGTCCATCACCCGCGTGCGCTCGTGGTTCCGATTGAAGGGCGCATACAGCTTGCGCATCCAGCGCAGTGCCTCGCGGCCGTGTTCGTCGTCCGAATAGCCGATGACGATGCGGTCGGGCCGCATGAAATCCTCGACGGCCGCGCCTTCCTTCAGGAATTCGGGGTTGCTGACCACGGAGAAATGCAGGTCGGCGCGTCCGCGCTTGTCGAGCTCTTCCTGGATCACCGCCGTCACGCGATCGGCCGTGCCCACGGGCACCGTCGACTTGTCGACGATGACCTTGAAACTGTTCATGTATTTGCCGATGTTGCGCGCCGCGGCCAGCACATATTGCATGTCGGCGCTGCCGTCTTCGTCGGGCGGGGTTCCGACGGCGATGAACTGGATGTCCCCATGCGCCACGGCGGCTTCGATGTCGGTGGAAAAGGAAATCCGCTTGGCCGCGACGTTCGACTCGACGACTTCGGCCAGGCCAGGTTCGTAGATCGGAATGCCGCCCGAATTGAGCGTGGCGATCTTGCGTTCGTCCAGGTCGAGACAGAAGACGTGATTGCCGATGTCCGCCAGGCACGCGCCCGTGACAAGCCCGACATAGCCGGTGCCAATGATGGTGATATTCATGAGGTCAGGTCGCGGCAGGTTCCGCGAGGATCTTGTCGAAGTAGGCGATTGTCTGCTTGAGACCTTCGGCGAGCTGAGTGCGGGGCGCCCAGCCGTCGAGTTCCTTCTGCGCCACTGAAATGTCCGGCCGACGCTGCTTGGGATCGTCGGCAGGCAGCGGCATGCGCACCAGCTTGCTCTTCGAACCGGTGAGTTCGATGACCTTGCTCGCCAACTCCAGCATCGAGAATTCGCCGGGGTTGCCGATGTTGACCGGCCCGGGAACGTCGTCGCCGGTGTTCATCATGCGCATCATGGCTTCGACGAGATCGTCCACGTAGCAGAAGCTGCGCGTCTGGTGGCCGTCGCCGTAGATGGTGATGTCCTGGCCGCGGAGCGCCTGCACGATGAAGTTCGACACCACGCGGCCGTCGTTCATGTGCATGCGCGGTCCGTAGGTGTTGAAGATGCGCACGACCTTGATGCGCAGCTTGTGCTGGCGGTGATAGTCGAAGAACAGAGTTTCGGCGCAGCGCTTGCCTTCGTCATAGCAGCTTCGGATGCCGATCGGGTTCACACGGCCCCAATACGACTCGACCTGCGGGTGGATCTCCGGGTCGCCATAGACCTCGCTCGTGGAGGCCTGCAGGATCTTGGCGCGCACCCGCTTGGCCAGGCCGAGCATGTTGATCGCACCGTGCACGCTCGTCTTGGTGGTCTGCACCGGATCGTGCTGGTAGTGAACCGGCGAGGCGGGGCAGGCGAGATTGAAGATCTCGTCCACCTCGACATAGAGCGGAAAGGTCACGTCGTGCCGCATCAGTTCGAAGCGCGGGTGGTCGAGCAGGTGCTCGACATTGCGCTTCGTGCCGGTGAAGAAGTTGTCGACGCACAGCACGTCGTGCCCCTGTTCGAGGAGGCGGTCGCACAGATGGCTGCCGAGGAAACCGGCGCCGCCGGTGACGAGCATTCGCTTGGAGGCGTTGTATTGACGCATGCGCGTGATCACTCCGTAAAGATCAGTTCAGGGTTTGCTGGGTGCGTTTCTCGTACATCTTCGCGTCTATGAGCATGCGAAACCACAGCGCCTGGAAGAAGGCGAAGTAGAAGCCCCTCGTGCCATCCAGGAAGCCGAGCCGAAAAACATAACGGTAGACGAAATAGCTGAGTGAACGAAGTCCCGTGGGGAGCTTGTAATAGATTTCCTTGATGAAGCGCGTCCGTTCGCGCGCATCGCCTGTCAGCCGAGCTTGCAAGACTTTGTCGGATGGGGCGCGGGGGCCGAGCTTTTCCTTGGCTTCGGCATCGCTCCAGCGGTTGTGGCTGGCGATCCAGTCCGTCAGCCTCGCCGAGTTCTTGTCGTGCATGTAGCCGCTCAGCCGGCCCGGCTTCGCGGGGCTGATGAAGTGCTGGTCGTAGAGCCGGGATTCGCAGTGTCCGACGCCAGAGCGAAAGAGCCGCAGGTGCCAGGGGTTAACGCCGCTGAAACGCAGCATCTTGCCCATGAAGTAGTCGCGCCGTCTGATGAGGTACGCATCGAATTCAGGCGTGCCGGCCAGGACGGCGTTGATCTCCGCCACCGCCCGCTCGTCCAGCACTTCGTCCGCGTCCAGATGGAGTTGCCAGCCATACGACGGCTCGATCTGTGAAATGGCCCAGTTTCGCTGGTCGCTGTAGTTCGAAAACGGGCGCTGCACCACGGTGCAGCCGAGTTCGGCCAGGATCGCGGGCGTGCCATCCGTCGAATGCGAGTCGACGGCAAACACGTGAGGGCTCACCTTCTTCGCCTGGGACACGGTTTCCCGCACGATCGAGGCGGAGTTGAAAGTCAGGATGACGACGACGCAGCTGGGTGTTTCCATGAGTTAGACGCTAGATGTCGACCTTCGGGCGGCAGGTCTTGCTGAAGTGCAAGCGCGAAGCGTGCCAAACTTTAGCACTACAAACTTACAATTGGGAACACTCCCGACGGCCGACGCGGCCTCGCCCAAGGGCGTATTGCTCAGGAGAGGCGTGCGCGGTGCCGTGCGATCTGTTGGCGCACCTGGGCTGGCGCAGTCCCGCCGAGAACATTGCGCGCGGTCAGTGAGCCGCGCAAGCTCAGCACGCTGTAGACGTCCTTGTCGATGGTCGGATTGAAGCCCTGCAGCACGGCAAGCGGCAGCTCCGACAGGTCCACCTTGTGCGATATCGCTGCCTTGACGGCGTGCGCCACCGTCTCGTGAGCGTCGCGGAAGGGCAGGCCCTTCTTCACCAGGTAGTCGGCGAGGTCGGTTGCGGTTGCATAGCCGCGCAGGGCGGCGATTTCCATGGCTTCGGGCTTGACGGTGATTCCGCCCACCATCTCGGAAAAGATGCGAAGCGTGTCCTTGAGCGTGTCGACCGTGTCGAAGAGCGGCTCCTTGTCTTCCTGGTTGTCCTTGTTGTAGGCCAGCGGCTGCCCCTTCATGAGGGTGATGAGCGCCATCAAATGCCCGACCACGCGGCCCGTCTTGCCGCGCGCGAGTTCAGGGACGTCCGGATTTTTCTTCTGCGGCATGATCGAGCTGCCCGTGCAGAAGCGGTCGGCAATGTCGATGAAGCCGAAGGACTGGCTCATCCAAAGCACGAGCTCTTCGCTCAGCCGGCTGATGTGCACCATGGCGAGCGAAGCCGCGGCGGTGAATTCGATGGCGAAATCCCGGTCGCTCACGGCGTCGAGGCTGTTCTGGCAGACGCCGTCCATGCCCAGCGCCTTGGCAACGGCCTCGCGATCGAGCGGGTAGCTTGTCCCCGCCAAAGCGGCGGCGCCGAGCGGCAGCCGGTTGACCCGCTTGCGCACGTCGGCCATGCGCTCGGCATCGCGCGAGAACATCTCCACGTACGCCAGCATGTGATGCCCGAAGCTCACCGGCTGCGCAACCTGCAGGTGGGTGAAGCCCGGCATGATCACGTCGACGTTCTTGTCGGCGAGCTCGAGCAGCGACCTCTGAAGATCGACCAGCAACCCGCCGATGAGGTCGATCTCGCCGCGCAGCCAGAGCCGGACATCGGTCGCGACCTGGTCGTTGCGGCTTCGGCCAGTATGGAGCCGCTTGCCGGCGTCGCCGACCAATTGCGTCAGGCGCGCCTCGATGTTCAGGTGTACGTCTTCGAGATCGAGTTTCCAGTCGAAGCTGCCGGACTCGATTTCCTCTGAAATCTGCTTCATCCCGCGTTCGATTGCGGCGTGGTCCTGCGCGCCGATGATGCCCTGTGCTGCCAACATCGCCGCATGCGCCAGCGAACCCTCGATGTCTGCCTGCCACAGCCGCTTGTCGAAGAAGACGCTGGCGGTATAGCGTTTGACCAGGTCGCTCATCGGTTCGGAGAACAGGGCGGACCAGGCTTCGGATTTCTTGTCGAATTGGTTTTGGGTCATGGGAAACAGTCGGGAGGCAATAATGGGTTGGTCACCCAGTGTTTCATTGATGCGAAACCCGTCGATTTTATCGGCCACCCCTTCTTCGCCCACGCCTTCGCAAGCCGGTGTGCGAGCGCCGCTGCGCGACGGGTCGGTGGTTTTCGATGCGTGCCAGATCGGCGTGGTGCTGCGTGCGGTGCTGTTCGTCGAGACAGTCGTCGCGATTGTCGCGCTGTTTCTCGCGTCGACGATCGCCGAGTGGCTGCTGCTTGCAGCCACCGTGACAGGCGGCGCGCTGCCCGCGACCTTGCTCTGGCTGCTGGCTGCCTGTGCGCTCAAGAAGCTGCTGGGGCGATTGCCCCAGCGGGGGCAGTACGCAGCCGGTGCCATCCTCGGCGCTGCGTCAGGGCTCTACGGATGCGCCCTGCTTCGCCTGACCGGCGCGGTCGGCGTCGCCCCATGGATCGGCAGTGCCCTGGCGGGCGCGCTGTTCGCAAGCTTGATGATGGCGGCATTGATACTCCGGGCGCGCGGGCAGACGCCTGCCGCCACCACCGCGCGGCTCGAAGAGCTTCAGTCACGCATCCGGCCGCACTTTCTCTTCAACACCCTCAACAGCGCCATCGCGCTCGTGCGCGAAGAGCCCGCGAAAGCCGAGGCAATGCTTGAAGACCTGAGCGAGCTGTTCCGGCAGGCGCTCGCCGATCCCGGGGACTCGGTCACCCTTGCTGATGAAATCGCGCTGGCGCAGCGCTACCTTGCCATCGAGCAGGTGCGCTTCGGCGACCGCATGCGGGTGCGTTGGGACATCGATCCCGATGCCAATTCGGCTCGTCTGCCGCCACTGCTGTTGCAGCCCCTGGTGGAAAACGCGGTCAAGCATGGCGTGGAGCCGAGCCCTGAAGCTGCCAAGCTTCGCATCCGCACTGAACGCCGGGGCAGCCTGGTGCTGATCGAAGTCATCAACAGCCTTCCTCCACTGCGATGGGCGGACCAGCCCCTTCCGCGCGGCCACGGGATCGCGCTCGCCAACGTGCGCGACCGGCTGCGGCTTCTGCACGACATGCAGGCGCAATTCAGTGCCGGCATGGACCAGAAGCACTACCGTGTCCGCATTGCCATTCCCGCTGCATCATGAGCACTCTACGCACATTGATCGTCGATGACGAAGCCCTGGCGCGCTCGCGCATGCGCGCGCTGCTGGCCGAATGCCGGTCGCCCGCGGCCGAAGTGGTGGCCGAGGCCGCGAACGGTGATGTCGCGCTGAAATGCCTCTCTGCAACGCACTTCGACCTGGTGCTGCTGGATGTCCATATGCCCGGCATCGACGGCCTTGAACTTGCACGCAGTCTGCGCAGCCAGCAAGGTGCGCCGGCGGTGGTGTTCGTCACGGCCTATGCCGCTCATGCCGTGACAGCTTTCGACCTGGAGGCCCTCGACTACCTCACGAAGCCGGTAAGGGGCGAACGCCTTCAGCAAGCGCTGCAGAAGGTCGAGCGCCATCTCCGCGATCGCCGCGCCACCCCCCAGGCCGAGCCGCAGGACGTGCTGCTCATCCAGGACCGCGGGCGTACCGAAAGAGTGCCGCTGTCCGAAGTGCTGTATCTCAAGTCCGAGTTCAAGTACCTGACCGTTCGCACGGCATCTCGCAGCCATATCTTCGATGGCTCGCTTGCCGAGCTCGAAGAGCGCTACCCGGCGCGTTTTGTGCGCGTGCACCGCAATGCGCTGGTGGCACGCGGGGCGATCCGTGCGCTCGAAAAATACGATGATGGCGAGGATGCGGAAGGCTGGGCGTTGCGGCTGGACGGTATTCCCGAGCCGGTTGTGGTCTCGCGGCGTCAGCTGCCGACGGTTCGAGAAGTGTTGAAGGAGCCGCGATGAGCGCCGTGACCGAGTCCGACTTGAAGATCGAGAAAAAACTCGAAGTCGTCGAGGTCGAAGGCGAAGCCGAACTGGCGTCTGCAGAAAAGGCGAGCGAAAGAACCGGAGAGGAGGTTCCGTCCGCCGAAGAGCCGCCGACCGAACGCGTGCTGCTGCACATGCCGGTCGATGTGCGCAGCGCCTCATTGGTGCTGCTTGCCGTCCTCGCCAGTGTCTTCGCGCTGCATTGGGCAGCAGCGGTGTTCATTCCATTGATGGTCAGCCTGATGCTGACCTATGCCCTGTCGCCTCTGGTCGACCTGCTCGAACGCTGCAGGATCTCGCGCTGGATTGGCGCGGCCGTGATCCTGCTCGGCGTCGGCGGAGCTTTCGGCTGGACCGGCTATTCGCTTTACGGCAATGCCTCGGCGCTGCTCGATGCCTTGCCGGTTGCGGCGCAGAAGCTGAGGCTCGCGATGCGCACCAGCCCCCGCAACACGGACACGAGTGCCCTTGACACCGTGCAGAAGGCAGCCGCGCAGCTCGAGCAGGCGGCGGAAGAGAACTCGGCCAAGGTTGCGGCCCGCAAAGGCGTGGCTCGCGTGGTGATCGAGAAGCCGTCGTTCAATGTGAGTGACTATCTGTGGAGCGGCACGGTCGGCCTGATCGCCGCCGCCGGCCAGCTCACGCTCGTCGCCTTCCTGACGTTTTTCGCGCTGGGGTCGGGGGACACGTTTCGCCGCAAGCTCGTGAAGATCACAGGGCCCAGCTTGGAGAAGAAAAAGATCACGGTGCACGTGCTGAACGACATCACCAAGAACATCGAGCGCTACCTGATGGTGCAGATCCTGACCAGCGCGCTGGTCGGCGTTGCCACCGGCATCTCCTTCTGGGGCATCGGACTCGAGAACGCGGCGGTCTGGGGCATTGTTGCGGCGGTGACCAACCTCATTCCGTACATTGGCTCGGTCATCGTCATGGCCGCCGCCGGGCTGGTGTCATTCCTTCAATTCAACAGCATCCAGATGGGGCTGCTGGTGGGGGGCGTTTCGCTGTTGATCCACACGCTGGTGGGCAACCTGCTCGTTCCGTTTCTCACGAGCCGCTCGAGCCGCATGAATCCCGTCGCCGTGTTCGTCGGGGTGATTTTCTGGGGCTGGCTCTGGGGCATTTGGGGGCTTCTGCTCGGCATTCCGATCATGATGGTCGCCAAGGCCATCTGCGACCACATCGAGGATCTGCAGCCGATCGGAGAGCTGCTGGGCGAGTAGCTCCCCGATCGGCCTTTCTAGCCGGTGTTTCGAAGCCCTGCGGCCACGCCGTTGATCGACATGTGGATGCCACTGCGAAGGCGTTCATCGACCTGGCCAGCGCGATAGCGTCGCATCAGCTCGACTTGCAGGTGGTGAAGCGGATCGATGTAGGGAAAGCGATGGCGGATCGAGCGCTGCATCTCAGCATTCCCCTCCAGCCGCTGGCGCGCGCCGGTGATCAGAACGAGGGCGTCCGACGTGCGGTGCCATTCGGCCTCGATCATCGAAAAGACCTTCTGCCGAAGCTTGCGCTCGGCCACGAGTTCCGAATAGCGCGACGCCAGGGCCAGATCGCTCTTGGCGAGCACCATGTCCATGTTGGACAGCAGGGTGCGAAAGAACGGCCATTGCGCATACATGCGTTGCAGCAGCGCCTGGCGCTCCTTGCGCGCGGCCGGATTGCCAGCCGCCAGGAACTGCTCGATGGCGGAACCGAAGCCGTACCAGCCCGGCAGCGTGAGCCGGCATTGCCCCCAGCTGAAACTCCACGGCACGGCGCGAAGGTCTTCGATGCTGCGGCTTGGATTGCGCGAAGCGGGGCGCGAGCCGATGTTGAGTTCGGCGATTTCGCGGATCGGCGTGGCGCTGAAGAAGTAGTCGCCGAAACCGGGCGTCTCGTAGACCAGCGCGCGGTAGGCGGCCATGCTGGCGGCCGAGAGTTCTGCCGCCGCGGCCATGAAGGTGCTTGGCGCCGCCTTGGCCGTCGGCAACAGCGTGGCTTCGAGCGTGGCCGCGACCAGGGTCTCGAGGTTGCGCCGGCCGATCTCGTGGTTGGCGTACTTGGACCCGATCACTTCGCCTTGCTCGGTCAGCCGGATCTGCCCGCGCACGGTGCCGGGCGGCTGCGCAAGGATTGCCTGGTAGCTGGGGCCGCCGCCACGGCCCACAGTGCCGCCACGGCCATGGAACATGCGCAGGCGGATCGGCACGCGGCTCTCCGCATTCAATTCGTCGAACAATGCCACGAGGGCCAGCCCGGCGCGATAGAGCTCCCAATTGCTGGTGAAGATCCCGCCGTCCTTGTTGCTGTCGCTGTAGCCGAGCATCACGTCCTGCTCGGCGCCCGAGCGCTGGATCAGGGCATGGATGCCGGGCAGGGCATAGAAGGCGCGCACGATCGGCGCGGCGTTTCGCAAGTCTTCGATCGTCTCGAAGAGCGGCACCACGATCAGGTCGCAGGTGGCGTTGCCGCGCGCAGCGCCGGGCCGCCCCAAGCCAGCGCGCTCCCCCTCGGGGGGCAGCAAGGACACGTCAGTGCCGTGCGTGGGGGCACCACCACCCAAGGTGCCGCGCAGCAAGCCAACCTCTTTTTGAAGAAGCAGCGCTTCGAGCAGGTCGCTCACGGTTTCGGTGTGGCTGATGATGTAGTGACGGATGGCCGCCGCGCCGAACCTCGCGCGCGCGGCGCGGGCCGCCGCAAAGATGGCGAGTTCGCTCTTCGCGAGCGGCGAGTAGTCGGCATCGGGAACGCGCAAGGGGCGCGCATCGTCCAGCAGACGCAGCAGCAGCGTCTGCTTGGCTTCTTCGGGCAGCGCGGCGTATTCGGGCTCGATGCGCGCATTGGCGAGGAGCTCGGCCACCACTGCCTCGTGCTTGTCCGAGCTTTGCCGGAGGTCCACCGTGGCGAGATGGAATCCGAACACCTCCACTGCGCGGATGAGCGGATGCAGACGTGAAGAGGCCAGCACGGCGCCGTGCTGATCCACCAGGGACTCTTCGATGGTGTGCAGATCGGCGAGGAACTCCTCGGCCTTGAGGTACGGATTCTGCGGCGGCACGGCGTGGCGAGCGGCTTGCCCGCCGGTCAGATCACGCAGCGTGGCTGCCAGCCGCGCATAGATGCCGGTCAGCGCGAGGCGGTAGGGTTCGTCGACGCGATGCTCGTTCTTGTCGGGCGAGCGCTCGGCCATGGCCTGCATCTCCACCGACACGTCCACCAGCGTGGCCGACAACGAAAGCTCGCCGCCGAGGAAGTGCACTTCGGTCAGGTAATGGCGCAATGCCAGCTCGGCTTGGCGACGCAGGGCGTATTCCAGAGTCTCGGCGGTCACATTGGGGTTGCCGTCGCGGTCGCCTCCGATCCACTGGCCCATGCGAAGAAAAGGCGCCACGGGAGGCGCGCTGCCGGATCCGTTGCCCAGCGCTTTCTCAAGCTCGGCATACACGCGCGGAATCTCGCGCAGAAAGGTCGCTTCGTAATAGCTGAGTGCGTTCTCGACCTCATCGGCCACCGTCAGCTTGGAAAAGCGCAATAGGCGCGTCTGCCACAACTGGGTGACGCGGGTGCGCATCTGCTTCTCGTTCTCGGCGTATTCGATGGGCGTGAGGGCATCTTTCTTGCCGGCGAACGCGAGCTGGCGCAGCGCGATGTCGTCGCGCGCCGCGAGCAGTTGTGCGATGGCGCGCTCGGCGTCGAGGATGCTCTTGCGTTGCACCTCCGTCGGATGTGCCGTGAGCACCGGAGACACATAGCTGTGCGCGAGCGATTCGACCACGGCTTCGGGCTTGATGCCGGCTTTGCGGATGCGTGCGAGGGCGACCGCCAGGCTGCCTTCGGCGCTTTCTCCGGCCCGTTCGGCCTCGGTGCTGCGGCGGATCTGGTGCCGGTCTTCGGCGAGGTTGGCCAGATGGCTGAAGTAAGTGAACGCGCGAATGACCCTGACCGTCGCCTCGGCGCTCAGACCCTTGAGCAGATTCTTGAGCGCTCGGTCCGCGGCATGGTCCGCGTCGCGCCGAAAGGCAACGGACAGCTTGCGGATCTTCTCGACGAGTGCATAGCTCTCCTCGCCTTCCTGCTCGCGGATCACGTCGCCCAGGATGCGTCCGAGCAATCGGATGTCGGCAATCAGCGGCAGGTCTTCGTCACTGGGCCTGCGCTTGGCGGCAGCAGGGGCGGGGGTCGTCTTCATGCGAATCTTCTCCTCGTCAGGTCGGCCTGCGGCAACGTTGCTGCGGCGCAACATGCTAGCATCCCTGCAGGTACTCTCTCTCACTGGAACGGTCTTGAGCAACATCGTGATCGCCACGCGCGAAAGCCGCCTGGCAATGTGGCAAGCCGAGCATGTCAAGGCGCTGCTGCAAGAACAGGGCCACACCGTCAGTCTGCTCGGCATGACGACGCGTGGCGACCAGATCCTGGATCGCTCGCTCAGCAAGGTTGGCGGCAAGGGCCTGTTCGTCAAGGAACTCGAACTCGCGCTCGAAGAAGGGCGCGCCGACATCGCCGTGCACTCATTGAAGGATGTGCCGATGGATCTTCCCGAAGGCTTCGCGCTCGCCTGCGTGCTGGAGCGCGAAGACCCGCGCGATGCCCTGGTCTCGCCGCGCTATGCCTCTCTCGACGAACTGCCTGCGAACGCTGTTGTCGGTACTTCGAGCTTACGGCGCGTGGTGCTGCTGCGTGCACTGCGCCCTGACCTCCGCATCGAGCCTTTGCGCGGCAACCTCGACACGCGCTTGCGCAAGCTCGATGAAGGGCAGTACGACGCCATCGTGCTCGCAGCCGCCGGGCTCAAGCGGCTCGATCTTGAATACCGCATCCGCGAAACATTCGAGCCCGACACCATACTTCCCGCTGCGGGACAGGGCGCACTGGGCATCGAAATCCGGGCAGATCGCGCGGACCTCATCAACCTGCTCGCGCCGTTGTCGAGCCGCACCGACGGAATTGCCACGGCCGCCGAACGCGCAGTGAGCCGCGCCATGGGCGGTAGTTGTTCAATGCCGCTCGCGGCGCACGCCCGATGGCAGTCGAACGGCGCATTGCGCATCGATGCCGCCTGGGGCGACCCTGAGGGCGTGACGCCGCTGGTGCGCGTGCATGCCGTGGCCGAGGCGGCTGATCTTGCCCAGGCTGGCGCGCTTGGTGACTCCGCCGCCAGGATGCTGCGCGCCGCTGGCGCCCGTTGAGACCATGCCGCGGCGAGTGATCGTCACGCGTCCTGCCGCAGAGGCGGTGAAATGGGTGCATGCGTTGGGTTCGGAGGGATGGGATGCGCTTGCGTTGCCGCTGATCACCATCGCCCCGCTCCATGACCGGACGTTGCTTGACGCTGCACGCCAGCGTGTCGGCGAATACGACGCCTTGATGTTCGTGAGCGCGGCAGCCGCCGGCCATTTCCTTCGCGAGTCGGAGGTCGATGCGGCCGTTCGCTGCCGCTTCTGGGCGACCGGGCCCGGCACGACCCGTGCACTGTGCGAAGCGGGCGTGCCTGGGTCGTCCATTGATGCTCCGGCCTCCGATGCCGCGCAATTCGATTCTGAGGCGCTCTGGCAGCTCGTGCGAGGCCAGGTGCGGCCGGGCACCCGCGTGCTGATCGTTCGCGGCGGCGACGCGTCCGGGCAAGCGACCGGTCGCGACTGGCTCGCTCGCGAAATCACGGAGGCAGGCGGCATCTGCGAAGGCGTGGCCGCTTACCGGCGCGTGAGCCCCAGCTTCAGCGAGGATGAGCGGCGGCTCGCGGCCGAAGCTGCAACGGGTTCCGCAATCTGGCTGTTCAGCAGTTCGGAAGCGATCACCAATCTGCAGCGGATGACCCCCGGTATCGCATGGCACGACGCGAGCGCAATTGCCACGCACGAACGCGTGGCGGACGCCGCGCGTGCAGCGGGTTTTGGGCGCGTGATCGTCTCCAGCCCATCCCTGGCGGCACTGATCGCATCGATAGAATCCTGCGCATGAGCGACGCTTCCGTCCTGATCGAGCCCATGCCGGATTCCACTGTCCGCCCCCCTGTGCAAGCCGCTTCCCTGTCCGGCGCATCAGCCGCTGCCTTGCTGTGGAGATTGCTGATCGGATTGCTTGCGGTCGTGGCGCTGGTTGCGCTCATCATTTCGCTGGCGCTGTGGCAAAGAGTCAGCGGCATGCAGGAGCAGCTGGCGCGCCAAAGCGCCGATGCCCTGGCACAGTCCCTCGAGGCGCGCACATTGGCCCGCCAGGCCCAGGAGATCGTTCGCGATACGGCCGGCCGACTCGCACTCGTGGAGACGCGCGTCGGCGAAGTCGCGCTTCAGCGTTCCCAACTCGAAGAGCTCATGCAAAGCCTCTCGCGCTCGCGCGACGAGAACCTGGTGGTCGATATCGAAGCGGCCATTCGGTCGGCATTGCAGCAAGCGCAGGTCACTGGCAACGTGCAGCCGTTGCTGGCGGCCCTCAAGGCCGGCGATCTGCGGATCGACCGCGCCGGGCAACCGCGCCTCGCGCCGCTGCAGCGTGCGATGCAGCACGATGCCGACAGGCTCCGCGCCAGTGCCAACGCCGATGCCGGCGACGCGCTCCGGAGACTCGACGACTTGATCCGCAGCGTCGACGACCTGCCAGTTGCCAATGCTGTCTCCGCGGGCGGCAGAGGCGTGAATTCGCTTCAGTCCGAACCCTTGCCGCCCGGCGCGCCATGGTGGAGGCGTTTCCTCCTGCTGGTCCAGAACGAAGCGCGTTCGCTGCTGCGTGTCGGCCGTGTGGACCGACCGGAAGCGGTGCTGCTCACGCCTGACCAGACCTTCTTCCTTCGGGAGAACCTGAAGCTCAAGCTGCTCAACGCGCGGCTTTCCGTGCTGTCGCGCCAGGTGGAAACGGCCCGCGGAGAGCTGGCGTCCGTCTCGACGTCGATCAATCGCTATTTCGATCCGGCATCGCGCCGCGTGCAGGCTGCGGCGACGATGCTTCAGGAGATTCAGGGGCAACTGAAGACCAGCGAGCCACCGCGGGTCGATGAAACCTTGGCCGCGCTTGCCACCGCGGCCGCCGGTCGCTAGGCCCATGCGCGCAGCTCTCTGGCTTCTCGGACTGTTCGCCGTCGCGGCCGCCGTTGCCCTTTTTGCGGGCAACAACCAGGGCACGATCACCGTGTTCTGGCCGCCATGGCGAGTTGATCTGTCGCTGAACTTGGTGCTGTTGCTCCTGCTGGTGGCCTTCGTTTTCCTGCACTTCGCTTTGCGTGGTCTTTCGGCGCTGTTTTCGCTGCCGAGGCAAGCGCGCCAATGGCGCCTGCAGCAAAAGGAGCGCGCGTTGCACGGCGCGCTGCTCGATTCGGCCGTGCAGCTTCTGGCGGGGCGCTTCTCGCGCGCGCGCAAGGCGGCACTCGCTGCGCTGGTCCAGGAAAGGACGCTTGCCGCACTGGACGCCAAGCTTCCGCAGGCGCACCAGGTTCGCGTGATGGCGCATCTTTTGGCGGCTGAAAGTGCCCAGGCCCTTCAGGACCGGGCCGCGCGTGACGCCCACCTTCAGCAGGCGCTCAATGAGAGCGCGGAGCGCGGACTGATGGTCACTCCGGAGACGCGCGAGGGCGTGCAGTTGCGCGCTGCCCGATGGGCCCTCGACGATCGCGATGCGCCGGCTGCGCTGGCACGCCTCGAAGAGCTGCCGCACGGCGCCCAGCGGCGGACGCTGGCGCTGAGGCTGCGCCTGAAGGGCGCGCGGCAGGATGGGCGGACGCTGGAGGCGCTCGAAACCGCTCGGCTGCTGGCGAAGCATCGGGCGTTTTCGCAGTCGGCGGCGCAAAGTATCGTGCGCGGCCTGGCGACCGAGCTGCTGTCGAGCGTGCACGATCCGGCCCAACTGATGCGCGCATGGAGTGCATTCGAAGACTCCGAGCGCGAAATGCCTGAGGTCGCAATCCATGCCGCACAACGCATGGTGGCACTGCGCGGCGACCTGACGGTGGCGCGCGCGTGGCTCCTGCCGATCTGGGAACGCATGGTTCAGCAGCCGCAGAGTCTGGGCGAATCCCTGCGTGTGAAACTGGTACGGGCGCTTGAAGCGGGGCTTGATTCGGTCGACGCAGAGTGGCTCGCCCGCATTGAATCAGCGCAGAAGAACAACCCGCGCGACCCCAACCTGCAATACCTTGCCGGCATGGCCTGCATGAAGCGGCAGCTTTGGGGCAAGGCCCAACAGTTGTTGACTCGGGCAGGACTGGGCCTACAGGACGCTAATTTACACAGGCGTGCCTGGCAAGCGCTTGCGCAACTGGCCGAAGCTCGCGACGATGCCGATCAGGCTTCCGCAGCCTGGAAGCGTGCCGCGCAAACCGAAAGCCCCTGAGGCCGCGCGGCCGGCTGCGGAAAAGTGCTATTGAATCAATAGCATGCCGATGAGGGCACATTGGCCGTAGAGAGGGTCGGGCATTCTGGACGACGTCCCGACCGGCCTTTTTCCTACGCCGCCCTCTACCTAATGAACTACGCCAAGAAAGGGTTTGAGTGCCAGCCTTAGCTGAGGTACAGTGCGTAACTGTTTGCAAAAGTATTCATTCTTGGGTCACGATGAGGTCGGTCTTGAAACGTTTTTCACTACACGCCGCTTGTTTGCTTGCTGTCGGTCTCCTGGTACAGGGGTGCGCGCCGCTGGCGCCAGGCTTCCGCTCCGCGGGCAACGATGCCGCTAAAGCCGTTTCGCCTTCCGGCTTCTCGACGGCCGAGATCGATCCCCCGCCGGCTGGCGCCATCACCGAGATCACGCCGCAATTGATCCAGGCCCAGCGCGCTGCGACGCAGAAGACCACATTGGGTACGGAAATCATGGGCTTGCTCGGCGAGCCGGGCCCGTACCGACTCGGCCCCGGTGACGTCGTCGGCATCACCGTGCTGGACCACCCGGAAATCGTGTTCAGCGGCGTCCCTGCGACAACCGTGGCCGACCCGGCCAGCGTTTCCCCGGCGCCTGGCTTCATCGTGTCGAACACTGGCCAGTTGAGCTTCCCGTACGCCGGCTCGCTCGTGGTCACCGGCATGACCATCCAGGAAATGGAAGATGCGCTGGTCAAGCGGCTGTCGCGCGTCTACCGAAACCCGCAACTGAGCGTCCGTGTGGAGGCTTTCCGGAGCAAGCGGGCCTACATGGAAGGCGAGATCCGGCAACCTGGCTTGCTCGTGTTCACCGACATCCCGATGACGCTCTCCGAGGCGATCAATCGCGCTGGCGGCATATTGCCGTCGGGCGACCGCTCGTCCATCAATCTGACGCGCGACGGCAAGACGATTCGGCTCAACCTGATGGCCATGGCCGACGCAGGGATCGATCCGAGCCGCATTCCCTTGAAATCGGGGGACATGATCTACGTGCGCAACCGCGATGAAAGCAAGGTCACCGTGATGGGTGAAGTGACCCAGCAGCTTGGCATCCTGATGCGCAACGGCTATCTCTCGCTCAATGACGCCCTGACGGAAGTCGGCGGTCTGAACCTGACCACGGCGAATCCGCTGCAGATCTACGTCATCC
The DNA here is from genome assembly GCF_056399425.1 of Variovorax sp. 01N429. Classification (NCBI taxonomy): domain Bacteria; kingdom Pseudomonadati; phylum Pseudomonadota; class Betaproteobacteria; order Burkholderiales; family Comamonadaceae; genus Variovorax; species Variovorax sp. 01N429. Next base: position 250,831 of record NZ_JBFTRG010000008.1, on the reverse strand, counting down.
GCAACGAAGAGAAGGGCGGCCAGTCGATCTTCCATCTCGACGCGGCGACGCCAACGGCGATTGCAATGGCGAACGGCTTCGACCTTCGTCCGAAGGATGTGGTGTACGTGGACCCTGTTCCGCTGGTGCAGTGGAACCGCGTGCTTAACCTGATTCTTCCGACCGCGACCACCGCGACCACGTATCGCGCGGTCGTCAGGCCGGTGCAATAGGCGCGCAACGTGAGCATTCGAAATGTCCTCATCGTGTGCATTGGAAACATCTGCCGCAGTCCGATGGCGACCGGGTTGCTGGGCGCTGCCTTGCCGCAAGCACAGCTCTCCTCGGCCGGCCTCGAGGCCTTGGTCGGGCAGCCGCCGGACCCGATCGCCTGCGACTTGATGAAAGAGCGGGCGGTCGACATTGCCGGCCATCGCGCGCAGCAGGTCAACAAGGACATGTGCCAGCGGGCCGACCTGATCCTGGTGATGGACCGCGAGCAACGGCGCGAGATCGAGACGCGCTATCAATTTTCAAAGGGCAAGGTATTTCGGCTTTGCGAGTTCAGCGATCAGGACGTGCCCGACCCCTATCGCGAGGGCCGCGATGCATTCAGGAGCGCTCTGGCGCTGATCGAGGACGGTACCCAGCAGTGGGCCAAACGCATTTCTAGAGTATCCAGTTGATGAACTCCTCATTCACACCCAAGACCGGACCCACTCCGAGTCCCAATCCAAGTCCCAGCTCGTTCGGCCCTACCGAGGAGGAGGACTTCGACCTCGGGCGCTACGTCGAGGTGCTGCTTGCAAACAAGTGGTTGATCGCCGCTATCACGCTCGTGGTGTTCGCGGTCGGCTTCGTCTACGCGTTCCTGGAGAGGCCGGTCTATGAAACCAACATGGTCATCCAGGTCGAGGAGCCGGACGCGAGCGGCAAGGGCGTGCTGAGCGAGGCCGGAGGCCTGATCGACCTGAAGACGCCCGCGAGCGCGGAAATCGAAATTCTCCGCTCGCGCTTGATTGCGACCCAGGCGGCGGAAGCGACGCGGCTCTACATCGTCGCGGGTCCGCGCTACATCCCCTACATCGGTGGCTGGTTGGCACGCCGCTCCACCGGCCTCTCGGACCCGGGCTTTCTATGGCTCGACGGCTATGTTTCGGGCCAGGAAGCCATCGCGGTGGATCAGTTCGACGTGCCGGTCGAGTTGGAGGGCGCGCTCTTCACGATCACTGCAAAGGGCGACAACAACTTCACTCTCTCAGGCCCGGGCTTGACCGAGCCGGTCGCCGGCACCGTGGGCGCGCCCCTGAAGACTGAATCCACGCGCGGGCCGATCGAACTGGTCGTGACCAAGCTGGCCGGCAAGTCCGGCGCGAACTTCAACCTCCAGCGACTGGCCAAGCTGCCGACCATTCTCGGCCTGCAGAGCAGCCTCAGCCTGACGGAACGCGGCAAGGCTTCCGGCATCATCAATGTCTCGCGGGAAGACACCGACCCGTACCGCTTGACGCGGATCCTGAGTGCGGTCGGCGACCAGTACGTCAAGCAGAACATCGAACGCAAATCGGCGGAGGCGCAGAAGACGCTCGCCTTCCTCGACGTCCAGTTGCCGCAATTCAAGAAACAACTCGAGGCTTCGGAAGAGGTCTACAACCGCTATCGGAACCAGAAGGGCACGGTGGCTTTCACCGAGGAAGCCAACCTCGTGCTCGGCCAGGCCGTCGACCGCCAGACGAAGCTGCTCGAGGCAGAGCAGCGCCGGCGTGAACTGGAAAGCCGCTTCACCTCGGCGCACCCGTTGATCCAGACGCTGGACTCGCAGATCGCGGCCCTCAAGACGGACATGGGCGACATCCAGGCGAAGATCAAGGGCCTGCCAGCGATCCAGCAGGAAGCCGTGCGCATGGAGCGCGACGTCAAGGTGAACACCGAGCTTTACCAGTCGCTGCTGAACAACGCGCTGCAGTTGCGCCTGGTCAAGGAAGGCAAGGTCGGCAATGTCCGCGTGCTCGACCAGCCCGTGCTGCCGCTCTATCCGATCAAGCCGAAGCGCAACGTGATCATGGCCGCGGCCCTGGCGCTGGGGCTGTTCCTTGGCATCGTCGCCGCGTTCGTGCGCAACGCCTTTGTGGAGCGCCGCATTCGCGATCCATACGAGGTCGAGGCCAACAGCGGCTTGCCGGTGTTCTCTTCGATTCCGATGAGCGCCAACCAGGACGCCATTGCCAAGCGGCGCCTGACCGGCGCGACGGGCGTCAGGCTGCTCGCGATCGAGCATCCGGACGACCCTGCCGTCGAGAGCCTTCGCAGCTTGCGTACGGCAATGCAGTTCGCGATGCTGGAGTCACCCAACAACCGGGTGCTGATCACGGGACCGACACCGGGCGTCGGCAAGAGCTTCGTCTCGGCCAACTTCGCCGCGCTGATGGCTGCTGCCGGGCGCCGCACCTTGCTGATCGACGCCGACCTGCGACGCGGCCACACGCACCAGTATTTCGGCTTGCAGCGCCACGGCGGGCTTTCGGAGTTGATCGCCGGCAGCTTGACCGTTCAGCAGACTGTGCACCGGCAGGTGGTTCCGGGCCTCGATTTCCTGGCGACCGGCCAACTGCCTCCAAACCCGGCCGAGCTGTTGGTGTCCGACTCGTTCAAGTCGATGCTGGAACGCCTGTCGGAGCAATACGACCTCGTTGTCATCGACACGCCGCCGGTGCTGGTGGCGGCCGACACGAGCACGGTTGCTGCGCATACCGGCACCGTGCTGCTGGTGGCGCGATCCGATCTTTCGACCATGGGTGAAATCAAGGAAAGCACACGACGGCTTTCAATGGGCGGCAAGGTCGCCACTGGTGTGCTGCTGAACGCGATGAATATCGGGCGCAGAGGCTACACCGCCTACAAGTACGGCCGCTATCGCCACACCAACTACAACTACGAGAGCATCCTGCCCGAAGAGCAGTGAAGCATTAGCGTCGACGGGGCGATAAAGGAGCGGCGGCGTCAGCCGCCGGAGCCTGAGCCGTTGACGCAGGCCACCAGATCCTGCTCGAACTGCTTGAGCACGGCGTCACGATCGAAGCGTTCTTCGGCATAGCGCCGCGCCGTGAGGCCAAGTTCACGTCGCAATTCAGGCTTCGATGCGAGTGAAACCACGGCGGCGGCGAAGGCTGCCGGATCGTCGGGGGCAACCGCAATCCCGCAACGCGAGGCGACTTGGCCGAGTTCGGTCTCGGGCCGCGCCCCGGCCACCACGGGCCTGCCGCTGCTCAACATGCCCGTGAGCTTGGATGGCATCACGAGGTCCGCCGCATCGGCGCGCTGTGGCAGCAGATGGATGTCCGCAAGCCCCAGAAGATCACCGAGACGTTCCCTCGGCTGAAGATCGAGAAATCGCACGTTCGACAGCTTTTCGCATCGCCGCATGAGTTCTGCGCGGCCCGCGCCGTTTCCGCAGAACACGAACTGCAGTTCAGGCCGGCCTGCCAGCGCGGAAGCAGTCTCCGCCAGCGTCTCCAGCCCTTGCTTGGCGCCCATGTTTCCAGAATAGAGGGCGACCACCGCATCCGACGCGATGCCCAACTCGGCGCGATACGGGCTTTCCGCACTGAGCGGCCGAATGCCGGAGACATTGGCCCAGTTGGGGAGCGAGACGAGGCGCGCCTCGTCGATGCCCTTGCTGCTCGCGCGCTCCCGCATGCGCAATGAAATCGTCGATATGCGGTCGAAGCGTCGCATCAGGCCGCGTTCGACTGAAGTAACCAGTGATCGCAGCCGCGCGCCCTTGAGCAAACCCAGTTCGAACGCCGCATCCACTTCGTAGTCCTGGATGTGCAGCCATGCCTTGGCTGAACGAAGACGCGCAAACGCCAGGGCGGCGGGCGAGCAGAACAAGGGGGGCTCGGTGACCCAGACCACATCGGGCTTCCACTTCCATTGCGCCAGAAGGGCTGGAATGCTGGTCAAGGCAAAGCTGCCCAGGTGGAGCAGGCGGCGCAGCCCGGTCACCTTGCGGGGCACCCAGAGCGGCGTACGAATGACCGTCGCTCCATGCCAGTCTTCGCGGGCATAGCGCGATGCACTGTAGGCGGGCCAGACGGCCCAGTCGGGGTAGTAGGGCGGCGCCGTGACCACGCGCACTTCGTGCCCTTGCGCAGTCAGCCAGGCGACCATTTCACCGGTGTATTTGCCGATGCCGGTCAGTTCAGGCGCGAAGTTGATACCGTAGACGAGAAGCTTCATTGACCCTCAGGCGGCATTCCGATGCTCGCTCGGCGCGCGCTCGATGGGGCCGAAGTGCGAGGTGCCGGGAGAGTGGTCACCGATGATACGAACCAGCGTTTCCGCCACCTGTCCGATCTGGAATCGTTCCTGGAAGCATCGCAGTGCCGCGATGCGCATGGCGGTCACTTCCGCGCTCTGCAACGCCAGCCAGCGCTGGAGCAGATCGACGGTGCCTTCGAGCGTGTCGGCCGCGACGATACCCGCGCCGTCGTTCATGATTTCGCGCCAGATGTTCACCTTGTCGCTGATGAGCACGGGCTTACCGCAAGCGAGCGCTTCGACCACGGCAATGCCGAAGTTCTCCTGGTGCGAGGGCAGGCAGAACACGTCGGCGGCGTAGAACGCTCCCCACTTGAGATCGCCGGAGAGCATCCCCGTCCAGCAGATGCGCGAAGCGATGCCCAGCTCCTGGGCGCGACTCTTCAGCCGGCCGACGATGTCGTCATCACCCGGGCCGGCCATCACCAGATGCAGGTCTGGCGAGTCGGCGAGCACGCGCGCAAACGCATCCACCAGCAGATCGCCGCCCTTTTTTTCATGGATGCGGCCGAGGTAGAGCACAAATCGCTTGCCTTGAAGCTCGGGATATGCCGACAGGAACGTCGATGAGAGGGTTCGGCCATTCGAAGGCGGTGTCGAGGTTCCGTACGAGCCGACGACTTCGCGCGCCCTGTAGAGCCAGAACGATTCGCGCGCGAGCAGGCGTTCTTCTTCACATGTGAAGATCACCGCCGCGGCGTCGCGCAACACGCGGTATTCGCCCCAGGGCCAATACAGCCACTTCTTCATGTGCTTGAGCGGGTAGCGGCGCTTGAACCATGGGTCCAGCATGCCGTGTGTATAGACGAAGTACGGTGTCGTCGAACTGCGCAGCGCGCGCCATGCGGCAAGCCCGGTGTATTGCCAGAGGCCGTTGACGATCACCGCGTCGTACTCGTCGGCATGCGCCTGCAGCCAGGGGACCACGCGATCGTTGTAGAGATAGCTGCCGCGCGAGGGTCCGAGCGCGGTGACCTGGCCGGGAAACCCGGTCACGTGATCCGCATCGGGGCTGTCGAGCGTGATCAGATCACCCTGGTGCCCAAGCTCCGCGAGGGCATCCCGAAGCCGCCTGACGCCTTCGACGGTGCCGCCGCCACGCGGATCGACCGATGGAACGAAGTGGAGCAGTCTCACGTTTGAGAGATACGACGCGGAAAGATCTCGAGCCTCGGGTAGCGGAAGACCAGGAGGGCGAAGGCGAGCACGATGCCGAACAGGCCGTTGGCGGTCAACTGACCGCTCGACTGCCACGTCAATATGGCCAGCGTAGCGGCGAGCCAGACGATCAAGGGATAGGGTGAGTTCGTCTTTGCGCTAAGGCGCAGGCTCTTGAAGATGCCGACTCCGATGACCATGATCTTCAAGAACGTATAGGCGAAGCCCAGGAGGCCGCCTTCGAGCAAGATGCGCCCGCCCTCGGATTCGGCCAGCGCGAAGGCCTCCGAAGTGCCGACGCGCACGAAGGTCGCCAAGTTCGAACCGTAGCCTACGCCGCTGCCTAACCAGCCGACCGCCTTGTAGACGTCCGATTCGCCGAACAGGATCGTGAGAACGCGACCCCAGAAGTTTTCCGCTTCCGACGCTTGTTCAAAACGAGTTTGGGTGACGCTGATCGACTCTTGAAAGAAGTAGGCGAAGAGCGCGAAAAGCGCCACTGCGGCAACGACGGCGAGAGCAGCCGCCGGCTTGTGCTGGACTTTCGAGAAAAAGAGCCGGCCGGCAAGGTAGGCCACGAACATCATTCCTGACGAGATCACGGCGGTTCTCGAGCCGCTCACCAGCGCCCCCACGGCGAAGGCCGTGAAGACCGCGAGCGCGAACATGAATTGCCAGGTGCGGTTCTTGCGCGCCGACAAGATACCGAAAACCAGCGGTGCGATCGTCGTCATGAAGGTGGCATAGCCGGACGTGAAACTGAACGTGCCGGTTGTGCGCACGACCCCGACCACGGCGACGAAGATCCCTTCCTCGTCTGTGGTGTCCAACTGTGTGTTGATGCGGGCACCTGGCGGAGAGAAGTGCTGCACCACGGCAAGCGGCGCCATCACCAGCATCATGCAGGCGCCTGCGATGATCGAAGCCCGGTAGTCGGCCTCGGTCAAGCTCGCAAAGGCAGCCACCGCGAACCAGCTATAGAGCAGCCAGAAGCGCAAGCCGATGATGAGGATGGTCGGCGAGCTCTCGCTTCCGACGAGTTGCAGCAGCCCCCATCCGAGCACCAGGCACGACCAGGCGATCATCACGGACACGACCTTCATCTGCCGTCTCAGGTGGCCGTATCTCCATGCGTGAAAGATCAAGAGTAGCGCCGTGACGTCGCGCAGCAGGATCAGCGGCAACGTGACCGAAGACGCCAGCCATTTCCGCAATGCGCCTTCGAAAACGATGATCACGAACACCGTGAGGAACATCCAGCCGGCGCGGCTGAGCGCCAGCGACTTGTTCAAAGCCCGCGGAAAGGCGGAGTTGGCGAGCGTGGCGCTCATGGCAACGGCTTTTCCGGATTCATCGAGCCCTTGTCGGATGCCGGGAAAGCATCGGCCGAAGCGACGAGCGGACCCTTGCTGCGCCCGATCCAGGCTTCGTAGGGCGCCAGGAAGATCACGGGGTCGTAGTCGAGGTCGCGCGGCCGCACGTCCAGGCGAATGCTGGCGGGATTGCCCGTCGCAACCGCCAGCGGTGGAACGTCCTTCGCGACCACGGCGCCAGCACCGACGACGGCGCCATAGCCTATCGTGACGCCCGGCAGAATCGTCGCACCGACGGCGATCCACGCGTAGTCGTCGATACGAACGGGCTTTCGGAACTGGCGCCAGGTCGGATCGCCGACGTGGTGACTCCCAGTGAGGATCGTCACCCGGTCGTTGATGACCACCCGCGAGCCGATGGTGACCTTTTCAAGGGCGACGATTTCCACCGAGCGGGCGATGAATGTCCGCTCCCCGATGCTGATGTTGGCGCCGGGCCCCTTCAGGTCGGGCGAGTCCAGCACTGAAAGCCGTCCAATCTGAGTGCCTCTTGAACGCAGCTTGCGCCTGTGCCAGGTCATGGACATGAGCGCGCGGAACTGAAGTGCACGTTTCGCCCAGACCACCACCCAGCGCCTCGAACCCAGTTCGGGGCGCTCGCGTGACGTCCAGAGAAATTGCAGGTCGTTCACTTTACTTTTGGACCTCGGTCACCAAAGTCTTCAACGCGGACACATGCGCATCGATGCGATGGGGTTCATACCACTGGCGCGCCTCGCGGCCGATGGCCAGTGTGTCCGAAGTCGCAGGGTCCAGCGAGGCGAAGCCCGCAGCATAGTGCACGCTGGGCCGCAGCCCGTCATGGGCGTCGTATTCCTTCGAAAGCAAGACAGGGCAGATGCCATGCGCGCAGTAGGCGGCAAAGACGCCGCTCTTGGAAACGTAGTCCGTGGGATAGGCGAGGGCGCCGCAACTTGCCTGCGACAACTCCTTGCTGACCTGGTCTGCCGAAAGCTTTCCGTGCGATACGACGCCTTCTGCTCGAAGCCGCTGGACGAGCAACGGGTCCTGCGAAGCGGGCCCGATGTCATGGATTTCCAGGCCGGACTTCCTGGCCCAGCGGAAAACCTCGCCCTCGGCCCATCGGTAGACATTCGCACGAACGCCTGCGCTGCCGAAGACGACGAGCCTCGGAAGTCTCTCGGCATCGATCGATTGCGGCTCTCCGACGTTTGAAAAAACCGGCAGCACCCGATGGGGCGTGCCTTGGCGTTGGTCGAGCAGCCAGCGAGCCGACTCGTCCCGATTGGTCAACCAGAAGTCTGAAACGGACACCAACTCGCGCGCGATCCGCTTCTGAATGCTGTTGAGCCAGAACGCCGAGCCCCAAGGCGGCCCGAACGCAAAAAGTTCATGGAAGACGACGCCGAAGGAGCCGAACTGCGAACGCAGGCTGTCAATCCTCTTGAGGAGCCACAGGGGCACGCCCCTTTTCTGGAAGCCGTAGCCGCTGAAGTGGAGCAGCAGAAGATCGCCGGACCACGATGATGAGTCTGTGTCCGGCGTGAGTTCGAGCGGCGGAGCGTGAAGCGGACCTGCGATGGTGCTCGCATAGTCCTGCACGCCACCGCCGCCGGGGGGAATCAATGAAACCGATGATCTTTGCATGTTGGCGAACCCGGCCCGGCAAACCCCGCTCAGGCGACCAGTTCTTCGCTGCAGAAATCTTCGTAGGCGTGCGCAATCCCGTCGTGCAGCGACATCCTGGGCGTCCATCCCAGCTTGCGAATCCTTGAAATCTCCAGCAACTTGCGCGGCGCACCGTCCGGCTTGCTGGTGTCGTACTGAATCTGACCGCGATAGCCCACCACGTCGCTCACCAGCTGCGCCAGCTCGGCGATCGACAGATCCTCGCCGGTTCCCACATTGATGTGGCTCGCCATGACTTCCGTGTGGGCGGCATAGACCTCGCGCGGAAGGTCCATGACGTGGACGCAGGCGCTTGCCATGTCGTCCACGTAGAGGAATTCGCGCTTCGGCGAGCCCGTGCCCCAGATCACGACCGCAGGTGCGTCGGCCAGCTTTGCTTCATGAAAGCGGCGGATCATTGCCGGCAATACGTGGCTGTTCTCTGGGTGGTAGTTGTCGCCGGGTCCGTAGAGATTGGTCGGCATGACGCTGCGGAAATCGCATCCGTATTGCCGGTTATAGCTCTCGCAGAGCTTGATGCCGGCAATCTTTGCGACGGCATAAGGCTCGTTGGTCGGCTCCAGCTTGCCCGTGAGCAAGGCATCCTCGGACATCGGCTGCGGCGCGAGACGCGGGTAGATGCAGCTGGACCCCAGAAAGAGAAGCTTGCTCACGCCCGTGCGCCAGGACTCGTGAATCAGGTTCGCTTCGACCATCAGGTTCGAGTAGATGAACTCTGCCGGATAAGTGTTGTTGGCGTGGATGCCGCCGACCTTGGCGGCCGCCACATAGACCTCTTGCGGCTTTTCGGCGGCAAAGAAAGCTCTGACCTCAGCCTGGTCGGTGAGGTCGAGCTCCGAATGGCTCCGGCTGATGATGTTCGTGTAGCCCTTGTCAGAGAGGCTGCGGACGATCGCGCTGCCCACCATCCCGCGGTGGCCCGCCACAAAGATTCGCTTCTGAAACTCGTTCATTCGATGTCACCTCGGCGCAGGATTGAAGAATTAGGCGAGCTTTTTTTCGCCTTCTGCGGCCGCGGACGCCTCGTCGAAACGAACGACATCGTCATCGGCCAAGTAGCCACCCGTCTGGACTTCGATCACTTCGAGCGTGGTCTTGCCCGCGTTTTCAAGCCGATAGACCGCACCGACGGGGATGTAGATCGATTCGTTTTCCTTCACGAGCCGCACCACGTCGTCACAGACGACCCGCGCAGCCCCTTTGACGACCACCCAATGTTCAGCGCGGTGATGGTGCATCCGCAACGCAAGTCGCGCGCCGGGTTTGACGGTCAGCCGCTTCACGGCAAAACGCTCCCCGTCGTCAATGCTGTCGTAGGCCCCCCACGGCCTCGGAATGCGGCGATGCCGGGTTGCCTGGCTTTGTCCTTGTGCGGTCAGCAAGGCGACCACATCCTTGACCTGCTCCGCACACTCACTGTGAGCAACGAGCAGCGCGTCGGGCGTGTCGACGACCAGCAGATCCTTCGTACCCAGGGCGACCACGGGCCGGCTGGGCGCATGGATGAAAGTATTGCTGGCGCCCATTGCAAAGCCGTGGCCGCTGATTCGGTTGCCGTTGACATCCGCGTCGTGCAGATCGGCGACCGCATTCCAGCTGCCGACATCGCTCCAGCGGCCCTGAAAAGGGATCACCGCGACCCGGCTGCATTTCTCCAGTACCGCGTAGTCGATGCTTTGGCTGCGACAGCGTCCGAAGGCTGCGCTGTCCATGCGGAGGAAATCCCCGTCGGTCTCAATCGCCGCAGTGGCCGCCTTGCATGAGTCAAGAATGTCGCCGGCATGCTCCGCGAGTGCGGCGATCAGCACTTTGGCCTGCACCAGGAGAATGCCTGCATTCCAGAGATTGCCGCCCTCAAGCAGCAACTGTTCGGCACGTGCCGCGGCCGGCTTTTCGATGAACGCTGCCACCGCATGGCCTGCCTCGGTGGCAAGCGCGCCGTCGAGCTTCTCGCCTTGACGGATATAGCCGTAGGCCGTGCTCGGAAAAGTCGGCTCCACGCCGAACGTCACGAGGTAGCCCTGCAGCGCCGCGGGAATCCCCTGTTGGATGGTCGCAACGAACCGGTCACCTTCCGGGATGTGATGGTCAGCCGGCGCAAAGAGCAGCAATTGATCGGGTTCAGCCAGGAGCGCCACCGCTGCCATCGCGGCTGCCGTATTTCGAGCGACAGGTTCGAGCAACTGCTTGCCGCTCACTTGTGCGGCGTCAATGCCTTCCTGGACGAGAAACCGATGCTCTTCGGCGGCTACACAAGTGACTTCAGTATTGAGCTTGCGAAGGCGCTCGAGCGTGAGCAGGAGCAGGCTCTTGTTGTCCACCAAGGGGGCGAACTGCTTGGGCAGAGTCTTGCGCGAAAGTGGCCACAGGCGCGTGCCACTACCACCGCAGAGCACGACGGGCTGGACGGAATTCATCGAGACCCCTCTCCGCTCACGACGGCCCGAACCGTTTTCAGCAGGATCTTGATGTCGAGCCAGAGCGACCAGTTGCAGACATATTCAACGTCGAGTTCGACGCGGCGCGCATAGGAGAGCCGGTTGCGGCCGCTCACTTGCCAAAGGCCGGTAATGCCGGGGCGCACTGCGCAGTAGTGTTCCCAGCCTTTTCCGTAGAGACTCCGCTGGCGTTCCATGCAGGGGCGTGGCCCGACGAGACTCATGTCGCCCTTCAGCACGTTCCAGAACTGGGGCAGTTCGTCCAGGCTGAGCTTGCGAATGAACATTCCGATGGGGGTGATCCGCGGGTCTTTTTCGAGCTTCTGGAACGTGTCCCATTCGGTCCTAGCCATGTCGTTGCGGCTCAGGAACTCATCCAGTACGTCCTCCGAGTTGCGCACCATCGAGCGAAACTTGTAGAAGCGAAACCGCTGCCCGCGTTCGCCAAGCCGGTTTTGCCAGAAATGCACCGGCCGACCCATGCTGACGGCCACGCTCAACGCCACGATGAGGTACAGCGGGCCGAAAAGGGCAAAGAAAATGAGCGCACCGACGATATCGATCATCCTTTTGGCTGTGCGTTCTAAGTAGCTCAACCGCCTTGGCTGCGCGTAAGCAGGGGGCACCGAAGGGCCACCCCCTTCGGAAGAAAAACGCCGGACCACGTTGCCATTTGCGGTCGAGTCGGAACGAAACATTTGAACTTCTCCCGTATCGGGTGCTGCCTCAATCGAGTGAGCGGGGCAGTGTAACGCTTTACTACTATCAGCAAGAATTTGAACATATGCTGCTGCCGCTGTCGTGTCAACAAAAGCCGTACATCTTCCGCCAAACGGCCTAGGCTTCCCCTCTGTAAAGGGAAGCGTTCGGATGCTTGGTGCATTGCAACATGCTCGGTGACAGTGTAGTCCTTTGGTATGACAAATTGTTAACGAGGCTGTAGGAAAAGGTGTTGTTTACATACGCCGTTTGGCGAAACGTGAAGAAATCCCAACGGGAGTCTTGGGCGATGCGGCCTCAGGAATGACTCGGGAAGGCCGTTTCGGATGGGAGCTGGAGCTCCCGTGAGAGGAAATAGCGAGCCGCGCCGCGGCCCCTCGGGGCGCGGTGGTCGTAATGATGGTCAGGTGAAGGACGCCGCGTGCCAGCATTTGGCGGACACTCGTGTCGGCGGAGTCTGGCGATGAGGGCGGTCCCCGCTTTTTCTGCGCCTCGCCGGCCACAAGACGCAAAAAAAAGGGAGGACAAGCCTCCCTTTGATCGAGACGGAGGGCGAGCCTCCCCAGTTCAGGGGTGAGCGCCCGTGTCTTGCGTGGCCTTCTCGAAGGGCAACACCATTCCGGCCAGGTCCTTGCGAGTTTCGACCAAGACCAGCGGGCCTTCATCGATGACGATCGCCGGCGGCCGTGGGCGGGGAATGTGTGCCGGCTTCGGCTCTGCCGCTATGGCAGCCCTGACCTGCGCAACCCGCTCTGCATCCGAATTGACCCAATGCAAGCCCGATCCTTCGGCGACCTGCGCCAGTTCGTCCAGAGGCAGGACGAATGGCTGGACCTTCGGAAGTGCGCGGGCAGACACGCGAGGCTCGACTACGATCGGCGCTGCCGGGACGGCCAGCGCGGGTTCTTTGCGAGCCGGCGCCGACACTTCCCGGAGATGATCGCCTTCCGTGGCCGCCGGCGTCGCCATGGCCGTTGCGGTGGCTGGAGCCGTCAGCGGAGCAGCCGCATCGGTCTCTTCGCGCGGTGCGCGGTCGCGACGGTCGCGGCCGTAGCGATCACGGGAACGCCCGCGGCGCTCGTCGCCTTCGCGGCGCGGTGCAAGTTCCGCTTCCTGGCCGCGGTCCCCATGGCCGTCCGTCGCCGCAACAGCGTCGCGATCAAGCATCGGCTGCTGTTCCGGAGTAGAAATCTCCCCGGCTTGTGCGACGCTCTCGTTGCGCCGTTCCCGACGTCCTTCGCCGCGATCACCGCGATCGCCGCGGGGTGCGCGCTCTTCCCGAGCATTCCGCCCGCCGCGCTCGGCTTGTCCAGCATTCGGCGTCGCTTCCGCATTGAGGCTCGTGTCGCGGGTGGCTTCGACGCTGCGTTCGCCACGTTCGCCACGTTCACCCGTACGGTCTCTGCGCTCGCCGCGAGCGCGCGGAGTGCGTTCGGAGGGCGCTGCGGAGTTGTCCGGAGGGCTGGTCGAGGCCATTGCCTGCGCGTCGAATTGAACATCCGCCGCCTCGATCGGCTGTTGGCGTGCATCGCCTTCGCGTCGTTCGCCGCGACCGCGGCGTTCTCCGTCGCGGACGGGCCGTGCTTCTCGCGGTTCCCGGGTCTGGTTGTCGTTGCGCGCTTCGTTGCGTCCTTCGCGACGTTCGCCTTCGCGGCGTTCCCCCTCGCGGCGCTCGCCGGAGCGACCACCGCGACGTTCACCCTCGCGACCGTTGCGGCCTTCGCCGCGCCCGCGACGCTGTTCGCCGTCTCGAGCGGTGCGTGGAGCTTCGCCGTCTCGAGCCGTGCGGCCTTCCTTGCGAGGTTTCGGAGCTTCGACTGGAATGGCGGCGGGAGCGGGGGCGGCAACCGGAGCAGCACCGAAAAGGCTCTTGATCCAGCCAAAGAGTCCGGATTCCGCCGATTTGACTGGCGCCGGGGCCGCCGGCGCTTGGCTTGCAGCTGCCGGCGTCGCGACTGGAGGGCGAGCGGCTTCCGGCTTCGGTGCCATCACAGGCGCCGGCGCATCGGGCAGGACGCCCTTGATCACCGGCGTCTGCCTGTTGGTGGGCTCCTGCGATCGACGGGTCACCGAAGTTGGGTCCTCGACCTCGTCTGCCATCTTGTAGCTTGCTTCGATGTGGTCGAGGCGCGGATCGTCGTGCTTGAGCCGCTCCAGCTTGTAGTTGGGCGTTTCGAGCGTCTTGCTGGGCACCATCAGCACGGTCACGCGCTGCTTGAGTTCGATCTTGGCGATCTCCGGGCGCTTTTCATTCAGGAGGAACGAGGCAACCTCGACCGGAACCTGCACGTGGACGGCCGCGGTGTTGTCCTTCATCGATTCTTCTTGAATGATTCGAAGGATCTGCAGAGCGCTCGACTCCGTGTCGCGAATGTGGCCGGAACCGCCGCATCGCGGGCAGGGGATGGAGGAGCCTTCGCTGAGCGCCGGCTTCAGCCGCTGGCGGCTCATTTCCATCAGTCCGAACTTGCTGATCGAACCGAACTGAACGCGTGCACGGTCTTGTCGCAACGCGTCCCGCAGGCGGCTTTCGACTTCGCGGCGGTTCTTGGACTCGTCCATGTCGATAAAGTCGATCACGATCAGCCCGCCCAGATCCCGCAAGCGCATCTGGCGCGCCACTTCGTCGGCAGCCTCGAGGTTGGTTCGAGTGGCGGTTTCTTCGATGTCGCCGCCCTTGATGGCGCGTGCCGAGTTGACGTCGACCGACACGAGTGCTTCGGTGTGATCGATGACGATTGCGCCGCCGCTCGGGAGCTGCACGGTCCGGGCATAGGCCGATTCGATCTGGTGCTCAATCTGGAACCGGCTGAAAAGGGCCGCATCGTCGCGATAGCGCTTCACGCGCGACGCATGCTCCGGCATCACATGCGCCATGAACTGCTGCGCTTGGTCGTAGATGTCGTCGGTGTCGATCAGGATGTCGCCGATGTCGTGATTGAAGTAGTCGCGAATGGCGCGGATCACGAGAGACGATTCCTGGTAGATCAGGAAGGCGCCCTTGCCGCCCTGGGCTGCGCCATCGATGGCGGTCCAGAGCTTCAGCAGGTAGTTCAGGTCCCACTGCAGCTCTGGGGCCGAGCGCCCGATGCCTGCCGTGCGCGCGATGATGCTCATCCCCTTGGGGTATTCGAGCTGGTCCATCGCCTCCTTCAATTCGGCGCGGTCGTCGCCCTCGATTCGCCGGCTCACGCCACCGCCGCGGGGGTTGTTCGGCATCAGGACGACATAGCGTCCGGCCAGCGAAATGAAGGTCGTCAGCGCCGCACCCTTGTTGCCGCGCTCTTCCTTCTCGACCTGGACGACCAGTTCCTGGCCTTCCTTGATGGCGTCCTGAATGCGAGCCTGGCTTGCCGACACGCCTTCGGCGAAATATTGTTTTGAGATTTCCTTGAACGGCAGGAAGCCGTGGCGGTCTTCGCCGTAGTCGACAAAGCAGGCTTCAAGCGACGGCTCGACGCGCGTTACCACGGCCTTGTAGATGTTGCCCTTGCGCTGTTCGCGTCCTTCGATTTCGATTTCGTAGTCGAGGAGCTTTTGCCCGTCGACAATGGCCAAGCGGCGCTCTTCGGCCTGCGTGGCGTTGATCAGCATCCGTTTCATGATGCGTTGTCCTTCTGTATGTTTCGTCTCGTTCTACCGGTCCATGACGGACCTAACGATGCACGGACGACGCGTCGCGAAACGAAGGAATTGCCGCTAAGCCCTGGCAGATGGTGGCTGCCGCGCGAGCGCGAGCAGCCGCATCGAGAGTCAACTCGATGCCGGCCAGGGTGGGGGCGCATGGATGGGCGCGAGCCCGACGTGATGTTGACTCGCCGTGTTGTCAACGGCGACTGGCGCAATGGTGGCGCGCACAGCTGGCGGCTCAATGCCCGAACTCGTCGGCATCAGCCAACGCAGGACAAGTTGAACCAATAGCATCAACACAAGGTACTCGCTTCGATCCGCCGGCAGCTATGAGCCTGCCGGCTGGGGTATTCCGTATCGGTGTTTCGTGGGCGTCGGCTTGACTCGGGTGCAGTGCCCGCCGCCTTGCGCGTTTGCGCGTGGCTTGCGAACTCGACATCAAAGCGGCATCGACCTCACAGCGCCGCTTGCAGTGCTCTAAACTTCTGATTAATCAAGCACTTACATGGCCGCGCTGGTGAAAAACATTATAGGTGCGAAGCCGAGCCCCGCGGCGACCGAAGTTCGCTTTCTGACGGTCGACGAAGAGTCTGCCGGGCAGCGGTTGGATAACTTCC
Source organism: Variovorax sp. 01N429 (assembly GCF_056399425.1). Taxonomy (NCBI): domain Bacteria; kingdom Pseudomonadati; phylum Pseudomonadota; class Betaproteobacteria; order Burkholderiales; family Comamonadaceae; genus Variovorax; species Variovorax sp. 01N429. The sequence goes on along the minus strand of NZ_JBFTRG010000008.1, from coordinate 234,946 downwards.
TTTTCCGCCAACTTAAGGGCGTACCGAAGACCCACGTCTACCGGATCATCCGGTCGGGAGAGGTGCGCATCAACAAGGGGCGCGTGCAGGCCGAGACTCGCCTGGCCTCCGGTGACGTCTTGCGTCTTCCTCCGGTCCGCGTATCACCTCGGTCAGAGGAGGGCGCATCTGCGCCAGCGCCCGCCCGTGAATTCCCTGTGATCCATGAAGACGATGCGTTGGTCGCCATCGACAAGCCTGCGGGCGTGGCGGTTCATGGCGGCAGCGGCGTGAGCTTTGGGGTCATCGAGCAATTGCGCAGGGCGCGGCCTGCCGCCCGATTTCTGGAACTCGTGCATCGGCTCGACCGGGAAACGTCGGGCATCCTCCTGGTCGCCAAGAAGCGCAGCGCATTGACCGCGCTGCAAAACCAGTTCCGCGAGCGCGAGACCGGCAAGACCTATCTCGCGCTGGTCGAAGGAAGTTGGCCGGCCAACAAGAAGGTACTTGACGCGTCCCTTGCCAAGTATTTGTTGCCGGGTGCTGACGGCACCTCTGATGCAGGAGAGCGGCGCGTGCGGGTCGTCGCCAAGGACCACCCGGACGCCATGCGGGCGGTCACCTTGGTGAAGGTGCTTTCCAGCTTCACCCTGAAGGGAGACACTGCGCCTGTATCACTGCTGTCGGTCACCATCAAGACTGGCAGAACGCACCAGATCCGAGTGCATCTTGCATCGGCAGGTCACGCGATCGCGGGCGACGACAAATACGGCGATTTCGAGCGCAATCGAGCCCTCCAGAAAATCGGCCTCAAACGCATGTTTCTGCATGCGTGGCTCTTGCAATTCACCCATCCAGCGACCAATGAACGCATGGAGCTTCGGGCCAATCTGCCGCCTGAACTGCACGCGTTGATGCCCCAAGCTGCACTTGAAGTGCTCGCGACCCATTCCTCGACGATTCCACATGACTGATAGCCGCCCACGCCGTTTCGATCTGATTGCTTTTGACTGGGACGGGACACTTTACGACTCGACCCGCCTCATCGTTCGGTGCATTCAGGCGGCGGTGGTCGACGTCGGCGGTGCCAAGCCGAGCGAAAACGACGCCGCCTGGGTGATCGGCCTCGGCCTTGCCGAAGCGCTCGCTCGAGCCGCCCCGGACGTACCGAAGGAAAAGTACGCCGAACTGGGTGCGCGCTATCGTTATCACTATCTTCAGCATCAGGACGATCTTGTGTTGTTCGACGGCGTTCTGCCGATGCTCGATGCGCTTCGGGCGCGCGGCTACATGCTCGCCGTCGCAACCGGCAAATCGCGCCGCGGACTGAATGAGGCGCTGGCTACAGTTGCTTTGCGCGATCGGTTCGATGCTTCTCGCACGGCCGACGAGACCTTCGGAAAGCCGCATCCCCGGATGTTGCTCGAACTGATGGAAGAGCTCGATGCGTGCCCCGAACGAACCCTCATGATCGGGGACACCACGCACGATCTGCAACTCGCGATCAACGCCGGCTGTGCGAGTGTCGGCGTCAGCTACGGAGCCCACAAACCCCATGAGTTCGACGCCTTGTCTCCGCTGCATGTGGCGCATTCAGTCTCTGGTTTGACCGACTGGCTTCTTGGGAACGCGTGACAATTCGCGCATGAGCGAGTGCATTCCTCTTTGCAATGCCGCTGATCTGGTCGAGGGCGGGCGTGGCGTGCCGTTCGATGTGGTGCATGGCGGGCAAGCATGCCGCGCCTTTGCGATCCGATTCGAAGGCCGGCCATATGCCTTTCTGAACCGCTGCAGCCACGTCGCGATGGAGTTGGACTTCCAGCCCGATCGCTTTTTCGACGACTCCGGGCAGTGGCTGCTGTGCGCAACCCATGGTGCCGTCTACAAGCCCGACACAGGGGAATGTGCCGGGGGCCCTTGCCGTGGCGGGCTGGTGAAGATCGCGTTGAGCGAGCATGACGGCGTTGTCCACTGGCATACTGACTGGAACCTCCAACCTCTCGTCTTCTGAAATGACAGATTCCACCCGCAAGGAGCCCGAGGGTTTCGAGCCTCTCGAGCGCACTGCGCCCGGCCCTAACCCAACGATCATGTCAAAGAACGACCCGACGCAGCAAGCCGGCTGGGAGCGCGCGACCCTTGAAAAGCTGGCCTTTGCTGCCTTGCGCGAACAACGAGCCAGCCGCCGTTGGAAGATATTCGTTCGGCTCGCGTGGCTGGCGTTCTTCATCTTCCTGGCGTGGTTTGCCGTTTCGCGCGCGACGCCAACAGCCGCCAAGACGACCGCGCATACCGCTGTGGTTGAAATCAAGGGCGAAATCGCGGCGGGCGCGGATGCGAGCGCTGAATTCGTGGTCGCGGCTATGAAGACGGCGTTCGAAGACGACGGCGCAAAGGGCATTGTGCTGCTGATCAACTCGCCCGGCGGCAGTCCGGTGCAGGCCGGCATCATCAACGACGAAATCAAGCGTATGCGCGCCAAGTACAAAAAGCCGATCTACGCCGTTGTCGAGGAGACCTGTGCTTCCGCCGCTTACTACATTGCCGCCGCAACCGACAAGGTTTTCGTCGACAAGGCCAGCATTGTCGGAAGCATCGGTGTGCTGATGGACGGTTTCGGATTTACCGGCCTCATGGACAAGGTCGGCGTGGAACGCAGGCTTCTGACCGCGGGCGAAAACAAGGGCTTCCTGGATCCATTCAGCCCGATGAATGACGCCCAGCGTGCGCACGCGCAGCAAATGCTGGATCAGATCCACGCGCAGTTCATCGACGTGGTCAAGACCGGCCGCGGCAATCGGCTCAAATTGGACACTCCCGGCTTGTTCAGCGGTCTGTTCTGGAGTGGCCAGCAGGCGATCGAACTAGGGCTCGCCGATCAGCTCGGCAATGTCGACTATGTGGCCCGCGAGGTGATCAAAGCTGAAGAAGTCATCGACTACACGCGTCGCGACAACGTCGCCGAGAAGCTTGCGAAGAAATTTGGTGCAGCCCTCGGCGACGCCTCGGTGCGAGCCCTGCACGCCGCGCCTGCTTTGCGCTGAATTGAGCGGGCTACTCTGAATTGGCGCGGCGCGCCGACGCGGCGAGTCCGGCGGCAAAGACCACCACGACGTACAGCGCGGCCGTCAGACTGCTGAGCTGCGCAAGGAAGCCGATCACCGGCGGCCCTGACATGAAGCCGAGGTAGGCCACGGCCGATACCGCGGCGATGCCTTGTGCCGGATCGACGTCCGGCACGCGCGCAGCGGCCGCAAAAAGAATCGGCACCACATTGGCGAAGCCGACGCCAACACCTGCGAATCCGATCAGGGCCATCCAGGGCGTGTCCGTGATCAGCACCAGCGTCATCGACAAGGCGGCGAGCAGCGCGCTGCCGCGCAGGAGCACGTCCGGCGCAAAGCGCGCGCGCAGGGCATCGCCGCCGAAGCGGGTCAGAGCCATTGCCGCGGAAAAACTCGCATAGGCGAGGGCGGCTTGCTGCTGCGGGCTGCCCAATTCCTGCTGAAGATAGAGGACGCTCCAGTCGTAAATGGCGCCTTCGGCAATCAGTCCGAGCGCCGCCAGCACCCCGAGTACCGCGAGAGTGCCGCGAGGCATCCGGAAGCCTTCGGCCGCGCTGGCGGACGCCGTTGCCTCTTTCGGGAGCATCCGCCGCGCGGACAGTGAGACGGTGAGCGCCATCGCCGCCGCGACGAGCAACAGATGGTGGTGCGCGGCCATCCCCGCTGCAATGGCCGCACTGCCCGTGGTAGCGCCAACCATGCCGCCGAGGCTGAACATGCCGTGCATGCCGCTCATCAACGGTTTGCCGCCTCGAAGCTCGAGTTGCGCTGCCTCGGTATTGATTGCCACGTCGAAGACGCTCGTGGCGATACCGAATGCAGCGAGTAGGACGAGCAGCGCGGCATAGCCTGGCGCGATCAACAAACCTGCCAGCAGCAGCGCATATATCGAACCGCAAACGCCCGCCACACGAGCCGCGCCGTAGCGGCCGATCCATCGACTCGCCTGCGTCAGGCCCAGGAGCGCCCCCACTCCTGCCGCGAGCAGCGCGAGCCCCAATTGCGCTTCATCGACGCCGTAGTGCGCTTTCACGGTGGGGATGTGGACTCCCCACGTCGCAAAGACAAATCCTGAACAGAAGAACTGCGCTCGCGAAGCCCAGCGCATGCTTGCGGAAACGACCGTCATGGCGTCGGCGGGGTGGTCAGCGGCCGATGGCGAATACCGCCGGCGCACGCTCTTCCGCCAGCCGAGGACGCGCGCGCCAGGCTTTGACCGTTTCGCTGCGAACGTGCGAAGACCCCAGGGTGAGCCCGCTCGCGACGGCCAGGCGGGTGTTGTGCTGGAGCGTCTGCGTCAACGCCTGCAGCATCACGGCATTGCGATAGGGGGTTTCGATGAAAAGCTGCGTCTGGCCGGTCTTCAGGGCAAGCGCTTCGAGCTCGCGTATGCGCCGGATTCGCGCCTCGGTGTCCTGCGGGAGATACCCAACAAAAGCGAAGTTCTGACCATTGAGCCCGCTCGCTGCCAGCGCGAGCAGCAGAGATACAGGACCGGTCAGCGGAACGACCGCGATGCCCAGCTCATGCGCTGCCCTCGCTACGGACGATCCCGGATCCGCGACGGCGGGCATGCCTGCTTCGCTGAGCAGGCCGACGTCGTGCCCTTCGAGCGCAGCGGAAAGAAGAGGGCCGGCATCGAACTGGCCGCCGTGGTCGCCTTTCTTGTGCACTTCGCGCGGCAATTCCTGGATCTGCAGAGCTTGGAGCGGGGCCGCGAGCGGCAAGATGGCGTCGATCCGCTTGAGGTAGGCCCGAGCCGACTTCGCGTTCTCGCAGATCCAGTGCGTGATCTGGGCGGCCGCTTGTAGGGTGCCACGTGGCACTGTGGCTTGAAGATCCAGTTGCTCGTCACACCCGAAGTCCAGCGGTGCCGGCACGAGGTACAGCTTTCCGTAGGCCTCGATATTCACAGCAGGTCGACTCCTGCCGCGCGCAGCATCCTGGCTGTTCGAATCAGCGGCAGGCCGATGAGGGCGGTTGGATCATCGCTTTCGATGGCATCGAGCAATGCGATGCCCAAGCCTTCACTCTTAGCACTACCGGCGCAGTCGTAGGGTTGCTCCGCGTTCAAGTAAGCCTCGATGGCTGCGTCACTCAAGTCGCGAAAAGTTACCTTTACCGGCGCAAGGTCGCGCTGGGTGAAGCTGGTGCTTTGGCAAACAACCGCGACTGCCGTCTGAAAGATCAGGGTTTGGCCGCGCATTCGCCGCAATTGGGCTGTAGCACGTGCGTGGTCCCCAGGTTTTCCAAGGGGCTCGCCGTGCAGGTCGGCCACTTGGTCGGATCCAATCACGATCGCTTCGGGGAAAAGGCGCGCGACCGCTTTTGCTTTTTCGAGTGCCAGTCGATCGGCGAGCGCGGCTGGCGTTTCGCTTTCCATTGCAGTTTCATCAACTTCAGGCGCCTGAATGTCAAAAGGCAGGCGCAGTCGGAGCATGAGTTCCCGGCGATAGCGCGATGTCGAGGCAAGAATCACTTGGCGTTGCATGGTCATGATTGTGCGCGAGCGGTTTAGACTGGCGCGGATGACGAGAGAATTTGCCCCCAGCCGGCTCGACGTGAATGGCTTCGCCGCATCTGCTGCAGTCCTTTCCGCAAACGAGCCCCTCCAGAACTACGAACGCCTGCGCGCCGAGTTGGCGGCCCCCGCTGACGATTTGACCGTTCGATGGGAAGCCGCCGGCCAGACCCGCAACGGGCCGGAAGGCGCCAACGTGCCGTGGCTACACCTGACCGCGGAAGTTCGGGTTCAGCTGGTATGCCAACGTTGCCTTGCGCCTGTCGAGGTGACGCTGCATATCGACCGCTGGTTTCGTTTTGCCGCCGACGAAGCGACCGCCGCGGCGGAAGATGAGGAGGCGGAAGAGGACGTGCTCGTGGCGAGTCGTGACTTCAACCTTCACGAGCTCATTGAAGACGAACTTCTGATGGAAATCCCCGTCACGCCGCGGCACGAGGTTTGTCCTGAGCCGATGCGACTCTCCGCCGTGGACCCCGACTTCGAGGCAGCAGAGGCAGAGCGGCCCAACCCGTTCGCTGCCCTTGGCGCATTGCGTTCCGACAAGACAAAATAGGCCGCAACACTTCCATTTGGCGTGTGGTGTCGCGTTGGGCTATACTCACGGGCTTCGCGCGCGCCGCCGCTAGTGCTTCAAAGCGTTATCGCCGCCCCGCATGCACACCAACTCACCCGAATACTTCCAGGAGCCAGTATGGCCGTCCAGCAAAACAAGAAGTCGCCGTCGAAGCGCGGCATGCATCGTTCGCACAACGCGCTGGGCGTGCCCGGCATTGCCGTCGAGCCAACCACCGGCGAAACGCATCTGCGTCACCACATCAGCCCCAACGGTTTTTATCGCGGCCGCAAGGTGCTCAAGACCAAATCTGAAGCCTAACTTCTACTCAAGGCCAGGGCCCGAAGCTACTTTTCCCGTAGCGTCGGGCCTTTGTTTTGATGCCCACACCGCCTGCACTCGTTTCAGCGTCGCCCGTGATCACGCTTGCTGTTGACTGCATGGGCGGCGACCATGGTCCGCGGGTCACCCTCCCGGCATGTCGAGCATTTCTAGAGCGTCACTCGGAAGCATCGCTGCTTCTTGTGGGAATGCCTGACGCACTTGCAAATTTTTCGCACCCTCGGGCGACGGTGATTCCCGCTCGCGAAGTGATCGGCATGGACGATCCTGTCGAGGTGGCACTGCGAAAGAAAAAAGACTCGTCCATGCGAGTCGCCATCCAGCAAGTCAAGGATGGTGTGGCGCAAGCCGCCATCTCTGCCGGGAACACGGGCGCTCTCATGGCGATCGCGAGGTACTTGCTGAAGACACTGGACGGGATTGATCGCCCTGCGATTGCTCCGCAGTTGCCCAACAGCAAGGGCGGCGCAACAACAGTGCTGGATCTCGGTGCCAATGTCGACTGCGACGCCGAAGATCTGCTGCAGTTTGCGGTGTTGGGATCTGCGCTGGTGTCGGCGCTGACTGGCAACGAGGCCCCGTCCGTGGGGCTCCTCAATGTTGGCGAAGAAGCCATTAAAGGCAGCGAAACTATCAAAAGAGCTAGTCAGCTGCTACGCAAGGCTGCCAACTCGCAGGATCTGAACTTCTACGGAAACGTGGAGGGCAACGATATTTTCAAAGGGACCACCGACATCGTCGTCTGCGACGGCTTTGTCGGCAACGTCACGCTGAAGGCAACCGAGGGCGTTGCCTCGATGATCGTGGACTTTCTGCGGATCGAATACACCAATGGGCTATTCAGCAAATTTGCCGCGATCGTGTCCTATCCGGTCCTAAAAGCGCTCAAAAAGCGGCTTGACCACCGCAGGTACAACGGCGCAGCATTGCTCGGCCTGCGCGGCCTCGTCTTCAAGAGCCATGGCTCTGCCGATGAAGTGGCCTTCGGGCACGCGCTTGATCGCGCTTATGATGCCGCTCGCAACAACCTGCTCGATCGCGTGCGGGCTCGCATCGCCCACGCCGCGCCATTGCTTGCGCGTCAGAATTCGGCGGCGCCGGCCGCCGCCGCGGCGCTCCACGATTGATGACTCCTTTCTCCCGCATTACAGGCACTGGCAGTTACCTGCCACCTCGCCGTGTCACGAACGACGATCTCGCCAGAGACCTGGCCACCCGGGGCGTCGAGACTTCTGACCAATGGATCATCGAGAGGACCGGTATCCGGGCTCGGCATTTCGCGGCTCCCGACGTGGCGAGCAGCGATCTGGCCCTGGAAGCCGCAAAGCATGCGCTGGAGTCTGCCCGACGCAGTGCAGCGGACATCGACCTGATCATCGTCGCGACCTCCACACCCGACATGGTGTTCCCTTCCTCGGCAGCCATTCTTCAGAACAAGTTGGGCATTGCCGGATGTCCGGCCTTCGACGTTCAGGCGGTATGCAGCGGATTTGTGTATGCGTTGACGGTCGCAGACGCGATGATTCGGACGGGAAGTGCCAAATGTGCGCTCGTCGTCGGCGCGGAAGTGTTCTCTCGCATTCTTGATTTCAACGATCGCACCACGTGCGTGCTCTTCGGCGACGGCGCTGGGGCTGTCATTCTCGAGGCCAGCGACGAACCGGGAATACTTTCAAGCGATCTGCACGCCGATGGCAAGCATGTGGGCATCCTGTGCGTTCCGGGTCATGTGTCGGGCGGCTCGGTCCTGGGCACGCCATTGCTTCACATGGACGGGCAAGCGGTTTTCAAGCTCGCCGTGCGCGTGCTGGAAGACGCGGCTCGCGCTGCCTTGCAGAAGGCCGGCAAGTCGGACAACGACATCGATTGGCTGATCCCGCACCAGGCGAACATCCGCATCATGGAAGGCACAGCAAAGAAACTGAAGTTGCCTCGTGAAAAGCTGATCGTCACCGTTGACGAGCACGGCAATACTTCGGCAGCCTCCATACCGCTGGCGCTCGACCATGCTGTTCGAAGCGGCAAGGTGAAGAAGGGTGATACCTTGATGCTCGAGGGCGTTGGCGGCGGTTTCACATGGGGCGCGGTGTTGCTCAACTATTGACAAGCTGGTTTCCCCGACCGAGCCCCCGCTGAATCACCACGAACAATGAAAACTTTCGCTTTTGTCTTCCCTGGGCAAGGTTCCCAAGCTGTTGGGATGCTCGACGCTTGGGGTGATCACCCTGCAGTGACTGAAACCTTGCGTGAGGCTTCCGACGCTCTCGACCAGGACATCGGCCGTCTCATCAACGAAGGTCCGAAGGAGTCGCTGGCCCTCACGACGAACACGCAGCCTGTGATGCTGGTCGCCGGAGTGGCGGCGTGGCGCGCCTGGATTGCAGAGGGCGGCGATCTGCCGTCTGTCGTCGCTGGCCATTCGCTGGGTGAATACTCCGCACTGGTCGCGTCAGGGGCCTTGACGTTGGCCGAAGCTGCACCGTTGGTGCGCTTCCGTGCTCAGGCGATGCAGCAGGCCGTGCCCATCGGCGTCGGTGCAATGGCGGCCATCCTTGGCATGGATGCAGAGAAGGTCAAGGCAGGTTGCGCCGAGGTGACCCGAGCGTTCGGGGCTGCCAGCGCAGAAGTCGTCGAAGCGGTGAATTTCAATGATCCGCAGCAGACCGTGATTGCAGGCAGCAAGGCTGCCGTCGACAAGGCGTGCGAGGTATTGAAGGCGAGCGGTGCAAAGCGGGCGCTTCCTTTGCCAGTGTCGGCGCCCTTTCATTCAAGCCTGATGAAACCTGCCGCAGAGGCGTTGCGTGAGCGGCTGGCGTCGGTGGTGCTTGTGGCCCCGCGCATTCCGGTGATCAACAACATCGACGTGAGCGTGACGTCCGATCCCGAATTCATTCGCGATGCTTTGGTGCGTCAGGCAGCGGGCCCGGTGCGATGGGTCGAGACTGTGCGTGCCTTGAAGGAACGCGGCGTGGAGGTCATTGTCGAGTGCGGGCCAGGCAAGGTGCTTGCGGGCATGGCAAAGCGAATCGAGCCCGAAATTTCGGCGGCATCGGTCTACGACCCGGCGACGCTCGCCGAAACGCGGCAATTGCTCGGCGCTTGAGCCCGAAGGTTTTTCATGAGTACACCCAAATTCGAAGGACAGGTCGCGCTGGTTACCGGCGCGTCGCGCGGAATCGGCGCCGCGATCGCGGCCGAACTGGCGCAGCGCGGGCTCAAGGTCATTGGCACAGGCACCACCGAAGAAGGTGCGGCCAAGATCACTGCGGCGCTGAGCGCGCATGGTGGCCGCGGCTGTGCACTGGACGTCAACGACGGCCCGGCGGTCGAGGCGCTGATCGATGAGATCGTCAAGGTTTACGGCGCCATCCACGTACTGGTCAACAATGCCGGCATTACCCGAGACACGCTCGCCATGAGGCTGAAGGACGCTGACTGGGATGCCGTGCTGGACACCAACCTGAAGGCCGTTTTCCGCCTTTCGCGTGCGGTCATGCGGCCCATGATGAAGCAGCGCTATGGCCGAATTATCAATATCACGAGCGTGGTCGGCGCTTCAGGCAACGCGGGGCAAGCCAACTATGCGGCTGCAAAGGCTGGCGTTGCAGGAATGACGCGAGCCTTGGCGCGCGAACTCGGCAGCCGCAATATCACCGTCAATTGCGTGGCTCCGGGTTTCATCGAAACCGATATGACCGCCAGTCTCCCGGAGGCGCAACAGCAGGCGCTGCTCGCCCAGATTCCATTGGGTCATTTGGGCAAGCCCGCCGACATAGCGCATGCTGTCGCCTTTATGGCCTCTCCGCAAGCCGGCTACGTCACGGGGCAGGAACTGCACGTGAATGGCGGCATGCACATGTAAGCTGCGGGCGCAACACTTTTCACCAGCGGCTGTGCGGCAATTGCCACAACACGGCCGGCTAAAATCCACCGTTTACCTACAACCCTCAGAGGGAACAAAATGAGCGATATCGAAGCACGTGTCAAGAAAATCATTGCCGAACAACTCGGCGTTGAAGAGTCCCAAGTCACCAATGAAAAGGCATTCGTCGCCGACCTCGGTGCAGACTCGCTCGACACGGTCGAACTCGTGATGGCGCTCGAAGACGAATTCGGCATCGAGATCCCGGACGAAGACGCCGAAAAGATCACGACGGTCCAGAACGCCGTCGACTACGCCACCAAGAACCAAAAGGCCTGATCGGCCAAGCTGAGTCTCCGTTTCTTCGGCCCCGCAGTTTCCATGCTCGCGCGTGCCATGCAGCGGTCTCAGTGCTCCCAGAAAGGTTTGCCGGCATGACCAAACGCCGCGTCGTCGTGACCGGGCTCGGTTGCCTCGCTCCTGTCGGAAACACCGTCACCGAATCCTGGGCCAATCTCTTGGCCGGGAAGTCGGGCATCGAGACCATTACCAAGTTCGATGTGAGCGCTTTTTCCTGCAGGTTTGCAGGCGAAGTGAAGGGTTTCGACATCAAGCAGTACATCCCGGAGAAGGAAGCGCGCCACATGGACCGCTTCATCCATTTGGGGCTCGCCGCAGCAATGCAGGCAGTGCAGGATAGCGGCTTGCCAACCGGTGATGCATTGCCGGAAGAGCAGGCGGTGCGCATCGGATGCAACATCGGCTCCGGCATCGGCGGGCTCCCGTTGATTGAAGACACCCACGCCGAACTGGTGAACCGCGGCCCACGCCGTGTGTCTCCATTCTTCGTGCCGGCGTCCATCATCAACATGATCTCCGGCCACGTCTCCATTCAATATGGATTCAAGGGTCCCAACATCGCTGTCGTTACTGCCTGCACGACGGGCTTGCATGCAATCGGAACGTCCGCTCGCATGATCGAGTACGGCGACGCCGATGTGATGATTGCCGGCGGCTCCGAATCTACGGTTTCCCCCTTGGGATTGGGGGGATTTGCAGCGGCAAGAGCCCTGTCCACCCGGAATGACGATCCGTCCACCGCGTCTCGGCCGTGGGACAAGGACCGCGATGGCTTTGTACTCGGCGAAGGTGCTGGCGTTCTCGTGCTCGAAGAGTATGAGCGCGCAAAGGCACGAGGCGCCAAGATCTACGCTGAAGTCTCAGGTTTCGGAATGAGCGGAGACGCCTTTCACATGACTGCGCCGAACGTCGACGGTCCGCGGCGGTCCATGGAAATGGCGCTGGCCAATGCTGGCGTAAACCCTGATCAGGTGCAGTACATCAACGCCCATGGAACGTCGACCCCGTTGGGCGACTTGAACGAAACCAACGCCATCAAGAATGCGTTTGGTGATCACGCCAAAAAGCTCGTCGTCAATTCGACCAAGTCGATGACCGGCCACTTGCTAGGCGGTGCCGGCGGCATCGAATCGGTGTTCACGGTTCTTGCGCTACATCATCAAAAGAGCCCGCCGACGATCAACATCTTCAATCAAGACCCGGAGTGCGATCTCGACTACTGCGCGAATGTAGCGCGTGATCTCAAGATCGATGTCGCGGTCAAGAACAATTTCGGATTTGGCGGCACCAACGGCACGCTGGTGTTCAAGCGCGTTTGATTCTGTTCGACTCATGCACAGCGCCCCCTCGGTGAGCTATCCGGTGGGGCGCTCGCGCAATGCGGAGCGCATTCTGCTGATCTCGTGGGGACTTGGCGTCTGCGCTGTCTCGATTGCCTGCGTGCGGACGCCGAGCACCGGGTGGCGAGAGGGCCTTCTGCTGTTGACCGCCATTGGCGCGGGAATGATGGCATGGGTTGGCGCCATCCGTCACTCGGCATCGGCTGATCTGATCTTTGACGGGCAGCATTGGACAGCGTCAGGAGAAGCTCCGATTCAAACGGCTCGGGCAAGCGTGGCGTTGGATCTCCAGTTCCTGCTGCTGGTCTGCTTGTCTCAATCTGGTCGTAGGCGGCGCTGGATCTGGCTCGACCGCAATGCCATGCCTGCTCGATGGACAGATCTGCGCCGTGCGCTATATTCGCGCGCTGCTCCGACCGATCCATCAAGTCGCGCGCCGAGTTCGACTGGGCCGAACGCCCTCAAATCCTCATCATGACAGCTTCGCCACCCCCAGTGCCACCCGGCGCCGGTCTTGCCGATGGGCCGGCCGAAGCTGCCAAACCTGGGGAGGTCGATTTTCAGCTCGTTCAGCGAACAGTCGCCGGAGACCAGAAGGCGTTCGAGCTGCTCGTCATCAAGTACCAGCGGCGGATCGAGCGCTTGATTGGACGGATGGTTCGGGACGTCAATCTGGTCGAAGACATCGCCCAGGAGACTTTTATCCGAGCCTATCGCGCGCTCCATCAGTTTCGCGGCGAAGCTCAGTTCTACACCTGGCTCTATCGGATCGCAGTCAACACGGCAAAAAAGGCGCTGGTAGACATGAAGCGCGACCCGACGGTATCGGAGAGTGCCTTGCGTTCGTCTTCCGAAGACGACGATGAAACTTACCGACCCGGAAACGAACCAATCAGCGACGAGACCCCCGAATCCGTTTTGGCTGCCAATGAAATTGCGGCGGCCGTTGAAGCGGCGATGGAAGCACTGCCCGCCGAGCTCCGGCAGGCAGTGACGCTGCGCGAGATCGAGGGGATGAGCTATGAAGAGATTGCCGAAGTCATGAGCTGTCCGATCGGCACGGTGCGGTCGCGCATCTTTCGGGCACGTGAAGCGATTTCGGCCAGGGTCAAACCCTTGCTGGACAACCAGTCCGGCAAGCGCTGGTGAGCAGGTGAATAAGATGAACACAAACTTGGTTCGTGAGCAGGTGTCCGCGCTTGCCGATGGCCATCTGCGCGATGATGAATTCGCACAGATCATCGGCCGAATTTGCGTGGACGAAGAATTGCGTTCTGTATGGCAAACCTACCATCTGGTTGGTGATGTGCTTCGGTCGGGCGCGCATGCGGCATGCAGCGATAGTTCGACGTTCCTGTCCCGGCTGCAGGGCCGATTGGCGTCCGAGCCCGCAGCCCCGCCTCTCATTGCTGCACCGGTGGATGCAAGTCCGGTACAGAGTGTGCATGGCGAAGCCGCCAACGAACCTGCGTTTCGCTGGAAGCTGGTCGCGGGCGCCGCGTCTCTGGCAGCGGCGGCGGCGATAGGCTGGAACTGGGTGGGCGTGGGTGGTGGGCGTTCCGCGGATGCGCAACTGGCGCAGCAACAAGCTCCTTCAGCGGTCGTCGCAACGGCGAACACCCCCAGGCCGCCGCAGACATTGGTTCCTGCGCGCGTGCTCGTCGGGTCCGGAGATCCTCAGGTCATGATTCGTGACCCGAGGCTGGACCAATTGCTCGAGGCCCATCAGCAGGTTGGCGGCGCGTCCCAGTTGCCGTCGGGCTTCCTGCGCAATGCCACCTTCGAAAGACCTTCGCGCTAATTGCGTGCCTGCTCCTCATGCAATGACTGTCTCGATGCAAATACCCGCGCGCAGGTCCGCGATCCTCATGGCCGCACTGTGCATGGCGCAGTTTGCTGTCGGGCAGACGCGGATGCCCTCACCGCCAGCGAAAGGCGCCAGTAGTGCGGGCGACGCTCCGGCTCTGGGTGTCGTGGAGTGGCTCCAGCGCATGCATGCCGCTTCTCGGCAGCGTAGCTATGCGGGCACGTTCGTTGTTTCCGCCGAAGCCGGTAATCTCTCGAGCGCCCGGATCTGGCACGTGTGCGAAGGCGATCTGCAGATGGAGCGGATCGAAGCCTTGTCGGGGCCGCCCCGGTCCACTTTCCGGCGCAACGACCATGTCGTGACCTTTCTGCCGGAATCAAAAATCGTCAAAAGCGAAAAGCGGGAAAACCTTGAACTGTTCCCGAGTTTGTCGGGTTCTCCGGATTCCTCGATCGCCAATTTCTATGATGTTCGCGTGATCGGCAAGGACCGTGTGGCTGGCTTCGATACCGACGTGGTGCAACTCGAACCGCGGGATAGACTTCGGTTCGGCTATCGCGTGTGGAGCGAGCGGCGGTCAGGGCTGGTCTTGAAGCTGCAGACGGTAGACGGCGACAAAAAGGTGATCGAGCAGTCGGCTTTTTCCGAGCTTCAGCTCGATGCACCGATCAAGGTTCACGCGCTGACGCAGATGATGAGCAGCACCGCGGGTTACCGGGTCGAGAAGTCCGAGCTCGAGCGCACGACGGCGCAGCGCGAAGGGTGGACGCTGAAGAAAGACGTTGCCGGCTTCAGGCCGGTGAATTGCTATCGACGACCTACCGCCGGCGAAGGTCAGGGGCACACGATGCAATGGACTTTCTCGGATGGCCTTGCCTCTGTCTCGTTGTTCCTGGAGCCTTACGATGCCGAGCGCAAACCGCAGGAAGTGCTCCTTGCGCTCGGAGCCACTTTCACGCTCACGCGCCGCTTGGTCGACAAGGATGGCGAATGGTGGCTGACTGCCGTGGGTGAGGTGCCGCCGCAGGCGCTGGACGCTTTTGCACAAAACCTCGCGCGCTTGCATTGAGTGTTGGCGCGCATAGATGGTGTTTTCAGTCTAAGTCTCTCAAACGAAAGAAGCTGATGATGTTCAAAGTCGAGGGGAACACATTCCGCTCATGCTTGCTGGCCTGCGCTGTCGCTGTCGTATCGACAACTGCATTGCTGCCATCAACTCCGGCATCCGCCCAAACGCGCGTGCTTCCGGACTTCACCGATCTGGTCGATCAGGTCGGTCCCGCCGTGGTCAACATTCGTACGGTCGAAAAGGTGACGCAGGGCGGCAACCCCGAAATGGACGAGGAGATGCAGGAGTTCTTCCGGCGCTTCTTCGGCCAGCCCATGCCAGGGGTGCCGCGGCAGGGTCCCCGGCCGAATCGGCCTCAAGCGCCGCAGGAAGAGGAGCGGCCCCGCGGCGTGGGGTCGGGCTTCATCCTTTCGTCGGATGGCTTCGTCATGACCAATGCCCACGTCGTCGATGGCGCGTCCGAGGTGCTCGTGACCTTGCCGGACAAGCGTGAGTTCAAGGCCAAGATCATCGGCGCAGATAAGCGGACAGACGTGGCGGTCGTGAAGATCGATGCGACAGGTCTTCCTGCGGTCAAGGTCGGAGACATTTCGAAGCTGCGGGTCGGCGAATGGGTGATGGCGATCGGGTCTCCGTTCGGCCTCGAGAACACGGTCACCGCTGGCATCGTGAGCGCCAAGCAACGGGATACCGGCGACTACTTGCCCTTCATCCAGACTGACGTGGCGATCAATCCCGGAAATTCGGGCGGCCCGTTGATCAACATGCGCGGCGAAGTCGTTGGCATCAACAGCCAGATCTATTCACGGTCCGGCGGGTTCATGGGTATCTCCTTCTCCATCCCGATCGATGAAGCCATTCGCGTGAGCGATCAGTTGCGTGCGTTCGGCCGTGTTTCGCGTGGGCGAATCGGCGTGCAAATCGATCAGGTGACCAAGGATGTCGCCGAATCGATTGGCCTCGGCAAGGCACAAGGCGCGCTCGTGCGCGGAGTGGAGTCAGGGTCTCCGGGCGAGAAAGCCGGGATCGAGCCGGGCGACATCATCACCAAGTTCGACGGTAAAGCCATCGATAAGCCAAGCGATCTGCCGCGCCTGGTCGGAAACACGAAGCCCGGGACCAAGAGTTCGGTGACTGTGTTCCGCCGCGGCAATTTGCGGGACTTGAACGTGACAGTCGCTGAGATCGAACCTGACAAGCCAATCAAGCCAACCTCTGATCGGGAAGACTCGTCCAGCAAAACGCCAGCATCAGCCGCTGCCAAGTCGATGGGCCTGACGTTGAGCGATCTCACTGAAGCGCAGAAGAAAGAGCTGAAGCTGAAAGGTGGCGTGAAGGTCGATGCAGCCTCGGGTGCCGCGGCTCGGGCTGGATTGCGCGAGGGGGACGTGGTCCTCGCGATCAGCAACGTGGAAGTGGCCAATGTGAAGGACTTCGAGGCGGCCCTTGCGAAGTCGGACAAGAACAAGCCTGTGAGCCTGCTTTTCCGTCGAGGCGACTGGGCGCAATATGCGCTGCTCCGGCCCGCACGCTGAACTCTTCTCGTGCGTCAAGTGGCCCCACCGCGCGGTCGGGTTTGGGTTCGATTTTTTTCCGGGTTGTCGCGCGGAGACAGCGTCTCGATCAAAAAAAATCGACTCACCAAGCGTTGTTTCGTAGTTGGCACTCGCTAACTACAGGATCGGCTAACGACGAAAATCAGTAGAATATAGGAGCCGTGGCGGTTCAACTTTGCATAAGGAACCCGATCTTCTTCACGATGCGAGATGCCCAATAGCCGTCCACCGGTGGTCCACAGTTCGCCCACAAGTTGTTAAGCATTCGGTCCACCGATCCTGTTGATAAGCTGTTCATAAGAGCCATGTTGCTGGCCTGCAACGACCAATCCCGGACCTCGGTCCCGCTGTACGCGCACCCCTTTTTGCCTACAATGAAGTTCCAACTACTGCAGTTGCCATTGCTTGTTGGTTCAGGGCGCGTCTCTTGTAGACGCGCCCTTTTTTCTTGCCTGCTTCCGACTTCGCGCAAGCCAATTCAAGTACTTAAGCGTTCCCGTTGATGAATCACATCAGAAATTTTTCGATCATTGCGCACATTGATCATGGCAAGTCGACGCTTGCGGATCGATTGATCCAACGCTGCGGTGGACTCGCTGAGCGCGAGATGGAAGCGCAAGTCCTCGACTCGATGGATATCGAGAAAGAGCGTGGGATAACCATCAAGGCGCAGACAGCCGCGCTGCACTACAAGGCGCTCGATGGGCAGGTCTACAACCTCAATCTGATCGACACGCCGGGCCACGTCGACTTCTCTTATGAGGTGAGCCGCTCGCTCTCCGCATGCGAAGGTGCGCTGCTCGTCGTCGATGCAAGCCAAGGTGTTGAAGCACAGACAGTGGCCAACTGCTACACCGCATTGGACCTCGGCGTCGAGGTTGTGCCGGTGCTCAACAAGATGGATTTGCCTCAGGCCGATCCCGATAACGCGAAGGCTGAAATCGAAGACGTGATCGGCATCGACGCAACCGACGCGATTCCATGTTCGGCCAAGACGGGCATGGGCATCGATGAAATTCTCGAGGCGATCGTCGCGAAAGTGCCGTCGCCGCGTGGCAATCCAAACGGCGCACTGCGCGCGATGATCATCGACAGCTGGTTCGATGCCTACGTTGGTGTCGTGATGCTGGTGCGCGTTGTCGATGGCCGTCTCGCCAAAGGCGATCGAATCAAGATGATGGCCTCGGGCGCCACCTACAACGCCGACAACCTGGGTGTGTTTACTCCCGCAACTGAAGTGCGCCAGTCTCTTGAAGCCGGGGAGGTGGGTTTCATCATCGCCGGGATTAAGGAACTTCAGGCTGCCAAGGTGGGCGACACAGTCACGCTGATCAAGCCGGGCACGGGTGGTGCTGCCGCCACAGCGACCGAGGCATTGCCGGGTTTCAAGGAGATCCAGCCCCAGGTCTTCGCCGGGCTCTATCCCACCGAGGCGAGCGAGTACGACTCTCTTCGCGACGCCCTCGAGAAGCTCAAGCTCAACGATTCGTCGCTGCACTACGAGCCCGAGGTTTCGCAGGCACTGGGCTTCGGATTCAGATGCGGCTTTCTCGGCCTGCTGCACATGGAAATCGTGCAGGAGCGTCTGGAGCGTGAATTCGATCAGGACCTGATCACGACCGCGCCCAGCGTGGTCTACCAAGTCGTCAAGAACGATGGCGAAGTCATCATGGTCGAGAACCCCTCCAAGATGCCCGACGTCGGCCGGATGTCCGAGATTCGCGAGCCGATCGTCACGGTTCATCTCTATATGCCGCAGGAGTACGTCGGTTCGGTCATGACGCTTGCCAACCAGAAGCGCGGCGTCCAGATGAACATGGCGTACCACGGGCGGCAAGTGATGTTGACCTACGAAATGCCGTTGGGCGAGATCGTGCTCGATTTCTTCGACAAGCTCAAATCGGTGAGCCGGGGCTATGCATCCATGGACTACGAGTTCAAGGAATATCGCGCGTCGGACGTCGTCAAGGTCGACATCCTGCTCAACGGAGAAAAGGTCGACGCGCTGTCGATCATCGTGCACCGGAGCCAGAGCCAGTTCCGTGGCAGGGCCGTCGTTTCGAAGATGCGCGAAATCATTTCGCGGCAGATGTACGACGTTGCGATCCAGGCAGCTATCGGGGCCAACATCATTGCACGTGAGACAATCAAGGCTCTGCGCAAGAACGTGCTCGCCAAGTGCTATGGCGGCGACATTACCCGCAAGAAGAAGCTGCTTGAAAAGCAGAAGGCGGGCAAAAAAAGAATGAAGCAGATCGGCTCGGTCGAGGTCCCGCAAGAGGCCTTCCTCGCCATCCTTCAAGTCGAAGACTAAAGATGGCATTTCTCACTTCCCTGATTCTCGCGGCCTTCGTCGGCTATGTAGGCGCCTGGTATTTCGGCGCAGTCGAAGGCAACTTTGCGCTGCTGCTCTTCCTGGCAACAGTTGTCACCGGCGCCTATTGGCTCGCCGAGCGCTTCTATTTCCTGCCCAGACGCCGACGCGCGGCCGAAGCGCTCGACGCCTCGCTCGCGAGACGGCGTGAGGAGCTGAGTCGCCAAGGCATCACGCAGGTCGACACAGTCGACGCGAAGGCCAGCGAACGCCTGATCATGCAGCCATGGTGGCTGGATTGGACCGCCGGGCTGTTCCCGGTGATCCTCGTCGTGTTCCTGCTGCGGTCGTTCCTCTTCGAACCCTTCAAGATCCCGTCGGGTTCCATGATGCCGACGCTTCTCACGGGCGACCTGATCCTGGTCAACAAATTCGTCTATGGCCTGCGCCTGCCTGTGATCAACACCAAAATCACCGATGGTCGACCGCCAGCGCGGGGGGACGTTATGGTATTCCGCTACCCGCCCAAGCCGAGCATGGATTACATCAAACGCGTGGTGGGAGTCCCGGGGGACGAGGTGGCATACCTCAACAAGAAGCTCACGATCAACGGCCAGCCCGTGAGCAAGGACGCGGTGCCGGATTTCTTCGACGAAGAGACGATGCGCTACCTCAAGCAATACACCGAAAAGCTGGGGGACACGCAGCACAAGCTGCTCAACGACGATACGCGCCGAGCCGGGCTTTCCGAAGTTGAGATCATGCCGTTCCCTAATCAGGAAAATTGCCGCTACAGTGTTGAAGGTGTCGTGTGCAAGGTGCCGCCTGGCTATTACTTCATGATGGGCGACAACCGTGACAATTCGCTCGATTCGCGCTATTGGGGGTTTGTTCCAGACGCGAACATCGTCGGCAAGGCGTTTTTGATCTGGATGAATTTTGGTGACCTGAGGCGGATCGGCACATTCAAATAAGTATTCGGCAATTCATCGAGGGGAAAGAGGGCATGAGGACTCAGCAGGCAAAGCAGAAGCAGCGCGGCATCTCGTTCTTGGGACTTTTGTTCGTGGCCATTGTGGTCGCGTGCGTGGGCGTCGTGGTGGCCCAGGTCATTCCGACGCTGATTGAATATCAGGCGATCACCAAGGCCGCCAACAAGGCCAAGGAAGGCACGACCGTGCCTGAAGTCCGCGCCATCTTCGATCGCGCGCAGGCCATCGACGACTTCAAGTCCGTCAGCGGACGGGATCTCGACGTGAAGAAGGACGGCGACAAGGTGGTGGTGTCCTTTGCCTACGATCGTGAAATTCACCTTTTTGGACCCGCCTTTTTGGTGCTCAAGTACCGAGGCCAATCGAGCTAGATGAAACGCACGTCCAGGTTTGCCGGTGGCCGGCCCGCAGCGCCGATCGTGTCGTGACCGGCAATGGCCTGGCTGCGCTTCAGGCGCGCCTTCAGCATTCGTTCGCGGACCTGCGACTCCTGCAGCAGGCATTGACGCATCGCAGTTTCTCCTCTGATCACAACGAGCGGCTCGAATTTCTCGGCGACTCCGTCCTGAATTTGGCCGTCTCGCATCTGCTTTTCACCCGCCTTTCGGAAATGCCGGAGGGCGACCTGTCCAGGGTTCGGGCCAATCTGGTCAAACAGGAAACCCTGCATCAACTCGCGGTCAAGCTGGCGTTGTCGCCGCTCTTGCGATTGGGGGAAGGCGAGGCACGTTCAGGAGGGCCCAACCGGCCATCGATCCTGGCTGACGCTTTAGAAGCCGTCATCGGCGCGGTCTACCTCGACGCCGGATTCGTCGCTGCTCAAGCGCTCGTGCAACGCCTGTACGAGCCTGTCGAGATCAATCCGCGCATGGAAGCTGTGGCCAAGGACCCAAAGACTGAATTGCAGGAATGGCTTCAGGGCCACAAAATGAAGTTGCCGGTTTATCGCGTAGTCGGAACCCTCGGCGCGGCGCACAAGCAGACTTTCGAGGTTGAGTGCGAAGCGCCTGATCTGGGTCTGCGTGAGCACGGCATTGGCGGCTCGCGCCGTGCCGGCGAGCAGGCTGCCGCGGCGGCGATGTTGATCCGGCTCAAGGCGCGCGGCGCGAAAGCATCCCCATGAACGACCCCAAAGACTCCGCTCCCCAATTGCCAGAAGGTGGTGCGGAAGCCGCGCACACGGCCACAGCAGCCAATCCCGTTTCCCAGCGATGCGGCCTCGTCGCCATCGTCGGAAAGCCCAATGTCGGCAAGTCGACGTTGCTCAACGCTCTCGTCGGCCAGAAGATCAGCATCACTTCGCGCAAGGCACAAACTACGCGCCACCGCATCACGGGCATGCGCACGCTCAGAGCCACGCAGTTCGTGTTCGTCGACACGCCCGGCTTTCAGACACTCCACGCCAACGCGTTGAACCGATCTCTTAACAAGACGGTGGTCGGGGCGGTTTCGGACGTCGATCTGATCCTGTTTGTGGTCGAAGCCGGTAGTTTCACGCCGGCAGACGAGCGCGTGCTCAAGCTTCTCGGCACAGGTATTCCCACGGTATTGATCGCCAACAAGTTGGACAACGTGCATCGCCGCGCCGACGTCGCACCGTGGCTGCAGACGATGCAGCAGAAGCATGCCTTTGCGGAGTTCGTGCCCATGTCGGCAAAGAATTCGAAAGACATCGAGCGCCTCTTCGGCATCTGCGAAAAATACCTGCCCGAACAGGCTTGGTGGTACGCCGAAGACGAACTCACTGATCGCAGCGAGCAGTTCCTGGCGAGCGAGATGGTGCGCGAGAAGCTGTTTCGCCTCACGGGCGACGAGCTCCCTTACACATCCACCGTCATCATCGACAAGTTCGAGGAAGAGCCGCCTGCGCGCAAGGGCCAGAAGCGCCTGCTCAAGATCGCCGCGACGATCGTGGTGGAGCGGGACGGCCACAAGGCGATGGTCATCGGCGACAAGGGCGAGCGCATCAAGCGCATCGGTACCGAGACGCGCCAGGAGCTCGAAAAGTTGATGGACGCCAAGGTGTTCATCGAGCTTTGGGTCAAGGTGCGCTCCGGCTGGGCCGACGATGAAGCCCGTGTGCGATCTTTCGGCTATGAATGAGCAAAAAGGGTGACGGCCACCCGAGATGAGCAAGTCTGCGGGTATGCGAGCCACTCATGAGCCGGCCTATGTGCTGCATCGCTACGACTGGAGCGAATCGAGCCTGATCCTCGAGACCTTCACGCGGCACCACGGCCGCATTGCGCTGGTTGCAAAGGGGGCGAAGCGTCCGAGCTCGAATTTCCGGCCCGTCTTGCTGCCGCTGCAGCCGCTGCAGTTGAACTTCAGCGGCGATGCTGAAATCCGCACCCTCAAGGGCGCCGAGTGGATGGGTGGGCACGTGATGCCTACCGGCGAGGCGCTGCTGTCGGGCTACTACGTCAACGAACTCTTGCTGCGCCTGCTAGCTCGCGACGACCCGCACGAGGCGCTTTTCGATGCCTATGCGGCGGTTGTCCAGGTTTTGGCAGGTGACCACGCGGCCGCTCAGGCCGCGACGCAAGCCGCTGCACTGCGCGCGTTCGAACTGCTTCTGTTGCGCGAAGTCGGCTTGCTTCCAGCACTCGATGCGCAGACGCTGACCTTGGCGCCGCTGGCGCCCGCCGCGCGCTATGCGCTCGTGCCGGAGGCGGGCTTGCGGGAAGCATTCGACGACGAGGCTGCGCTCCAGGGCGCCGATTGGTTGCTATTGCAGACAGCGCTCGATGATCGCGCGCCATTTGCCTCGACTCTGCGAGTGTGTGCTGGTGTGAACGGCGCGCTTCGTACCCAATTGCGCACCTTGCTCAACTACCATTGCGGCGTTGCAACGCTGCGTACGCGACAGATGATGCGGGACCTGCAAGCCCTATGAGCACTTCCAACTCCACCGCCCTTTCGGTCAATCTCAACAAGGTCGCCCTGGTGCGCAATACGCGCCAGCTCGGCATCCCCAGCGTCGTGTTCGCGGCCGCCCTGTGCCTCGACGCCGGGGCGCATGGGATCACGGTGCATCCGCGCCCGGACGAGCGGCACATTCGCCCGCAGGATGTGCATGATCTGTCCGCGCTGCTGCACAAGGACTGGCCCGACGCGGAGTTCAACATCGAGGGCAATCCTTTTCACAACCTGATGGAGTTCGTCCGCGAACTGCGTCCGCACCAGGCGACCTTCGTTCCAGACAGCGAGTCACAGTCGACCAGCGACCATGGGTGGAGCTTTCCCGAAGATGCCGAACGCCTCAGGCCGGTGATTGCCGAAGCGCGCGCGCTAGGTGTGCGCGTGAGCCTGTTCATGGATCCGGATCCCGAAATGATGGCGGCTGCCAAAGCCGTCGGGGCCGATCGCGTCGAGCTTTACACGGAAGGCTATGCGGCCTCCCGTGATACCTCGAAGGCAGATGCCGTTTTGCAGCTTTACGTCGAAGCCGCACGGGCGGCGCAGGCGGCCGGTCTCGAGGTCAATGCCGGCCACGATCTGAGCCGCGAGAACCTCACGGAGTTTTTGCGCGCCGTGCCCGATGTCCGCGAGGTCTCCATCGGCCATGCCTTTGTCTCCGACGCGCTCGAACTCGGATACGCCGCCGCGACGCGCGAGTATCTGCGCCGAATCGACGAGGCCCAGTGATCTACGGCATCGGTACCGACATCTGCGACGTCCGGCGCATCGCCGCCACGTTGCAGCGACAGGGCGACCGGTTCGCCCGAAAAGTCTTGACTGACGCCGAGTACGCGACTTGGCAGGCCCGCAGCGCTCGCTGGCCCCACCGCGGCCTGCGCTATCTAGCAACTCGGTTTTCGGCCAAGGAGGCCTTCAGCAAGGCAGTCGGAATGGGCATGCGGATGCCGATGACCTGGCGGAACTGCGAGATCGCGAACCTGAAGAGCGGCAAGCCCGTGATCGTGCTGCACGGCGCCCTGAAGGAATGGTTCGAAGGAGAGGGCCTGATTGCCCACGTGACTGTGACTGACGAAACCGACTATGCGGCGAGCTTCGTGGTCGTCGAGCGAAAGCAATGACCGACGAAGCACCACACGCCCCGCTGATCATCGACGTCGCTGGGACCGAACTCAACGCTGCTGACCGCCGTCGGCTCGCTGATCCATGGGTCGGGGGAGTGATTCACTTCGCCCGCAACTGGCGAGATCGTGCGCAGATGTGTGCCCTGAATGCCGAGATCAGGGCACTGCGCCCGGACGTTCTCATCTGCGTCGATCACGAGGGTGGTCGCGTCCAGCGTTTTCGCACCGATGGGTTTACGCGTTTGCCGTCCATGCGCAAGCTTGGCGAGATGTGGATGAACGACCCGCTCCGGGCAGCGCAGGTCGCCGTGGCCTGCGGCTACGTCATGGCGGCCGAACTCCGGGCGTGCGGGGTGGACTTCACTTTCGCACCGGTGCTGGACCTGGACTACGGCGAAAGCAGCGTCATCGGGGACCGCAGCTTTCATCGCGACCCGCGCGTTGTCGCGATGCTGGCCAGGAGCCTCATGCATGGATTGCTTCAAGCGGGCATGGTCAATTGCGGCAAGCATTTTCCCGGGCACGGCTTCGTCAAGGCCGATTCGCACGTCGCGATGCCGGTCGATCGGCGCAGCCTCAAGGCAATCCTCGCGGGTGACGCTCGCCCCTACGACTGGCTTGTCGGCTCGCTCGCAGCGGTCATGCCGGCACACGTGATTTACCCCAAGGTCGATGGGCGACCGGCAGGGTTTTCCTCGAAGTGGCTGAAGGAGATCCTGCGCGGCAAGTTGCGCTTCGAAGGCGCGGTATTCAGCGACGACCTCAGCATGGAAGCTGCGCGCCGGGTACAGGGCAGACTGCTGAGCTATACGGACGCCGCCATGGCTGCTCTCCACGCCGGCTGCGACTTGGCGCTGCTCTGCAACCAGAGCCTGGGCGGCGGCGCTGTGCTCGACGAATTGCTGGATGGCTTCGCCGCGGCCGTCCGGGATGGCGGATGGGCGCCGAACCCCGCGAGCGAGACACGCCGCCTGAGCCTGCTTCCCAAGGTGCCGTCAGTGGAGTGGACGACACTCATGCAATCGACCGCCTATCGCCAAGCCATCGAGATGATGCAGCGGCTTGATTGAACGATGACCTACGCGGCGGTCACCGACCAGAGCCGTTCGCCGCCCAGGTCGAGATGCGTCAAATACAGACGCAGGTCGAACTCGAACTGGTGATATTGCGGCTCCATGTGCGTGCACAGTTGGTAGAACGCCTTGTCGTGCTCGCGCTCCTTCGTGTGGGCCAGTTCGTGCACCACGATCATCCGCAACCACTCTTCCGGCACTTCCTTGAACAGGCTCGCCACCCGGATCTCGCGCTTTGCCTTCAGGCGGCTTCCTTGCACGCGCGAAACCGTTGTATGCGTGCCGAGGGCGTTCCGGATCACATGGAGCTTGTTGTCGAACATGACCTTGGACACCGGGTCTGCATTGCGCAGGAACTGGCTCTTGATGTCGCCCACATAGTCGTACAGCGCGCGGTCGGTGCGGATGTCGTGCGTGCTGCCGTAGCGCTTTTGCAGCCACTCGCCAAGGCCGTTGCGCTCGATGAGTTGCTCGATCTGGGTGCGAAGCGCCGCAGGATATGCGGCCAGATACTTCATGCGGTTTCCGCGACGCGTTTCGAGGCCGCCGCATAAGCTAGCCCAGCAGCCACACCGCCGAAAAGATCGCCTTCGATCATCTCGACGTCGGGAAATGCCTTGCGCAGTCCGCTCTGGAATGGGCGCAGCGCCGACGAGCCGCCTGTCAGGTAGATCGCATCAAGCTTGTTGCCGCCCAACATCGCTCCCTGAACGCATTCCCGCGCGCACCTGATCACGTTCTCGAGCGCCGTGGCCAGGTGTAGTGCCATGGCGTCGGGCGCGAACTGCGCCGACAAGCCGGCCTCCGCACAAGACAGGTCGATGGCCACGCTGTCTTCGGCCATGGACGCTCGAATTTTGGCCGCTTCAACTTCGCTCGCGATGCGGTGGCCTTCGCGATTCACAAGCACGTTCATCAGGCGGTCGTGCAAACGCAGTTCGACGTAGTTGGTGCGCAGATCCTGAACCTGCCGGATCGCCTTCGGCGCGTAGAGCCAGTTGATCAGATGCCACGACGAGAGGTCGAAAAAGGTGCGGCTCGGCACCTCGCGGCCTTGTGGCCCGATATGGCGAAAGCCGAGCTGCGGCATCGCGCATTCAAGGCTCAGTCGCTGGTCGAAGTCGGTGCCGCCGATGTGGACACCCGTGGTGGACAACACGTCCACAGCGCGATCGCTGGCGGCCATGCGATCAGGCCCGAGGCGCACCACCGTGAAGTCGGAAGTGCCGCCACCGATGTCGACGACCAGGACCAGCGCTTCGCGCTTGATGCGCCGCTCGTAATCGAATGCCGCCGCGATCGGCTCATATTGAAAAGACACTTCGCCCAGTCCGGCGTTCTTCACCGCCCGCCGAAGGGTCTCCTCCGCGAGTTTGTCGCGGTCGATGTCGTCATCGACGAAACGAACCGGGCGACCCACCACCACGCGGCTCGGCTTCTTGCCGAGTTGCTTTCCGGCACGGTTTCCGAGCTCCGAAAGGAAGAGGGTGATGATGTCCTCGAAGCGCACCGGCTCGTTGAAGATCTCTGTCTGCTCCTGCACCAGAGAGCTGCCCAGCAGGCTCTTGAGCGATCGCATCAGCCGGCCTTCGGTGCCCGCCAGGTAGAGCGCGATTGCTTCGCGGCCGAAGTGCGTGGTGCGCTCCTCGGCGTTGAAGAAGACGGCGGTCGGGATCGTCGTCGCGGCGCCTTCGAGGGCCAGCGGACGCGCCTTCCCGTCCTCCGCGACGAAGGCGACGGCGGAATTCGACGTGCCGAAGTCGATTCCGATCGCCGATCCGCGGGTGTTCAAGATTCCCGACGCAAGGCAGGAAACAGGATCACGTCACGAATGCTCGGCGAATCTGTCAGCAGCATCATCAAGCGATCGATGCCGATGCCGCAGCCGCCTGTGGGTGGCATGCCGTATTCGAGTGCGCGCACGAAATCGTGGTCAAAGTACATCGCCTCATCGTCGCCGCTGTCCTTGGCTGCGACCTGCGCATTCAATCGCGCCGCCTGGTCTTCGGCGTCGTTGAGCTCGCTGAAACCATTGCCGAACTCGCGGCCCGTGATGTAGAGCTCAAAGCGCTCCGTTACTTCGGGACGATCGTCGTTGGCGCGCGCCAACGGCGAAATTTCAGTCGGATGTTCCATGATGAAGGTCGGCTGCCAGAGCTTCTCTTCCACTGTCTCCTCGAAGTACATCACCTGCAGGCTGGCGAGACTGCGTTGCGAGAGCTTGTCCTTCTCTTCGGTCAGGCCGAGCTTGCGCAGGGCGTTGACCAGCCAACTCGCGTCGTCGACGTTCGTTCCTGCATCGGTGTACTTGAGGATCGCCTCGCGGATCGTCAGCCGCTCGAAAGGCTTCGCGAGGTCCACTTCCTTGCCCTGGTAGCTCAGTTGTTGGCTGCCGACCGTCTTGTCGGCGATCGTGCGGATCAGCGTTTCGGTGAAGTCCATCAGGTCGCGGTAATTCCAGTAGGCCGCGTAGAACTCCATCATCGTGAATTCGGGGTTGTGCCGCACCGAAATGCCTTCGTTGCGATAGCTCCGGTTGATTTCGAACACGCGCTCGAAGCCGCCCACGATCAGCCGCTTCAGATAGAGCTCCGGCGCGATGCGCAGGAACATCTCCTGGTCGAGCGCGTTGTGGTGCGTCACGAAAGGCTTGGCGTTGGCGCCGCCCGGAATGGGGTGCAGCATCGGCGTCTCGACTTCGAGGAAGTCGTTTGCCACCATGAATTCGCGCAGGGCGCTCACGGCGCGGCTGCGTGCGGTGAAGCGTTCGCGCGCGGCCGCATCGGTGATGAGGTCGACGTAGCGTTGGCGGTACTTCTGTTCCTGGTCAGCCATCCCGTGGAACTTGTCGGGCAGTGGCCGCAGGCTCTTTGTCAGGAGGCGCAGCTTGGTGACCTTGACCGACAGCTCGCCGGTCTTGGTCTTGAAGGCGGTGCCTTCGGCGCCGACGATGTCACCCAGGTCCCAGCGCTTGAACTCGGCGTAGGCTTCTTCGCCGACGGCATCGCGCGTAACGTAGAGCTGGATGCGTTCGGTGGAATCCTGCACCGTCGCGAAACTCGCCTTGCCCATCACGCGCTTGAGCATCATCCGGCCGGCGACGCTGACCGGCACGGGCTTCGCGTCCAGCACTTCAGGCGGCGTCTCGCCGTGGGTGGCGATCAGCGCGGCTGCGCGGTCGGCTGGCTTGAAGTCATTCGGAAAAGCGACCCCTTTGCCTTCTGACTGTGCTTGACGCAGCGCCTTCAGTTTTTCGCGCCGTTCGGCAATCAGTTGGTTGTCGTCGATGGGCGCGGCCGGCGTTGCGGCAGGAGCGGGAACAGAGGGGATCAGGTGGTCGGACATGAGGCAGGATGGTGGCGCACGCGACAGGCGCGCGCAACCGGCCATTTTATCTCTGGCGGGCATGCCGCAGGCCGATGTCGACGGGGCGCCGACATTGGCGCCATCGCTATGGAACTTGTAGCAGGCTACCCGATGATCCCGGTGCGCGTCAGGACGTCGCTGACCAGTTCGAGCCGCATCAACGGACTGTCCAATTCCATCAGGCGCTGCTTGAGTTCGGTTTGCGCCGGCAGCAGTTCGCACCAGCGATTGGCAACCCATCCGCAGTCTTCGAACTTGTAGGGTTCCGGAATCGGCAATCGAACTGTGGCGTCACCTTCGTTGCGCCTGCGCTCTTCCAGCGTGTCGATCAGCCGGCGCAACGCGTCGGCAGCTGGCCGCAAGTCGCCAGGGACTTCGAGAGGCAGATCGTCGGCAATGGATTCGACATTGGCCGTCCACAACCCGTGCTTTTGCATTTCGCTCGAACGGATGCGAAAGCGCTGCGTGCCGAGGCATTCGATCTGCATGAGGCCGGCCTGCGGTGACGCGAATTCGCAGATCGCCGCGAAGGTGCCGACAGCGGCAAAGCTCTCGGCTTCGGCCCCGGCCCTGCGAACCTCCGAGCCTTGCGTGAGGCTGACCACGCCGAAGGGCGACCCATTCTTGTGGCATCTGCCGATCATGTCCAGGTAACGCACCTCGAAGATTCGCAAGGGCAGCAGTCCGCCGGGAAACAGCACGATGCCTAGCGGAAACAGGGGGAGGGAATGCAGAACGAGAGGTGTCGTCATCGGTGAACCTTGGCGTGGCTATCATCGCATTCCGCTCACGACTTCGCGCCATGCTCTATCAGATTCCATCGTTCCTGCTCGACGTGATCGTCGGCCTTCTGGGCGGCGCTTGCCTGCTGCGTCTGTACATGCAATATCACCGGGTGCCTTTCGGCAATCCGCTGGGGCGCTTCGTGTTCGCGATCACCGATTGGATCGTGCTGCCGCTGCGCCGCATCGTGCCGCCGATCAAGCGCTGGGACTTGGCCAGCCTGATCGCCGCCTGGCTGCTGGTCATGGCGAAGTTCGTTCTTCTCTGGTTGCTGATGGGCGGCCTGGGGCGCTGGGCGATCCTGCCGCTGGTGTCGCTCGTCGGGCTGCTGCAACTCGCAGTCTCGGGACTCACTGCGCTACTGATCGTCTATGCGGTGCTGTCCTGGGTGCCCAACGCGTCTTCCATGCTTCAGGACTTGATCGCGCGCCTCGCCAATCCGCTGGTGCGGCCGCTGCGTCGGTTCGTTCCGCTCATCGGCGGCGTCGACTTGTCGCCCATGGTCGCGATCGTGCTGTTGCAGGTCGGCGCCATCGTGCTGGGCAGCGTGATGGCGTCGGTCTTCACCCTCGGAGGGTGAGCCCGGTCTTTCCGGCGTCTGTCAAATGACCGCGTCTGCAGGCTGACGCAGCAGCATCGCCAAGGTGCTGGCGACGGTCTTGCGCAGTTCGCGCCGGTCGCAGATCAAATCGATCGCGCCCTTGGTCTGCAGGAATTCGGCCCGCTGAAAGCCTTCCGGCAAGGTCACGCGCACGGTGGATTCGATCACGCGCGGGCCGGCAAAGCCGATCAGCGCCTTTGGCTCCGCAATCACCACGTCACCCACGAACGCAAAACCTGCACTCACGCCGCCCATGGTCGGATCGGTCAGCACGCTGATATAGGGCAGGCCCTTCTTCGCCAGGTGGGTCAGCGCCGCGTTGGTCTTTGCCATCTGCATCAGCGAGAGCAGGCCTTCCTGCATGCGCGCGCCGCCGGTCGCGGTGAAGCAGATGAAGGGCACCTTCTGCTCGATTGCCGTCTGGACGCCGCGTACGAAACGCTCGCCCACGACGCTGCCCATGCTGCCGCCCATGAAGTCGAACTCGAAGCAGGCAACCACTACGTTGATGCTGTGCACCGAGCCGCCCATGACGACGAGCGCGTCGGTTTCGCCGGTGTTTTCCAGCGCTTCCTTGAGACGCTCGGGGTACTTGCGGCTGTCCTTGAACTTGAGGGCGTCGACCGGCAGGACTTCCTGCCCCACTTCGTAACGGCCTTCGGAGTCGAGGAAGGCGTCGAGACGCGCGCGCGCGCCGATGCGGTGATGATGGCCGCAGCTCGGGCAGACGTTCTGGTTGTGTTCCAGGTCGGTCTTGTACAGCACGGTTTCGCAACTCGGGCACTTGATCCAGAGCCCTTCGGGCATCTGGCGACGCTCGCTCGGGTCCGACGGCGCGATTTTTGGCGGTAGCAGTTTTTCAAGCCAGCTCATGGGGGCTCCTTGTGTTGGCGGCGATTATCGGCCAGCCGCGTTCTTGGGGATTGCAGCGGGCAGGGCGTCGAGTGCTTGCCGGATTCCGGTCAGGAATTCCCGCACCAGGGGCACGACAGCGTCGCGCGGCTGGCCGTCGATCAATTGAATGATCCGGCTTCCGATGACGACAGCGTCTGCCGCCGAGCCGACGGCTTGCGCGGTGCGTGCGTCGCGGATGCCGAAGCCCACGCCAACTGGCACTTTGACGTGCTGGCGGATGCGGGGAATCATCTGGCCGACGGCTTCGGTGTCGAGGTTGCCGGCGCCAGTCACCCCTTTGAGCGACACGTAGTAGACGTAGCCAGAGGCGATGCGTCCGACTTGCGCCATGCGTTCATCCGTGCTTGTGGGCGCGAGGAGGAAGATCAGGTCGATGTTGTGCGCCTTGAGGTCGGCGGCGAATTGCTCGCACTCCTCGGGCGGATAGTCGACAACCAGAAGGCCGTCCACGCCGGCCGCGGCGGCATCGCTGATGAAACTGCCCTTGCCATGCACGCCGTCATAGCGCTCGACCGGATTGGCATACCCCATCAGCACCACCGGCGTAGCGCCATCCATTTGGCGGAAGGCGGCGACCATGGCGAGGACCTGCTTCATGCCGATGCCCAAGGCAAGGGCGGCCTCGCCGGCCTGCTGGATCACGGGACCGTCGGCCATCGGGTCGGAAAACGGGACGCCGAGTTCGATTACATCGGCGCCCGCCTCGACCATGCCATGCATGAGTTCGGGCGTGACGTCGGCGTACGGGAAGCCTGCCGTCACATACGGAATCAGCGCCCTGCGACCGAGGGTCCGCAGGGCTTCGAAGGTGGCTGCAATGCGGCTCATGCCTTGCCTCCCTTCACATGGAGGCCGCGCATCGAAGGGCGGTCATAGAAGTCGACACCTGATAGGTCGGCGACGGTGCCGATGTCCTTGTCGCCCCGGCCGGAGAGATTGACCAGGATCGATTGGTCCGGGCGCATTGTCTTTGCCAGCTTCATGGCATAGGCCACTGCATGGCTCGATTCCAGCGCGGGGATGATGCCTTCGGTGCGGCACAGATAGTGAAACGCCTCCAAAGCCTCGGTATCCGTGATGCCGACGTACTCGGCGCGGCCGATGTCCGCAAGATAGGCGTGCTCAGGTCCTACGCCGGGATAGTCCAGACCGGCGCTGATGCTGTGGGTTTCCGTCACCTGGCCGTCTTCGTTTTGCAGGAGATAGGTGCGATTGCCGTGCAGCACGCCGGGGCTGCCGCGCAGGATCGAAGCCGAATGCTTGCCGCTGTCCAGGCCTTCGCCGGCCGCTTCGACACCGATCAGCCGCGTGCCTTCGAACGGTATGTAGGGATGAAAGATGCCCATCGCGTTGCTGCCGCCGCCGACGCACGCGACCACCACATCGGGCTGCCTGCCTTCAACTGCGTGGCCGGTGCCCTGCGCTGCGAGCATCGCTGGCATCTGCTCGATGCATTCGTTGCCGATCACGCTCTGGAAGTCGCGCACCATGGTGGGGTAGGGGTGCGGACCGGCGACCGTGCCGATGATGTAGAACGTGTTCTCCACGTTTGTGACCCAGTCGCGCATGGCCTCGTTGAGGGCGTCCTTCAAGGTCTTGCTGCCGGACTCCACCGGCACGACGGTCGCGCCCAGCAGGTTCATCCGGTAGACATTGGGGCTCTGGCGCTTGACATCCTGGCTGCCCATGTAGACCACGCATTCGAGCCCGTAGCGCGCGCAAATGGTGGCGGTTGCCACCCCGTGCTGGCCCGCCCCGGTTTCGGCGATCACCCTGGGCTTGCCCATTCGCTTGGCCAGCATGGCCTGGCCTATGGTGTTGTTCACCTTGTGGGCGCCGGTGTGGTTGAGGTCTTCGCGCTTCAGGTAGATCTGTGCGCCGCCCATTTCTCGGCTGGTGCGCGCTGCGTGGTAGATCGGCGAGGGCCGGCCGACGAAGTGCGCGAGCTCGTATCGAAACTCGGCAAGGAACTCCGGATCGTCCTTGTACTTCGCGTAGGCATCGCGCAATTCGTTGATGGCGTGGGTCAGCGTTTCGCTGGCGAAGGTGCCGCCGTAGATGCCGAAGTGGCCGCTGGCGTCGGGTTGCTGGTAGGTTTTCATGGTCTCGATCAGTGGGCCGGCACCCGACGGTCGAGACGGGCTGCCGACTGCAAACTAGGAGGAGGCGTCGGCCGCACGAACTGCGGCGACGAATTCGCGAATCCTTGCGGCGTCCTTGATGCCCTTGGAGGCTTCGACACCGGAACTCACATCAACGGACAGCGACTTGCAGCGAGTCCGTAGCTGGCGAATGCCATCGCCCACGTTTGCAGGTGTGAGCCCACCACTCAAGACGAGGTGAGCGTCGACGGCGGGTGGAAGAAGTGACCAATCGAATGCCTTGCCGCCGCCGCCATAGGCTTCGACATGGGCGTCGAGCAGGATGGCTTGGGCGTGGGAGTAATCGGACGCGTATTTTACGAGGTCGAAGGCTGCGCCGGCAGCCCCCAGGGGAATGCGGGCTGCCCGCATGTAACGGTGCGTGCCCTGGCCGCAACCTTGCCAACATTGCTCAGGTGATTCGTCACCGTGAAACTGGGCCGTGGCGCCGGCTACGGAGGAGAGGGCATGCATGCTTCTGGCGGGCGCCTCGTTCACGAAAAGCAGGACGGGCGTCACGAAGGGCGGAAGGCGTGCGGCCAATTCGGCAGCTCGCTCCGTCGTCACCGCGCGCGGGCTGGCCGCATAGAGGACAAAGCCGACCGCGTCCGCGCCGGCTTCCACTGCGGCCTCAACATCCTGTTCGCGCGTCAGCCCGCAGATCTTGACTCGGGTGCGAGCGAGTGGGGCGGCGACATTCATGGCGGGCCATCATACGCAGCGCCACCACGGTCGATCGTGGCCTCCGCAGGTAGACCCCATTCCGCGGCGTACAACGGTCCAAGGAAGTAGAGGCCGTTGGGCGAGAAGGTCGGCGCCGCAACCACGCGGCTGCGGGCTTCGAGCACTTCGAGCATCCATTCGGGCCGCTCGTCGCCCCGGCCGATGCGCACCAGACAGCCCATGATGTTGCGGATCATGTGATGAAGGAATGCGTCGGCCTCGAACTCAAAGTGCCAACGGCAACGGTCGGTGTCCCCATGCCGGGTGACGACTATTCGGCGCAGGTCCTTGACCGGCGAACGAGCCTGGCAGGCGGAAGCGCGAAACGAACTGAAATCGTGCTGGCCCACGAGCATCCCGGCAGCGGCACGCATTGCGTCTCCGTCCAGTGGATGCATCGACCAGCCTACGCGTCCAGCATCAAGGCTGGGGCGAACGGGCGATTGGGAAAGGATGTAGACGTAGCGGCGAGTCAACGCGCTCGCGCGACAGTGAAACTGAGCAGGGACGGGCTGTGCCCATTGCACGGCAATGTCGTCGGGCAGATAGCGGTTGGTGCCGCGCATCCACGAGAAGGGCGCTCGTTCAACAGAGGTGTCGAAATGCACCACCTGCATCAGCGCGTGGACGCCTGTGTCAGTGCGGCCTGCGCAGAGCGTGGAGATCGGCTGCGCTGCGAATTTGGCCAGCGCCGCTTCGAGCTTGTCCTGGACGGTACGGCCCGAAAGCTGGCTTTGCCAGCCTTCGTAGGCCTGGCCGTTGTAGCGGATGCCCAGAGCCAGTCTCACGACGGGAGCGGCGGCCGCACGGCCGCTCAGCGCAGCTGACCGAGCAACTGCTTGGCCTCGGCCTTGACGTCGCCGGAGCTTTCGGCGGCAACTTCCTCCACCAGCGAGCGAGCGCCTTCGACGTCGCCGAGGGCCTTGAGCTCGCGCGCCAGGGAGAGCTTGATCGCGTGCGGACCTTCGCCGTTTTCCTCCACGGTTTCGAGGCGACCGCGTTCGGTGTCGCCGGTCGTCCGGCTGGAAAGGCCCGCCAGCGAACTCATGTCGAATTCGATGAAACCGGAGTCGGCGGGTAAACCGGCGCGCAGCGGCGCCGGCAGCGTGCGCTCGTCATCGGACGATGAAGGTGCGCGCGTGATCGGCTCCAGTGCACCGGGAGCGGTATCGAAGTCGTTCTCGAGATCGAGCTTCGGTGCCTGCGTTGGAGCGGCATGCCCGTTCATGCCGCCGTTGGTCGGGACCGCACGAGGGATCTCGCGGATGGGCTGGGGCGGCACGGGCGGAAGCGTGGCGCTGATGGGCGCCGGCGCCGTTGCGGCGGGTGCCGGCGGCTTGCTCAAGTCGAGGTCGAAGTCCAGCGGTGCGACGGAGGGAACGAAGGCAGGTGGGGGCGCTGCCGCCGGTTCTGCGGTGCTTGCGGCCAAGGGGGCCGGCGCCGTCGAGGCCGCTGCAAGCGTTCCAGCGAAGGCTGCCGCTTCCGCTGCGGAGACGCCGCGGCTGCCCGACTCGTACAACGGGTTGCCAGGATCCAGCTCTTTGCCGAGTTCGACCACGCGGTTCCATTCGGTGCCGGCTCCGCCGGTCAACTTGTGGACGTCTGCGGCGAGCGCTTCGTAGGCGCGCAGGTCACGGCGCTTGGCGTGGATCTCGAGCAACTTGAGGTGAATCGCGGTGCGCTCGGGATTGGCACGCAGTGCCTCGCGCAGGATTTCCTCGGCTTGCAGATCGCGACCGTAGGCCAGGTAGACATCGGCTTCCGCGACAGGATCGACATCGCCGGCATCGAGTTGGCTCGGCGAGTAAGACAGCGACGAAACGACCGAATTCCCACGATTCTTCGTGTCGACCGATTCGCCTCCGCTGGCGCCGAAGAAGGAGTCCTTGGGAATCCGGCTTTCGATGAACACGCTGTCGCCAGCGTCGCGGCGCTTGCGGCCAAGCACTCGGTAGAGCAGGAATCCGATCAGCAAGGCGATCAGCGCCGCCGCTCCAACCATGAGAGGGTTGTCGAGCAACTCCGTCATGAAACTTGGCTCGGCAGGTGGGGGCGCAGCCGGCTTTGCCGCCTTCGGCGCCGGTATGGCCGCGGCGGCCGGTGCAGGTGCCGGTGCGGGAGCATCTGCGCCCGGCGTTGCGCCTGCCGCAGGCGCAGGAGCGGTTGCTGCGGAAGTGCTGGCTACGGCGGCCGCGGGAGAGGTCGGTGCGACGAGTGGTGGAACTGCGGGAGATGCGGGCGTGGCTGTAGCGCTTGGCGCCGCAGTGGCGGCGGGAGCAGAGGCAGGAGCAGGAGCAGGAGCAGGAGCAGGAGCAGGAGCAGGAGCAGGAGCAGTGGCCGCGGCTGGAACGCCAGACGCAGAACTCGCGGCAGC
The DNA here is from genome assembly GCF_056399425.1 of Variovorax sp. 01N429. NCBI lineage: Bacteria > Pseudomonadati > Pseudomonadota > Betaproteobacteria > Burkholderiales > Comamonadaceae > Variovorax > Variovorax sp. 01N429. The sequence goes on along the minus strand of NZ_JBFTRG010000008.1, from coordinate 199,164 downwards.
GGCAGGCGAAGCATTGGTGCCGGCAGCTTGCAGCTTGTTCAGATCGCTGATGTTCTTCGACAACTCGGCAACGCGGGCGTTGCTTTCCTGTGCCTGTCGGGCTTGGGCAATCTGCTCGTCGCTGGCGTGGCCCGCCGCGATGCCCTGCGAAATCTTCAGCTTGTCGCTGGAGGCGTTCGCTGCATTGCGATCTTCGACATTGGCTTGCAGCTTGCCGGTCGCCTGGCGGCTGGCATCGGCCACCTGGGACGCCGGTGCGTTTTCCGCAAGACGTCGGCGGTAATCGCCGAAATCACGGCTCTGTGCGACGACAGTGCGCTTGGCGTCACCCGGCGGAATCGCTTCGGCTTGTGAAGCACCTGGCACTTCCAGCACCGCGCCCGCCTTGATCCGATTGACGTTCCCACCGATGAAGGCATTGGGATTGGCGCGTAGAAGCGCCACCAGCATCTGGTCGAGCGATACGTCGGCGGGCTTGTACGCGCCGGCAATCTTGCTCGCGGTGTCGCCTGCTTTCACGGTGACCTGCTGGTCTCCCGATCCGGATCCCGAGCCTGTTCCCGTGCGAACCGCATCGGGCGCCGGAGGTGCTACCGGCGCCGCAGCGGGCCGCTGCGAGCGAACCGGCGGTGCCTGAACCGCGACGGGTGCCGCGGATTGCGGTCGCGCGCTGATCTGTGGCGCCGTTGGCGCAACGGGCGCGGCTGCCTGGCGGCTGGTAGGAGGATCGAGCAGTACCGTGTAGTCGCGGACGATTCGTCCGGAACTCCAGTTGGCTTCCAGCAGCAGATCGATGAATGGTTCGCTGACCAGCCGGTTGCTGGTGAGTCGCACCACGTAGCGCCCATCAGTCCGCCGCTGGACGCCGACACGGACGTCGGAAAGCGCTGAGTTATAGGGCACTCCCGCTGCCTTGAAGGCTTCCGACGAAGCGATGCTGACTTTGAGGCCGTCCGCTTCGGCTGGAGTGATGTCCGCAACTTCGACTTCAGCGCGAAGTGGTTCGCCGAGGGCTGATTGGATGTTGAGGCGCCCCAGCGTGACGGCGCTCGTGTCGGCGCTGAACGCCCCCAAGGCCACCGCGACAGCTGCACTTAGTACTGAAAGCTGCCCACGACCGATGGTCGTCGGAGCGGGACGTGTGGCCGAGAGGCGGGCCGCGGTCAACGGTTGTCGTGTCATGCTGTAAGGGGCAGCTCGGCCCAAAGTGTAAGGGGACGTTAACATCAACACCCCCCAGTGACAAGGCAACAGGCCTTATCTACCCAGTGCGTGCAAACTTCGTCATGCATCGCCCGTTGCGGCGCAGCAACGGCGCGCGTCCCGGAGGACGCGCTGGCGCCGGCTCAGGCTTCCAGAAGGATGCGCAGCATGCGGCGCAGCGGTTCGGCCGCGCCCCAAAGCAGTTGATCTCCGATGGTGAATGCGCCGAGATATTCGGGGCCCATCGCCAGCTTGCGAAGGCGCCCAACCGGGATCGACATCGTTCCGGTGACTGCAACCGGCGTCAGGTCCTTGACCGTGGCTTCGCGATTGTTCGGAACGACCTTGACCCACGGGTTGTCGGCAGCAATCAATGCCTCGACGTCGGCCACGGACACGTTCTTCTTGAGCTTGAAGGTGAGCGCCTGGCTGTGGCAGCGCATCGCACCGATCCGAACGCAAAAGCCGTCTACGGGGGTCTCGGCCGTTCCGAAGCCCGCGCCTTGGCCCAGGATCTTGTTGGTCTCTGCGCCGCCCTTCCATTCTTCCTTGCTCATGCCGTCGCCCAGATCCTTGTCGATCCAAGGGATGAGGCTGCCGCCGAGAGGCGCACCGAAGTTCGCCGTTTCAGCCGCGGAGAGGGATTGTTGCTTGGCGAGTACCTTGCGGTCGATTTCGAGGATGGCAGACTTCGGATCGTCGAGGAGCGCGCGGACTTCGGCGTTGATCGTGCCGAACTGGGTGAGCAACTCGCGCATGTGCTGCGCGCCACCGCCGGAAGCTGCCTGGTAGGTCATGCTGGTCATCCACTCGACCAAGCCTGCCTTGTAGAGCGCACCGACGCCCATGAGCATGCAACTGACGGTGCAATTGCCGCCGATCCAGTTCTTGCCGCCCTTGGCCAGAGCGTTTTCGATGACGGGCAGATTGACCGGATCGAGCACGATGATTGCGTCATCGTTCATGCGCAGCGTGGACGCCGCATCGATCCAATGCCCCTTCCATCCAGCCGCGCGCAGCTTCGGGAAAACTTCGGTGGTGTAGTCGCCGCCCTGGGCCGTGATGACGATGTCGCACTTCTTGAGTGCATCGATGTCATGGGCATCCTTCAGCGTAGTCTCGTTCTTCGCCATTGCCGGGGCCTTGCCGCCTGCATTGGAAGTCGAGAAGAAAACCGGCTCGATCAGTCCGAAGTCGCCTTCGGCCTGCATGCGATCCATCAGGACCGAGCCGACCATGCCGCGCCAGCCTACGAGGCCGACAAGAGGTTGATTTGCGTTCGCCATTTCAGTTTGCCCTTGTGAAAAAAGAAAGTTGTCTTCTCTTTGCGCCCGGCTCGTCAGAGCCGGGGAGGGGCGTGACGAATCGGGCTGCGGTTAGCCGGTAATCGTCTTTTTGGTGATGGCAGCCACCACAGCATCGCCCATTTCGCGGGTTCCGACCTTGGTGGTACCAGCGGACCATATGTCTGCCGTACGCAAACCCTGAGCCAGCACGTACTTGACCGCCGACTCGATTCGGTCGGCAGCTTCGGGTTGGTTCAGGGAAAAGCGGAGCATCATGGCAGCGGACAAGATTGTAGCCAAAGGGTTGGCAACCCCTTTGCCCGCGATGTCTGGCGCACTTCCGTGGCTGGGCTCGTAAAGGCCCTGATTGCTCGAGTTGAGCGACGCCGAGGGCAGCATGCCGATCGAGCCGGTGAGCATCGCGGCTTCGTCGGAAAGAATGTCGCCGAACATGTTGCCGGTGACCACCACGTCGAACTTCTTGGGCGCCTTGACCAATTGCATGGCCGCGTTGTCGACGTACATGTGGTCGAGCTCGACGTCCGGATATTCTTTGCCGACCTCGGTCACGATGTCCTTCCAGAACTGGAAAGTCTCCAGCACATTGGCCTTGTCCACGCTGGTCACGCGCTTGCTGCGCTTGCGCGCCGCCTGGAATGCCACGTGGGCGATCCGCTCGACTTCCGGGCGCGAGTAGCGCATGGTGTCGAAGGCTTCTTCGGTGCCGGGGAAGTGGCCGTCGGTTGCGGTGCGGCGGCCGCGCGGCTGGCCGAAATAGATGTCGCCAGTGAGTTCCCGGATGATGAGGATGTCGAGCCCCGCGATCAGTTCGGGCTTGAGGCTGGACGCATCCACTAGCTGCTCATAGCAAATCGCCGGTCGAAAATTCGCGAACAGGCCAAGGTTCTTGCGCAAGCCAAGAATGGCCTGCTCCGGCCGCAGGGAGCGCTCGAGTTTGTCGTATTTCCAATCGCCCACGGCCCCGAAGAGAACCGCGTCGGCTTCTTTGGCAAGCTTGAGCGTGGATTCGGGCAGCGGGTGTCCATGCGCCTCGTAGGCTGCGCCACCAACAAGCGCCGATTCGGTCTCAAATGAGAGGTCAAGCGCTTCGAGGACGCGGAGTGCCTCGGCCACGATCTCGGTGCCGATGCCGTCGCCGGGGAGTACTGCGATTTTCATGAAGGTCTGTCTTCCGGAGGTTGTGTTTTGGGGCGGTGAGGGGTCAGGCGATCAGCTGATGAGTCAGCCAAGGCTTCGTAGTCAGGCGTTCTGTTTCGAAAGCCTTGATCTTGTCCTTGTGGCGCAAGGTGAGGCCGATGTCGTCCAGACCATTGATCAGGCAGTACTTGCGGAAAGCCTGGACTTCGAACGGAATCTCGGCGCCGTCCGGCTTGACCACGACCTGGCGTTCAAGGTCGATCGTCAGGCTGTAGCCTGGAAACGCGAAGGTCTCGTCAAAGAGCTGCGCGACCTGCGATTCGCTCAGCACGATCGGCAGCAGGCCATTCTTGAAGCTGTTGTTGAAGAAGATGTCGGCATAGCTCGGCGCGATGATGGCGCGAAAGCCGTATTGATCGAGCGCCCACGGCGCGTGCTCGCGGGACGACCCACAGCCGAAGTTCTTGCGCGCAAGCAGCACCGAAGCGCCCGCGTAGCGCGGCTGGTTCAGCACGAAAGCCGGATTCGGCTTGCGGGACTTCGGGTCCTGGCCCGGCTCGCCCGGGTCCAGGTAGCGCCAGGCATCGAACAGGTTGGGGCCGAAGCCGGTCTTGCGGATCGACTTCAGGAATTGCTTGGGAATGATGGCGTCAGTGTCGACGTTCTCGCGGTCCATCGGCGCCACGAGGCCCTTGTGCACGGTGAATTTCTGCATGGTGTGTGCTCCTGGTTCAGGCGAATTGACGCACGTCGACAAAATGGCCGTGCACGGCAGCGGCCGCGGCCATGGCCGGGCTGACAAGATGGGTGCGACCACCCGCGCCTTGGCGTCCTTCGAAATTGCGGTTGCTGGTCGACGCGCAGCGCTCGCCCGGCTCCAGGCGGTCGGCATTCATCGCGAGGCACATCGAACAGCCCGGTTCGCGCCACTCGAAACCTGCGGCCTTGAAGATCTGGTCGAGGCCTTCTCGCTCGGCCTGCTCCTTCACGAGGCCGGACCCGGGAACCACCATCGCGAGCTTGACGTTCTTCGCGACCTTCTGCCCCAGCTTCTTGACCATGGCGGCGGCTTCGCGCATGTCCTCGATGCGGCTGTTGGTGCAGGAGCCGATGAACACCTTGTCGATAAGGATGTCGTTCATGGGCTTGTTCGGTTCCAACCCCATGTAGGTGAGGGCGCGTTCGATCGCGCCGCGCTTGTTCGCGTCCTTTTCCTTGTCCGGATCGGGCACGCGGCCGTCGACCGGCACAACCATCTCGGGCGAAGTACCCCACGTCACCTGCGGCTTGATCTGCGTTGCGTCGAGTTCGACCACGGTGTCGAAATGCGCGCCGGCATCGGAGTGCAGCGTGCTCCAGTAGGCCACGGCCTGGTCCCACTCGACGCCGTTGGGCGAGAGCGGACGTCCCTTGACGTAGTCGATCGTCTTTTGGTCCACGGCGACCAGCCCGGCGCGCGCGCCGGCTTCGATCGCCATGTTGCACACCGTCATGCGGCCTTCCATGCTCAGGTCGCGAATCGCGGACCCGGCAAATTCGATGGTGTAGCCCGTGCCGCCCGCGGTGCCGATCTTGCCGATGATCGCGAGCACGATGTCCTTGGCCGTGCAGCCCAGCGGCAGTTTGCCCTCGACCTTCACGAGCATGTTCTTCGCCTTCTTGGCGAGCAGCGTCTGAGTGGCCATGACGTGCTCGACTTCGCTCGTGCCAATGCCATGCGCGAGCGCGCCGAACGCGCCGTGCGTGGAGGTGTGCGAGTCGCCGCATACGACCGTCATGCCCGGCAGCGTGGCACCGGATTCGGGGCCGATCACGTGCACGATGCCCTGGCGCTTGCTCAGGAACGGAAAGAACGCGGCCGCGCCGAATTCCTTGATGTTGGTGTCGAGCGTGGTGATCTGCTCCTTGCTGATCGGATCGGCGATGCCGTCATAGCCGCGCTCCCAATGAGTGGTCGGCGTGTTGTGATCGGCCGTGGCCACGACAGAGCTGATGCGCCACAGCTTTCGCCCGGCTTCGCGCAGTCCTTCGAACGCCTGGGGGCTGGTCACTTCATGGACGAGGTGACGGTCGATGTAGAGGATCGCGGTGCCGTCTTCTTCCGTATGGACGACGTGTTCGTCCCAAAGCTTGTCGTAGAGCGTGCGTGCCATGGTGGTCTCTTTCGTGGGTGATGATTGTGTCGTGCGGAGGTGCCTACGCGGTGAGTTGGTCAGAGGCCCCGGAAGGCGCATGCAGATGTTTGACGAGCGTCCGGGCCGCTACGGGCAAGGTGGAGAAATCGCGCGCGATCAGGCGGATTTCGCGTGCAGCCCATCCGTCGTTGAGCGCGATGCTTTTCAAGCCACCGGCGATGCCGCCCTGCATGAGTTCGAAAGCGCGAAACGGCATGACCCCAATGCCCAACCCGTTGTCGATCATTCGGCACATGGCATCGAGTCCTGTGACGTGAATGCGCAGCTTGATGGTGCGATTTTCGGCAAGCGCGGCCTGGTGCATGGCAACGTAGATGGAACTGTTGGTGTGCAGCCCGACGTGGTCGAAATCCAGGGAGTCCGCGAAATCAACGGCTTGATTCACGCCAAGCGGATGCCCCGCCGGGACGACCAAGACCAGCGAGTCCTTGCGATAGAGCAGACTCTGCAGTTCGCCCGTGCCCTCTGGCAGATGGCAAACGCCCACGTCGGCGGCGCCTTCGTGCACGGCCCGGACCACCTCGCTGCTGAGATGCTCTTCAAGGTCGATCTTGATGGCGTCGTGCTCGCGCGCGAAGGCCCCGAGGTCTTCCGGCAAAAACTGGACGATTGCGGAAATATTGGCGTGAACCCGCACGTGGCCGCGCACGCCATCCGCGTATTCGCTCAGTTCGCCCTGCATCTTCTCAAGGCTGTAGAGGACCGATCTGGCGTGATGGAGCAGGCTTTCGCCCGCGGGAGTCAGGTCGACGCCGCGCGCATGCCGATAGAGGAGAGGAGTGCCGAGGGTGGCCTCGAGGTCCGACAGGCGCTTGCTGATGGCGGAGGCCGCGATGAACTCGCGCTCTGCCGCCCGTCCGATGCTGCCCAATTCGCAGACGGCCACGAACAATTGCAGCGACGTCAGGTCGATGCGGCGGGCGAAGCTGCGTTCGGAGGAGTTCATGGGGCTGTGGCATCTCGTTCAGAGATGGTGAGCCCTATTTTCTCTCTGTTTTCAATGCGTGGTCATCGTGATCTGCGATGACTTTATTGCCGCGGCGCGATGAGCGCCGCAGCATCTGTTTGCATTGCCTTCGCGTTTGCTTTTGCGCTATTGCTTCTTCTGCGCCGCGTCTTCCATCTTTTGCCCACCCTTCTGTATATCTTGGCCCGCGCCCTTCATGGTGTTGCAGCCGGCGAGCGGAAAGACGAAGGCGAAGGTGACGGCGACCAGTGCAGCGATCTTTTTCATGATGAACTCCTTAGGATTCGAATTGACGGATGAAGGAGTGACCCTCCGATCGCGAAGCTACCGATCCGGTGAATTCGATCCTGTAAGCCGAAACGCAAAAAAGCTGCCCGAAGGCAGCTTTCCTGGCTGAGGGCCAACCGGAATCAGCGTTGGGTGATCGGCTTGACGTCGCGCTTGGGCGAGCCTTCGAACAACTGGCGCGGACGGCCAATCTTGTAGTCCGGGTCACCGATCATTTCGTTCAGCTGGGCAATCCAACCGACCGTGCGTGCCAGCGCAAAGACGGCGGTGAAGAGCGGCACCGGAATGCCGATGGCGCGCTGCACGATGCCCGAGTAGAAGTCCACGTTCGGGTAGAGCTTGCGCGACACGAAGTATTCGTCTTCCAAAGCGATCTTTTCAAGCGCCATGGCCAGTTTGAACAATGGGTCGTTCTCAAGGCCCAACTCGCCGAGGACTTCCTTGCAGGTTTCCTGCATCAGCTTGGCGCGCGGATCGTAGTTCTTGTAGACACGATGCCCGAAGCCCATCAGCTTGACGTTGGAGTTCTTGTCCTTGACCTGCTTGATGAACTCGCCGATCTTTTCGACGCCGCCAGCCTTCTGGATGTCGTAGAGCATATTGAGTGCCGCTTCATTCGCGCCACCATGCGCCGGGCCCCAGAGGCAGGCGACGCCCGCTGCGATGGCCGCGAACGGGTTGGTGCCCGACGAGCCGCACAGGCGCACCGTCGAGGTCGAGGCGTTCTGCTCGTGGTCTGCATGCAGGATGAAGATGCGGTCGAGCGCGCGCTCGAGCACGGGGCTGACCTTGTACTCTTCGCAGGGGGTCGCGAACATCATGTGCAGGAAGTTGCCCGCGTAGCTGAGTTCGTTCTTCGGGTACATGTAGGGCTGGCCCACGGTGTACTTGTAAGCCATGGCGACCAGGGTCGGCATCTTGGCGATCAGGCGGATCGCGGCGATTTCGCGATGCTTCGGATTGTTGATGTCCGTGCTGTCGTGATAGAAGGCCGACAACGCGCCCACCAGGCCCGTCATGATCGCCATTGGGTGCGCATCACGGCGGAAGCCTCGCAGGAAGAACTGCATCTGCTCGTTGACCATCGTGTGGTTGGTCACGAGTTTCGTGAAGCCCACCTTTTGATCGGCGTTGGGCAGCTCACCGTACAGCAGCAGGTGGCAGGTTTCGAGGAAGTCGCAGTTGGTCGCGAGTTGCTCGATGGGATAGCCGCGATAGAGCAGTTCGCCCTTGTCGCCGTCGATGTAGGTGATGGCGGATTCGCACGAGGCCGTCGACATGAAGCCCGGGTCGTAGGTGAACATGCCCGTCTGCGCGTACAGCTTGCGGATGTCAATCACGTCGGGGCCCATCGTTCCCTTGTAGATGGGTAGATCGACGTTTTGGCCGCCGTTGCTGAATGACAGTGTGGCCTTGGTCTCGGATGCTTTCATTTCGGGTCTTTCAATGGATATGTTCAGGAAGATAGGAATTGCGCGCCATCAGTGCGCATCAACTGCAGCAGTTCGATCACTCCGGCCCCGGCCCGTTCGGGCTCAGGCTCCTTTCGGCGAAGCAAAAGGTCGAGCAGATCGTTGTCTGACAGGTCCATCAATGTCTCCAGTGCCTGCGCCTGCCCAACGGTCAGGCTTGCCTCGTGCCGCTCGAAAAAGCGGGCAATGAACAGGTCGTTTTCGAGCAAGCCGCGCCGACAACGCCATTTCAGCTTGCTCAGCGCTCGCTCGCTGATCGGCTGGTTGAGGTCGTCCGTGGCTTGCATGATGTCCAGGCTTGGCTTAGATGGCGCGGCGCACCATCAATTCCTTGATCTTGCCGATGGCCTTCGTGGGGTTCAGGCCCTTCGGGCACACGTCCACGCAATTCATGATCGTGTGGCAACGGAACAGGCGGTACGGGTCTTCGAGGTTGTCGAGGCGCTCGCCAGTGGCTTCGTCTCGGCTGTCCGCGATGAAGCGGTAGGCCTGAAGCAGTCCCGCCGGGCCGACGAATTTGTCTGGATTCCACCAGAAGCTGGGGCAACTGGTCGAGCAACTCGCGCAGAGGATGCACTCATAGAGCCCGTTGAGCTCGTCGCGCTCTTCCGGCGACTGGAGGCGTTCCTTTTCGGGCGGAACCGTGTCGTTCTGAAGATACGGTTTGATCGAGTTGTACTGCTTGAAGAACTGCGTCATGTCGACGATCAGATCGCGGATGACGGGCAGGCCGGGCAGAGGCTTCAGCACGATCGTGCCCTTGAGCGTCAGCATGTTGGTGAGACAGGCCAAGCCGTTCTTGCCATTGATGTTCATGGCGTCCGAGCCGCAAACGCCCTCGCGGCATGAGCGCCGGAATGACAGGCTCGGGTCCTGCGCCTTGAGCTTCATCAGCGCATCGAGCAGCATGCGTTCGTGACCGTCGAGTTCGATCTCGACGGTTTGCATGTAGGGCTTGGCGTCCTTGTCCGGGTCGTAGCGATAAATTTGAAATGTGCGCTTCATCGTGGGCCTTGTGATCTTGTGACGTGGAAAGGCTGATCGTCGAATATCAGAACGTGCGGACCTTGGGCGGCACGGAGTCGACAGTCAGTGGCTGCAGCTTGACGGGCTTGTACGAGAGGCGGTTGTCCTGGCTGTACCAAAGCGTGTGCTTCATCCAGTTGACGTCGTCCCGGCCGAGCGGCGCGACGGGATCGTCCGCCGGGCGCTCGTAGTCTTCGACCGTATGAGCGCCGCGGCATTCCTTGCGTGCGGCGGCCGAAACCATTGTTGCCTGCGCGACTTCGATCAGGTTGTCGACTTCCAGTGCCTCGATGCGTGCCGTGTTGAAAACCCGCGACTTGTCCTTGAGGGTGACGGCGGCAACGCGTTCGCGCACCGCGGCGATCTTCTGGACGCCTTCATCCATGGACGCCTGCTTGCGAAACACCGCAGCGTGCTGCTGCATGACCGCGCGGATCTCGTTGGCCACGTCCTGCGCGTATTCGCCGCTGGTGGATTGTTCGAGTTGGTTGAGGCGCTCCAAGGTGCGGTCGGCGGCGTCGGCCGGCAGCGGCTTGTGTTCCTTCAGCTTGTCGTTGAATTCGACAATGTGGTTGCCGGCCGCGCGGCCGAAAACCAGCAGGTCGAGCAGCGAATTCGTGCCCAGGCGGTTGGCACCGTGCACGCTCACGCATGAGCATTCGCCGACGGCATAGAGCCCATTGACCACGGCACTGTTGTCCTCGCCTTGCTGGACGACGACCTGGCCGTTGATGTTGGTGGGAATGCCGCCCATCTGATAGTGAATCGTCGGCACGACCGGGATCGGCTCCTTGGTGATGTCGACGTTGGCGAAATTGACGCCGATCTCATACACCGAGGGCAGGCGCTTGTGGATCGTTTCTGCGCCGAGGTGATCGAGCTTCAGCAGCACGTAGTCCTTGTTGGGACCGCAGCCTCGGCCTTCCTTGATCTCCTGGTCCATCGAACGCGAGACGAAGTCACGGGGTGCGAGGTCCTTCAGGGTTGGCGCGTAGCGCTCCATGAAGCGCTCACCGTTGCTGTTCAGCAGGATCGCGCCCTCGCCGCGGCAGCCTTCGGTCAGCAGCACGCCGGCGCCGGCCACACCGGTCGGGTGGAACTGCCAGAACTCCATGTCCTGCAAGGGAATGCCAGCGCGTGCGGCCATGCCCAGTCCGTCGCCGGTGTTGATGAATGCGTTGGTCGATGCCGCGAAGATGCGTCCCGCGCCGCCGGTGGCCAGCAGCACCGTCTTGGCCTGCAGGATGTGCAGGTCGCCGGTTTCCATTTCGAGGGCGGTGACGCCGACCACGTCGCCGTCGGCGTCACGGATCAGGTCCAGCGCCATCCATTCGACGAAGAACTGGGTGCGAGCTTCGACGTTCTTTTGATAGAGCGTATGCAGCATCGCATGGCCGGTGCGGTCAGCCGCCGCGCAGGCACGCTGCACAGGTTTCTCGCCGTAGTTGGCCGTGTGCCCGCCGAAGGGGCGCTGGTAGATCGTGCCGTCCGGATTGCGGTCGAACGGCATGCCGAAGTGTTCGAGTTCGTAGACGACCTTCGGAGCTTCACGGCACATGAATTCGATCGCGTCCTGGTCGCCGAGCCAGTCGGAACCCTTGATCGTGTCGTAGAAGTGATAGTGCCAGTTGTCTTCGCTCATGTTGCCGAGCGAGGCGCCGACCCCGCCCTGCGCGGCGACGGTGTGCGAGCGCGTCGGAAATACCTTGGACAGCACGGCCACGTTGAGGCCGGCACGCGCCAATTGCAGCGAGGCGCGCATGCCGGAACCGCCGGCGCCGATGATGACGACGTCGAACCTGCGCTTCGTGATTTGTTCTTTTGTATAGGTCATGGGGTCAGGACTCCTGCCGGGCCGTCCGAAGGGAGGCCTCGCCCTCTCGGGGGACAACGGTTACGTGAAACGAAAAGCTTGGAGGCATCACAGCCTCCAAAGCACTTGAATGGCCCAGCCCGCGCAGGCCAGAAGCCAGACCATCGTGAAGACTTGCAGCAAGAGGCGAATGCCGACAGGTCGGACGTAGTCCATCCAGACGTCGCGCATGCCGACCCACACGTGATAGAGCAGCGATGCAATCACGACGAAGGTAAGCACCTTCATCCATTGCGCGGCAAAGATGCCAGCCCAAAGGTCGTAGCCGATCGGGCCTCGCGAGAAGATCACCTGCGCCAGCAGGATGATGGTGAAGATCGCCATCAGCGCGCCCGTGATGCGCTGGCTGAGCCAATCGAACAAACCGTAATGCGCACCGACAACAGTGCGCTTGGAGCCGTAGTTCACAGACATCGAATGTTCCTTGTCAGTAGAGGCCGAACAGCTTGGCGCCGAGGACGATGGTCAGCAGAATGCTGATCGCCAGCGTGGCGACGGCAGAGCTCTTGCCGAAATCCTTGTTCACGGCCTTGTGGCTCACATCCATCCACAGATGGCGCAGGCCGGCGGTGAAGTGATGCAGGTAAGCCCAGATCATCGCGAGCACAACGAGCTTGATGAACCAGCCCGGCACGAAACCAAGGCCGCTGCTGAAGGCGGCTTTGAAGCGGGCGAACGAGATCTCGGAAGACACGGAGGTGTCGAACATCCAGATGATGAAAGGCATCAGCAGGAACAACAGCACGCCGCTCACGCGGTGAAGGATCGACACCACGCCGGCCGGAGGGAGCCGGTAGGTGGTCAAGTCGGTGATGGCGTTGATGTTGCGGAATTCACGTCGCGGTCGGGGTGGTGTGGCCAGCTCTGTCATGGGGACTTTCGGAATTTTTCGAGGGGCGGCTTGCTCTGTAGCAGAAATGCAAACAACTCAAAATTCTATTGCAATGCAACAAGCGTGTTGCTCGCGGCTTGCGAGAGGGTAGGACGGTACATCACCCGAGCTGGTTGCGGTAATGATGGGAGTCGGTCCTGTAGAGGCCGCGGCGCAATTCCATCGGGGTGTCGTGGTAAGTGTGGGCGACCCGTTCGACGCTGAGCAGCGGGGTCGCAGCCGGCACCGCGAGTAGCGCGGCCTGCGCGGCGTCGGGCAACACTGCGCGAATCTTTTCTTCGGCGCGGACCATGCGAACGCCGAACTCGGTCTCGAACAATGAATACATCGGTCCGTGCCATGCAGCGAGGCGCTCTGCCGTGAGTCCCTTGAAAGGCGCGCCGGGTAGCCAGAGGTCTTCGAGGATGGTGGGCGTACCGCGGTAGGCCAGCACGCGCCGCACTTGCAGCACGGCATCGCCGGTGCGAAGCGCCAGCAGGCGTGCAACGTCGGCGGTGGCGCGCTGACGCCGGCAGTCGACGATTTCGCGCTGGGCGGGGCCTTCGCTGTCGACGTCGCCGCTGTCGGGCACCAGCTTCAGGAAGCGGTATTGGACATGTTGTTCGGCATGGGTCGCGACGAAGGTGCCCTTGCCCTGGCGACGCACAACGAGGTTTTCGGCAGCCAACTCGTCGATCGCCTTGCGCACCGTGCCTTGGCTGACGCGGAAGCGCGCGGCAAGGTCGATTTCGCTCGGGATCGGCTCCCCCGGTTTCCACTCGCCGGCGTGCAGGCTCTGCAGGATCAAGGATTTGATCTGCTGATAGAGCGGGCTGAACGACGGTGCCGAGAGATCCGCGATGGCAGTGGGGGTGGTGGTCATGAGAGTCGATCGCAGGGCTGGGGCGCCGCGCGGTCGACATCTTATATAAGACATAAGACAGGCGCCATCGCTACTTCAAATCGGCATAAAATCGCAGACGGCCTGAAGCCAGGGCGCCATCGTCCGGGCCGACCTCGCGGCCGCACTCCGCGGCCATGCACCGTTTTCACCATTTCCTGGAGTTTTCCCATGAGCAAAAAGCCTGTTCGCGTTGCCGTCACCGGCGCCGCTGGCCAAATCGGTTACGCCCTGCTGTTCCGCATCGCCTCCGGCGAAATGCTCGGCAAGGACCAGCCGGTCATCCTGCAACTGCTCGAGATCCCCGACGAGAAGGCCCAGAAGGCGCTCAAGGGCGTCATCATGGAACTGGAAGATTGCGCGTTTCCGCTGCTCGCGGGCGTGGTCCCTACGGGTGACCCGCTGGTCGCCTTCAAGGACGCCGACTACGCGTTGCTGGTAGGCGCTCGCCCACGCGGACCCGGCATGGAGCGCGCCGACCTGCTGGCCGCCAACGCCCAGATCTTTACCGCCCAGGGCAAGGCGCTCGACCAGGTCGCGAGCCGCAACGTCAAGGTGCTCGTGGTCGGCAACCCTGCCAACACCAATGCGTACATCGCCATGAAGAGCGCACCGAGCCTGCCGCGCAAGAATTTCACCGCCATGCTGCGCCTCGACCACAACCGCGCAGCCAGCCAGATCGCCGCCAAGACCGGCACGGCCGTGGGCGACATCGAGAAGCTCACAGTCTGGGGCAACCACTCGCCCACGATGTACGCCGACTACCGCTTTGCCACCGTCGGCGGCAAGAGCGTCAAGGACCTGATCAACGACCAGGTCTGGAACGCCGACGTGTTCCTGCCGACCGTCGGCAAGCGCGGCGCCGCGATCATCGAAGCGCGCGGCCTGTCGTCGGCTGCGTCGGCGGCCAATGCCGCCATCGACCACATGCGCGACTGGGCTTTGGGCTCGAAGGGCAAGTGGGTCACGATGGGCATCCCGTCCGACGGCCAATACGGCATCCCCAAGGACGTGATCTTCGGTTTCCCGGTCACCACCGAGAACGGCGAATACAAGCTGGTCGAAGGACTCGAGATCGACGCTTTCAGCCAGGAGCGCATCAACAAGACGCTCAAGGAACTGCAAGACGAACAGGCTGGCGTCGCCCATCTGCTCTGAGTACGCACGCCAGCCATGCTCGACTGGAACCCCGCGCTCTATCGTCGATACGAGGATGAGCGCACGCGCCCCGCGCAGGAACTGCTTGCGCGGGTGCCTCTGACAGAGGCCGCTCGCATATACGACCTCGGCTGCGGCCCGGGCAATTCCACCGAGCTGCTGGTGCATCGGTTTCCGGCGGCGCAAGTCGTTGGGACCGACAACTCCGAAGCCATGCTGAAGAGTGCGCGCGAGCGTCTGCCGCAGGCGCGCTTCGAGCTCAGCGACATCTCCGCGTGGCAGCCGGAGTCGCCACCCGACCTCATCTACGCGAACGCGGCTCTTCAATGGGTGCCTGATCACGGGACGCTCATTCCGAGGCTCTTCGCTGCGTTGGCGCCAGGCGGCGTTCTGGCGATCCAGATGCCCGACAACCGGCAGGAGCCTACGCATCGCGTGATGCGCGAGGTCGCGGGCGAAGCGCCGTGGGCGCAGGCCATCGGCGATGCGGACAGGGTGCGCACGGAACTGCTGGGCATTGAGGGCTACTACGACCTCCTCGCCGCAGACGCGGAAAACGTGGATGTCTGGCGTACCGCCTATCAACATCCGATGGCTTCCGCGGCGTCCATCGTCGAATGGGTTCGCGGCACCGGCCTCAAGCCTTTCGTCGACCGCCTGACCCCGGAGCTGCAGGCCAGTTACCTGGCTGAATACGAGCGCCGGATTGCGACTTCATACCCACCGCGAGCCGACGGCCGCTTGCTGCTTGCATTCCCGCGCATGTTCATCGTCGCGCGGCGAAAGGCATGAGGTTGCACGAATGAGCGCGGATTCGTCAGTTGTTCATCCGCGCCAGGTTCTCCTCGGCGCCCAGGCCGGCGCGGTCGTGCTGCCCGTTTGCGATCACTACAGCGGAGTCGAGGCGCGCATGCGCAAGAGCCTTGCCTTGCAGGCGGAGATGGCCGCGGAGTTCGGCGCCTGCGTCTTCGACGTCACGCTGGATTGCGAGGACGGCGCTCCTGTTGGCGGCGAGGCGGAACATGCGGCGCTGGTCACTGAACTCGCGCTCGCTGCCGATCCGGCCATGCGAGTCGGGGTCCGTGTGCATCCGGTCAATCACCCGGCTTTTGCGGGTGACGTGATCACCATCGCGGGGCTCGCCGGCCACCGGCTCAGCCACCTGATGGTGCCGAAGGTCGAATCGATCGAAGACGTGCACGTGGCGGTTGAAGCACTCGATGCCGCCGGCGCCGAAGCACTGCCTTTGCACGTGTTGATCGAATCGCCGCTCGCCGTTCACCATTCATTCGAGATCGCAGCCCATTCGCGGGTGCAGTCGCTCAGCTTTGGCTTGATGGATTTCGTGTCCGCTCATGGCGGTGCGATTCCGGCCGATGGCATGGGGGCTGCCGGCCAGTTCACTCATCCACTGGTGGTGCGCGCCAAGCTTGAAATCGCTTCCGCCGCCCACGCGCACGGCAAAGTGCCCTCGCATTGCGTCGTCACCGAATTCAACGACATCGAAGCCATGCGTGGAGCAGCCAAAAAAGCAGCCAACGAGTACGGCTTCACTCGCATGTGGAGCATTCACCCCAGCCAGATCCGCCCGATCCTCGAAGCGTTTTCGCCCGATGATCGGCAGATTCAAATCGCTACAAAAATAATCGCGGCCGCAAGCGATGCCGCTTGGGCGCCGGTCAGCATCGATGGCACATTGCATGACCGCGCCAGTTACCGCCATTTCTGGCAGGTCTTGGAACGGGCGCACGCCACAGGCCGCACCTTGCCAAGCGAGGCGCGGGCATGGTTTGCCCCGTCGTCACCCTGAAACCCAACCCCCGAAAGAATCACACCATGAAGACAATCGCGCTGATTGCCGCTGCCGCCTTCGCAATGCCGCTGGCAGCTATGGCTCAGACCACCGCCCCGGCCAAACCCAAGTCGAAGATCACCCACAAGGTGCTGCCGAAGAAGATCGTCAAGAAGATGGAAGAAAAGCAGCCCATCAGCGAAGAAACCGACGTGACGTTGTCGCCCGAGGACCTGAAGGTCGCCGAACGCGTCTTCACGGGCGCCATCAAGTGCGAACTCGGCGCCAGCGTGAACATCCAGGCCGACGAGAAAAAGCCGGGCTTCTTCACGCTGACGCATGACGGCAAGCGCTATCGCCTCCACCCCGTCGAAAGCCGCACCGGTGCAATCCGCCTGGAGGATCCGCGTGCCGAAGCGATGTGGCTGCAGCTTGGCAACAAGTCGATGCTGATGAGCCAGAAGCTGGGCTTGCGCCTGGCTGACGAATGCCAGGCGGCCAAGCAGGTCGAGGTCGCTGAGGACATGAAGAAGAACCCGCCGAAGAGCCTCTTCGAAGGCGCTGATTCGGCGACTCCCGTGAAGAAGTAGCAGTCCCCAAGGCGCGGCTCTTGCTTCCCGAGCGGGAGCCGCCCACCCATTTGTGTATCCGGAGAAGAAAAGATGTTGCAAGCCTACGTTGACCATGTCGCCGAGCGCGCTGCGCTCGGCATCCCGCCGCTGCCGCTGACCGCCAAGCAGACCGCCGAACTCATCGAGCTCATGAAGGCACCGATCGTCGCCGAAGCCGAGTTCCTGCTCAATCTGCTGACGTATCGCGTACCTGCCGGCGTGGACGACGCGGCCAAAGTCAAGGCGAGCTATCTCGCTGCCGTTGCACATGGGACTGAGAAGAGCAAGCTGTTGTCGCGCGCTCGCGCCACGGAACTGCTGGGCACCATGCTCGGCGGCTACAACATCGGACCATTGGTCGACCTGCTGGACGATGCGGAAGTGGGTTCTGTCGCCGCTGAGGGGCTCAAGAAGACGCTCCTGATGTTCGATCAATTCCATGACGTCCAGGAAAAGGCCGACAAGGGCAACGCCAATGCCAAGGCCGTGCTCCAGAGCTGGGCCGATGCCGAATGGTTCACCAGCTGCCCCGAAGTCCCCCAGAGCCTTACCGTGACGGTCTTCAAGGTGAGCGGCGAAACGAACACCGACGATCTGTCGCCCGCCCCGGACGCCACGACCCGTCCCGACATCCCGATGCACGCATTGGCGATGCTCAAGAACGCGCGTCCCGGCATCCAGCCCGAGGAAGACGGCAAGCGCGGCCCCGTCAAATTCATCGAATCGCTGAAGGAAAAGGGCCATCTGGTCGCGTACGTCGGCGACGTCGTTGGTACGGGTTCGTCGCGCAAGAGCGCCACCAATTCGGTGCTGTGGTTTACGGGCGAGGACATTCCCTACATCCCGAACAAGCGCTTCGGCGGCGTGTGCCTGGGCACCAAGATTGCGCCGATCTTCTACAACACCATGGAAGACGCCGGCGCACTCCCGATCGAGCTGGACGTGAGCCAGATGGAAATGGGCGATGTGGTCGAGCTGCGTCCCTACGAAGGCAAGGCGCTGAAGAATGGCGTGGTCATCTCTGAATTCAAGGTCAAGAGCGATGTGCTCTTCGATGAAGTGCGTGCCGGTGGGCGCATCCCGCTGATCATCGGCCGCGGCCTCACGGCCAAGGCGCGCGAAGCGCTGGGTCTGCCTGTTTCCACGTTGTTCCGCCTGCCGGTCAGCCCGGTGGACACCAAGAAGGGCTTTTCGCTCGCGCAGAAGATGGTCGGGCGTGCATGCGGTCTGCCCGAGGGGCAGGGCGTGCGCCCGGGCACTTATTGCGAGCCGAAGATGACCTCGGTCGGCAGCCAGGACACCACGGGCCCAATGACCCGCGACGAGCTGAAGGACCTGGCGTGCCTGGGCTTCAGCGCCGACCTGGTGATGCAATCGTTCTGCCACACGGCTGCCTATCCCAAGAAGGTGGACGTGAAGATGCACCACGAACTGCCCGACTTCATCTCTACGCGCGGCGGTGTGTCTCTGCGTCCGGGCGACGGCGTGATCCACAGCTGGCTCAACCGCCTGCTGACGCCGGACACGGTGGGGACGGGCGGCGACAGCCACACGCGCTTTCCGATCGGCATCAGCTTTCCGGCCGGCTCGGGCCTCGTGGCCTTTGCCGCCGCCACGGGCGTGATGCCGCTCGACATGCCCGAATCGGTGCTGGTGCGCTTCAAGGGCAAGATGCAGCCGGGCGTGACGCTGCGCGACCTCGTCAATGCCATTCCGCTTTACGCCATCAAGTCAGGGCTGCTGACGGTCGAGAAGAAGGGCAAGAAGAACATCTTCTCGGGCCGCATTCTCGAGATCGAGGGCTTGCCGGATCTCAAGGTCGAGCAGGCGTTCGAGCTGAGTGACGCCTCGGCGGAGCGTTCGGCCGCCGGTTGCACGGTGCACCTGAACAAGGAACCGATCATCGAATACATCAACAGCAACATCACGCTGATGAAGTGGATGATCGCCGAAGGCTATGCCGACGCCCGCACGCTGGGCCGCCGAATTGCCGCGCAAGAGGCATGGCTCAAGGACCCGCAATTGCTCAAGGGTGATGCCGACGCCGACTACGCCGCCGTGATCGAGATCGATCTGGCCGACATCCACGAACCCATCGTGGCCTGCCCGAACGATCCGGACGATGTGAAGACGCTGTCCGACGTCGCCGGCGCAAAGATCGACGAAGTGTTCATCGGCTCGTGCATGACGAACATCGGCCACTTCCGCGCTGCGTCCAAGCTGCTCGAAGGCAAGCGCGACATCCCGGTCAAGCTGTGGATCGCGCCGCCCACCAAGATGGATGCGCACCAGCTCACCGAGGAAGGCCACTACGGCGTGTTCGGCAATGCCGGTGCTCGCACCGAAATGCCGGGCTGCTCGCTGTGCATGGGCAACCAGGCTCAGGTGCGCGAAGGCGCGACGGTGATGTCGACCAGCACGCGGAATTTCCCGAACCGCCTGGGCAAGAACACCAATGTCTATCTCGGCAGCGCAGAGCTCGCCGCGATCTGCTCGCGCCTGGGCCGTATCCCTACGCGTGAGGAATACATGACCGATGTCGGCGTGCTCGATGCTTCCAGCAAGCAGATCTATCAGTACCTGAACTTCGACAAGATCGACGACTACAAGGAAGTCGCCGCGACGGTCGCAGCCTGATCGACGGGCGGCCCGGGCCGATTCAGCCCGGCCGCTGCGCCGCGAGCGCAGCCAGGGCATTTGCAGTCTGCGCATCCGCTGGAAAGAACGATTCGACGGCAAGTTCCTGCAGCGTCACGTCGACCGGCGTGCCGAAGATGGTCGTGGTGCTGATAAAGCTCAGCAAGCCGTCAGGCGTCACCAGCTGAAAGGGCACCACCACGTTTGCCAGTTCGCCGCCGGTCGCCGGGGCATCGTGGCTGACCTCAGGTTGCGGAAAGCCGGCCAGCTCATCGTGAAGTGCCGATAGCGCGGTGTCGCCTGTGGCGGCAATCTGCTGCTGAAGGCGCTCCAGCAGATGCGCTCGCCACTGGCGCAGGTTGGCGATCCGGGGGGCGAGGCCGTCCGGGTGAAGGCTGAGTCGAAGGACATTGATGGGGGCCTGGAGCAGTTCCGGCGCAGCGCCTGCCATCAGGAAGGGCACCAGTGCGTTGTGCGCGACGAGATTCCAGTGCCGGTCGATTGCCAGCGCGGGAAACGGTTCGTGCCCTTTGAGGACCAGTTCGACGGCCCGCTTGGCTGAGGCCAGCGCCGGGTCGTCCAGCGAGCGCTGCCGGTACATCGGTGCGTAACCGGCGGCGACCAGCAGCGCGTTGCGTTCTCGCAGCGGCACTTCGAGCCGTTCGGCCAGGCGCAGGACCATTTCGCGGCTGGGCTCCGCACGGCCGGTTTCGACATAACTGAGGTGGCGGGTCGAAATCTGCGCCTCGTTCGCCAGATCGAGCTGGCTCAGGCGACGGTGCTGGCGCCAATGGCGCAAATGAGTGCCGAACGGGTCGGCCGCTGTCGGGGAGGCGTGGTGGATGCTCATGGCCACCATCCTAGTGAAGCTGCGCGCAACGGCCATGACCTCTCACGTCATCGCAAAGCCGCGCGATTGGCGCCCTGGGACTACTGCCGACGTCATGGAACCCTGCTATCTTTGGAGAGCTTCCACGAATTCACAGGAGTTTCCCTATGGCCAAAGAACTGGCTCACGCCTTTGCCCCCATGTTGAAAACCTTCAAGACCGCGTCGGGCAAGGCCGGGAAGTACTGGTCTCTCAAGGAACTGGCCAAGCAGTACCCGAATGTCGAAAAGCTGCCGGTCTCGATCCGCATCGTGCTCGAATCGGTCCTGCGCAACTGCGACGGCCAGAAAGTGACGGCGGAACACGTCAGTCAGCTCGCCAACTGGGCGCCCAACGCGGAGCGCACCGAGGAAATTCCCTTTGTCGTGACGCGGGTGGTTCTGCAGGATTTCACTGGCGTGCCGCTCCTGGCCGATCTTGCGGCCATGCGCAGCGTGGCAAAAACGCTGGGCAAGTCGCCCAAGACCATCGAGCCGCTGGTGCCGGTGGATCTCGTGGTCGACCACTCGGTCATGGTGGACTACTACGGTACGCCGAAGGCGCTCGACCTCAACATGAAGCTCGAGTTCCAGCGCAACAACGAGCGCTACCAGTTCATGAAGTGGGGGATGCAGGCCTTCGACACCTTCGGCGTGGTGCCGCCGGGCTTCGGCATCGTCCACCAGGTCAACCTCGAGTACTTTGCGCGCGGCGTCTACAAGAGTGCCAGCGACCACGGCGATCCCCCCGTGTACTACCCTGATTCCCTGGTCGGCACCGACAGCCACACGACGATGATCAACGGTATCGGCGTGGTCGGTTGGGGCGTGGGCGGCATCGAGGCCGAGGCTGCGATGCTCGGCCAGCCGGTCTACATGCTGACGCCGGACGTCGTCGGCTTTGAGCTCACCGGGAAGTTGCGCGAGGGCGTGACCGCTACCGATCTGGTGCTCTACGTCACTTCCATCCTGCGTGGCGAGAAGGTGGTGGGCAAGTTCGTCGAGTTCTTTGGCCCGGGTGCTGCATCGATAGGGGTGCCGGACCGCGCGACGATCGGCAACATGGCGCCAGAATACGGCGCGACCATGGGCTTCTTTCCCGTCGACGAGATGACGGTGGCCTATTTCAAGGGCACCGGCCGCACCGACGAAGAAGTCGAGCGCTTCGAGGCCTACTACAAGGCGCAAGGGCTTTTCGGAATGCCCGCGCCTGGCGCGCTCAACTACACCAAGGTGGTGAAGCTCGATCTCGGCACTGTGACGCCCAGCCTCGCCGGCCCGAAACGCCCGCAGGACCGCATCGATCTCGGGCACCTCGCCACCAAGTTCTCCGAGCTCTACAGCAAGCCCAACGAGGCCAACGGATTCAACCTGCCGGCCGATACGCTGAACGTGCGCTATCCCCTGACCACGAATGGCGAAGCAGGCGAACAGGACGTCGACCCCACGCCGGGCTCGCCTCGGCAGAATCTCGAAATGGTGGCAAACCGGACCACGCGGGAAGCTGCACACATTGGCGACTCGGCGCCGACGAACCCTGTGGGCAAGGTCACGATCGGCAACGGCGACGTCCTCATCGCTGCGATCACGTCTTGCACCAACACGTCCAATCCGAGCGTGCTGCTCGCTGCCGGACTGCTCGCCAAGAAGGCGGTGGAGGCCGGTCTTACCGTCGAGCCCCACGTCAAGACTTCGTTGGCACCCGGCTCGCGCATCGTCACCGAGTATCTGGAAAAAGCAGGGCTGCTGCAGTACCTCGAGAAACTGGGCTTCTATCTTGCGGGCTACGGATGCACGACCTGCATCGGCAATGCGGGTGACCTGGCGCCGGAGATCAACGAGGTCATCACCAAGAACAACCTTGTCGGCGCCGCGGTGCTGTCCGGAAATCGCAATTTCGAGGCACGCATCCATCCCAACATCAAGGCCAACTTCCTGGCGTCGCCGCCATTGGTGGTGGCCTATGCGATTGCAGGCAACGTGATGGTCGACCTCATGACGCAGCCGGTCGGCAAGGGCCACAAGGGGAAGGACGTCTATCTGGGCGACATCTGGCCGAGTGCGAGGGAGATCGACGAGAACCTGGCCTACGCGATGAACGCCAAGGCCTTCCGCAAGAACTACGAGCAGATCAAGGAGAACCCCGGCAAGCTGTGGAGCAGCATCAAGGGCACGACCGGGCAGGTCTACGACTGGCCAGAATCCACCTACATCGCGGAGCCGCCGTTCTTCGAGGGTTTCAAGATGGAGCCGCACGCGACCGACGCCGGCTTTACGGGCGCGCGCATCATGGCGCTCTTCGGTGACTCGATCACTACCGACCATATTTCGCCGGCGGGTTCCATCAAGGAAAGCTCGCCGGCCGGGATCTGGCTCAAGGCGCACGGCGTGTCGAAGGCGGACTTCAACAGCTACGGTTCACGCCGGGGCAATCATGACGTGATGATGCGCGGCACCTTCGCGAACGTGCGCATCAAGAACCTCATGATCCCGGCCGGGCCCGACGGCTCGCGTGAAGAGGGCGGGGTGACGCTCTTCCAGCCGGGCGGCGAGAAGATGTTCATCTATGACGCCGCCATGAAGTACATCGCGCAAGGCGTGCCGACGATCATCTTTGGTGGCGAGGAATACGGCACCGGCTCTTCGCGTGATTGGGCGGCCAAGGGCACGCAACTGCTCGGCATCAAGGCGGTGGTGGCTCGCAGTTTCGAGCGCATCCACCGTGCCAACCTGGTCGGCATGGGCGTACTGCCGTTGCAGTTCCGCGGCGCTGATTCCTGGGAGAGCCTTGGACTCACTGGCGAAGAAAAGATCGACGTGGTGATTGGTGGCGAACTCAAGCCGCAGATGGACGTCAAGCTTGTCGTGCATCGCTCGGACGGCAGCCACCAGGAGGTGACCGTGCGCCTGCGCATCGACACGCCGATCGAGGTGGACTACTACAAGCACGGTGGCATCCTGCCATTCGTGCTCCGGCAACTGCTCGCGGCCTAGATCGCCAGAGCGGGGACGGGCGCTTTCGGCAGCAGACGTGCCGTGAAGTGTGGATCCTTGTAGTAGCGGATCTTCTCGCACATCACCGGATGAGGAATGCCTTCATAGAGGAAGACTTCCTTGTCCCGGCCCATCGCTTTCAGCTCCTGCGGAAGCATGAGTGCGCGCCGTTCCTCGGATTGACCGCGTGAAACATCGCCGCGGCTTCGCGTGAGGTTTTCCTTGCGCACAGTGGTGTAGCCGAGCATTTCCGAATAGTCGTTGGCGTCCTGTTGCTCGCGTGGCGCATACACGATCTGCAGGGCGTGGTTGGTGATCAAGGTGCGGGCGACTTCCTTGCCATAGGTGGCGTCGAGTTGAGCCACGCTCTGGATGATCGGCAAAAGGCGGATGTTGTAGCCCGCCATGTATGAGACGGCGTTGGCGATGATGTCCACCTTTCCGATCGAAGTGAACTCGTCCATCAGCAGCAGGCATTGGTGCTTCAGGCTCGGATTGTTCTGCGGCAACTCCCTCGTGTTGAGATTGATGAGCTGGCTGAAGAAGAGATTCACGATGAGCCGGCTTTCCGCCAGCTTGTTCGGTTGGATGCCGATGTAGATGGTCATCTTCTTGCGGCGCAAATCGGTCAGCAGAAAATCATTGGTGCTGGTCGCCGCATCCAATACCGGATTGATCCACGCGTTGAGTGGCTCCTTGAATGAGCCGAGGATCGAAGCGAAAGTCTCATCGGCTTGTGACAGCAGATTTGAAAACGCAGCCCTGGCGTTCTCGCTGAGAAAGGCTTCATTCGACAGCGACTCGTAGTACTTGCGCAGGTCGGTGCCGTCGCCCGAGGAAAGCCGGTACACGGAGCCTAGCGTCGCATTTGCTTGCTGCGGCAATCCATGCATCGCCTCGAGGGCCAGTTTCTCGACCAGGTACAAAGTGAAAGCCATGAAGGCATTGCGAGACTGGCTGACCCAGAACTTCTGGTCGTCGGAGCCGTCTGGATAGAGCATCGCTGCGATGCTCATCAGGTCCGACACACGGAAGGCTGGGTCATTCGAAACGTAGCTCAGCGGGTTCCACCGATGTGTGCGCCGATCTTCCGCAAACGGGTTGAACAGAAAAACTTCCTGGCCCTGACTGGCTCGCCAGCCGCTTGTGAGCTCGAAGTTTTCCTGCTTGATGTCCAGGACCACCACCGACTCCTGGTAGTCAAGAAGATTCGGAATCACGACCCCGACGCCCTTGCCCGACCGCGTCGGCGCGGCCAGGATCACGAACTGCTGCCCGCCGAGCCGGATCAGCCTTTCCTTGAACTTGCCGACAAGAATGCCGTTGCTCGACGGTTTGAACATGCCGGCTTTGTTCAGGTCGCCCGCTTCCGCGAAACGCGCATCGCCGTGAATGGACGGCGGCTTTTTCCTGGCGAGCAGAAGCAAAGCGCCAAGCCACGCAACAAGCGGAATTCCGAAGCCCGCGTAGCCGGCCCATCTGACGCGGTCGACATAGGGTCGCATCTCCGGAAGGTCGAGCGCGCGGACGTAGCTGAGGTAGGTGTTCCACTGGAGCGCGTCGGTGCCGAGTTGGAGCAACATCAGCACGATGAAGCCGGACAAGTAGCTGGCGGCCACGGCAACTGCCAAGGTCAGGCCGATGGCCCAGCACCATTTGGTTTTGCTCACGGCTTAGAGCGCGCGCGAAGCGCAATGCTCGCGAGCGGGCTGTTGCGCCACTTGGGACTGCGTGATCGCTGCGAGTTGCTGATGCTCTGTCGTCCGATCCAACGCTTGCGTGCTTTGAGCGACTGATGTGTTGAGTGCCTCGACCGTCGGCACGCTGGCGACGCGTTTGAGTGCCGAATCCAAAGCGCCCTGCACCACGAACACCTTAGAGGTGTCAGTGCTGAGCACCACGTGGTCGATACGGCTCATTCCGTGCTCGCGTGCGGTGACCACCAAGGCAGCCGCCAGGTTGTCGCTGCGCGAATCGGGCGCGCGGCCGACACTGGCGTCGAGCTTGTGGACGCCGCTGAGCGCCTGCTTGAACAGTCCGTGATCGGAATGCGTGGCGCTGTCGAGTTGAGCGACGGCAGGAGAGGGGGCCACGTGCGCTTGCCTTTTGTCCTGGAGCGATGCATCCAGCTCGGCGAACGTTTGAGGGCCGACAACGCCGTCTGCCCTCAGTCCATGATCGTGCTGAAAGGCCTTGACCGCGTGGCGAGTGTTTGCGCCAAAGTGGCCGTCGGGCTTGAGTGCATTTCCGTGCGCGTCGGTGTAGCCGAGCGAACTGAGTCGGCACTGGAGTTCGTGGACGGCTTCTCCGCGAGCGCCGAGTTGTACGGTGGCTTGTGAATGCGCGACGGTTGAGGCAGAAATGAGCACTTCACCGCCGGTGAGGCTTGCCATCAACTCGGGAGTGAGCTTGTTTTGCCACTCCGCAAAGCGCGCCTTGCGTTCCGCCAGTCCGGTTTCGCCGTTGTTGATCACATGCGTGGCGTTGGTGACGTCTTCTGGTGCGACGCGGTGCACGTACCGATTCCAATACCAGACGGCGATCTTCGAAGCGTTTTCCGGCTCGGCAGCCAGTTGGGGCTTCTCGACAAGGTCGAGATTCAGCGCCTGACCCGCTTCACGGTAATTGTCCTTGCCGGTCAGCTGTATGTACCCGCGGCCCCTGTACTTGAATCCATCCCCGGGATCGTTGTTGCCCATGCGACCGCTGTACATGAGCTCCGCCAGTTTTTCGGGACTGCCTTGCAAAGCCTCCTGGCGGGCGGTTTCCAGTGCTTCTGGTCCCTTTCGCAACGCGGAGAGAACGGTTATTTGCGCAATGTTCTTCGTGTAGCGAAAGCCTTCCTCAAGGCGCTTGAGGTCGCTGGATTCGAAGGTCACCTGAGCCATGAAGTTGGCCAATTCCTTGGGCACCTTGATGCCGGCAGCTACGGCATCGAGCATCAACTGGGTTTCTCGATTAGTCGTCATTCACTCCCTCTTTTCTTCTACTTCTATCGAGCTATGCGCGCGCCTCCTCGAAACCGAGGAGGGCAATTCATGGCAGCGTCACCTGCGGCAGAGTCGACGAATCGAAGTCGGCGAAGCGCACGATCCCCAATTTCTCGTCTGTCAGAGTGAGTTCAATGGCGCTGCCATCGATCGAGTCCTTGACGCCGCGTTGGACTTCCTCGATCAACCAATTGCCTTGCGCTGCGGTGTACTTGAATGTGTATCTGTTCCACCAGTGGCCGCGCGATCCGCCTTCCGTGACCAACGTAAATCCGCCCTTGTCGATGCGCGCATAGCCGAAGGGATCGCCCGCAAGGCCGCCGCATCGGTGGCAAAGAACAATCTTGTCGTTGCGAGCTGCAACTTGCAGGTGGCCTTGGGCATTGCGGATCGCCAGCAGCACCGTTCTTGACGGCCCTTGCCCAGCCATTTCGTCGGTACTTGGTGGATCAAGGACGATCAGGGCGTCGAGCCGACCATCGCCGTTCAGGTCGCCCACCTGCGAATCCAGAATGCGCATCCCGTCCACTTCGAAGACCTGCAACTCGTCCTTTGTGGACTGCTTGGCCGGCGCAATGGCCGAAGAGATCGCCTTTTCGGCGTCGGATGTGCCAGGGTGAGGTGTAGCGGCGTTGGAGCTGCTGCCGCTGCAGCCCGCGAGCGCCATACAGAATGCAAGCGTCGTGACGTGAGTGATTTTCTTCATGCTGAAATTTGTTGACTGATCAATGTTGGAAAGGAGTGGATTGAGAATCGCCGCTGCCCTGCCACTCGCCGCTGGAGATCGCTTGCGGGCATACACGGATGTATTGCTGAAGGGCCTGGTAGTCCCGTGCCGTCCAGGGGCGTCCGTATGTGTTCGGCGGGTCGCACATCCCAGTTGGAAGCGAGGTACCCGTCGCTGGGGAAAGGGGTATCCAGCACGCGTTCGCAATGATCGGTTCGTACCCGTGCTGACAAAACACAAACGGATCATTCGCGCGAAATTGAAGTGGCTCATAGAACTCGCCGAAGGCGGGAAAGGCGGGGAAGGCGGAAAAGGTCAGGCTCAGCGCCAGCAAGCCGATTTGATGTTTCGTCCTTCGCTTCGGCCTCATGCCGCCGATGAGTCCTCGAGAGGTGTCGTTCGTTTCTCTCCTCATGCAATGCCCTACATCGCGAGCGCAGCGCCGGAACGTTGCTGGTCTTGCGAGCGCGCTTCGATGAGACGGTCTTGCTGGCGCAGGGCGCTTCCCAGTGACGCGGTGCTCTGTGCAATGGGCATGTCGAGTGCTTCGATCGTCGGCACATTCGAGATCTTCTTGAGCGGCGAATCCAATGCGCCCTGCACAGCGAACACTTTCGAGCCGTCGGTGCTCAGCACCACGTGATCGATTCGCTTCAAGCCATCGTTGCGCGCGGCCGCCGCGAGCGAGGCAGCCAGATTGTCGCTGCGCCCGTCTGGCGTTCGGCCGACTTTTGCGTCCATCTGATGCACTCCGGCTTGTGCTTGCTTGAACAACGAATGATCGGGGTGAGCTTGCTGATCCAGTCGAGCGCTCGGTGCTCCGGTCATCGCGTCATACAAGCCGGAAGCGCCATCGCTCACCAGCTGTACGGTTTGCTGCCCTACTCGTTGGGCGACACGCACATGCTGTGTCAGCCCGTCAACCACGAGCTGCCCTGTCACTGCCAGTCCGGCATCGATGGCCTGCGCCCTGAGCTTGACCGCAGGGTCGAAGGGATTCAGCGCGTGTAACGGGGAGTGGGCCCGATTGGACACCATGGCCACGTCGACGCGGCTCTGCCCCACGTCCTTGTGAAAGTGCCCGATCGCACCTTGATGGGCACGGGCCCGCGCTTCGTTCACTGGATTGATGATGGAACTGCCCGTGACGTCGTTCCCGGGCAGAAAGTTGCTCATCTTGTGCGCTGACAAATCAGTGGCGAGGAATGGATTGGTCGGCAGATGCAACCCGGTTTCAAGGTAGCGCCCCCGTTTCAGGCTCTCGACGTCTTGCGGCGTGGCATAGATGCGGACCTCGCCGAAATGTGGACTGCCCGCCCCGACGACGTCGGTGGCGCGCACGTGGTTCACGATGCCGGGATACTGGCCGTTCACGTCAACGCCGTGGTCGTGGAGATTCGTTAGGCTCGCGGGACCATAAGCATTGAACGTCTCGGCTCGCAGGCCGTGCTTGGCGGCGGTGATCTGGGCCAAGGTGCCGCCTAGCGAGTGACCCGTGACGGTAATTGCGAAATGGTCAAGACTGGCGGCTTGCGTCCTCTTGGCGGTGTCGATCGCATGCTGGGTAAACGCCATTGCATCGTCAAGCTGATTGTTGTGCCCCAGAACGGCCATGCCAGCGTCGGTAACCCCATCCTTGATCGATTCGGAGCCACGATGCGCGATCACCACGACGCCAGTGTCCACGCGCTGATAAGCCGTGCCTTGGTAGCCGGAGGGGCGATCAGCGGCAGCGATGATCTCGTAGGAGACATCATCTATCGAAACTGTTTCACTTAGGAGGGCGGAACGATCTTGGTAGGCGTCATTCGCCAGCGCTGCATGCTCATGAGTGCCGGTGGTCATTCAAGGATCTCCTTTGCACTCAACATGGCGGTGAAGAACTTGCTTGCGTCATCGGTGATCCAGCGAGACCGCGGTGTGCCGCCCATGGGGATATCTCCATCTCTCCCATAAATGTCTTTGGGAAAATATGTGAGCTCCGATGCTTGCGCAGATATCTTTTCCCCGGAAATGCCAGCGCTGAATGTCACTCCGCCGGCTCTCATTCCGATGCTCGCGTACTTCATCGTCCAGTGACACATTCCAAGCCCGAAGTAGTCTTCGCTCAGCAGCAGATCCAGATACAGCGTGCCTGTGTAAGTGTTGTCGCCAACGCGGGATAGAGAGAACGGGACAGGAGCCAAGGGTGGGTGCCTGGAGCCGGAGATGGGGTGCTCCGGTGCGCACCGCTCATTTGCAACTTCGTACTGCATGAGCCCTGTCACGGATTCGAACGGCCCGGGCGCGTCGTCAATGATCAGCGTGATCTCGTAACCCATCTTCGGATTCGGGTTGTGCTTGATATCGGGTTTCTTCATGGATGAATTGCAGGCCGAGGTGAAGAGCGCGAGGAGTACGAAGGCTCCAGCAAGACGTGATTTCATTTTTCTTGGATCTATTGCAGGCGCACTGCGAGGCTGCAAGCGCTGTAGAGGACTTTGCAGGAGGCTTCTCCGCATTTGGCAATGGCGTTGGCTTCTGCTGTTTGCAAGGCCGGCGCGCGTGCATAGCCAGCTCGCTCTGTGCTCGTTGCGGCGGCAACGCATTGATCGCGGTAGGACATGACGATCTTGCAGTCCTGGGAACCATCCCTCGCGCATTCCATTAACGCCATTTGCTCCGCTTTGGATTCGGACTCCTCATCAACGGAAGCGGCTCCCGATCTCGTCACTGCGTCTGTGGCGATCGCGCCGTAGCGGGACGCCCACGCGACACGCGGCTGCGGTTGGGAATCGCCGTAGCCGGGAATGGCTTGGCAAATGGGGAAGACGGCGCCAGGGACGCTCTGTTGCCCCACCATCCGCTGGCCTGGGGGGCACGGGCCCTCCGCCCAGGCCATGGGGATGCAAGTTGCGCCCAAGAGGGCTAGCAGGGTGAAATTCCTTAGTAGTTTTTTCATATGAGTTCTCTTGCGTTTCCAAGCCGGCTGGCCCCTTGCTTGATGGCATCGGGTTGAGGGGAGACTGGGGCCATCGGTCGTGTTGGCGACACCTTGGAAGGGGGCGAACGATCGCCGTCGTCTGTTACGCTTTGAGCAGGCAGCGCACCGCCCTGCGGAAGTCGCCCTTGCGCCATGGCCTGCGCGCCGCGAGCAGCCCCGCCAGCACCCACGCTGCCGAAGGCCGAATACGACATGAAGCTCCCCAGCGTCCCCTGAAAAAACGCCGCTGCCATCGGAGGGGCACTCACGATCAAGGTGGTGAGAATCAAGCCCAGTCCCCCTTGCTGCAGTGCCATCGAGGTGATCCCCTCGCTCGCGGCCGACGCCCCTCCGAAGCCGCCGATGTCCGCCAGCATTGCCGCCTGCTTCGTGAGGAACGCCAGCGCGACGGACTGGACCACGTTGTTCGCCAGCCCCACCATGAAGCTGAGCACAGCCAGTGAGAACACGGTGCCGATGCCATAGAACAGCCACTTGCTGAACAGCGACTTCGTCTGCTCGAACAGCAAGCACACGATGAACAGCGGCCCGAAGCCCACGAACAGCGCGATCGCGATCTTGTTGAGCAGCAGGATCGAGCCGCCAACGAGGGCAGGTCCGGCAATGCCGATTCCGGAGAACCACTTCGCGCGGTCCTTGGCGCTGTCCACGGAGGGGTCGCCGCCGCTGGCGAGTGCGTCGATCGTGGAAAGCATCCCCTGCATGTAAGCGAGGTTCTTGTCGATGCTCTGGTAAGGACTCTTTGAGTCGTTCGAGACCAGCAAGGTGATGGCGCTGGAAGTGCCGTCGGTGAGCGTCCAGTACAGCGAAGACGAGAGACTCGCCGCGCTTGTGGCAATGCCGATCACGAGCGTGGCCTTGAGCGCATCCCCCACCAACGCCATCATCGGCTGCCGCGTTCGCCCCGTGACGATGCGAAAGCCCTGGAGCATGATCCACACCGTGAGCAGCACCAACCCCATCCCGCCCACGAGCCGCGCCGTGCTCGTCAGCAGATTCCACTGAAAGGTATTGATCTCGTCACGGAGGTAGTCGTTGATCAGTTGGAAGAAGACGAAATTGCTGATATCTGGAGTGGGCATGGGGTTTCGTGCTGTGCCTGGGAATTGCGTGCTTGCGTGCTACCGCTCGATGCTCAGAGTTCGCTGCCCAGGCTCGCTGGCATGCCGGGAGAGATTCAAGGCCGCCTTGAGCGCGGCGCCGCCGGCAATCCCGCTGACGATCGAGCCGATCATTCCGTCGAGGCCGCTGTTGACGGATTTACCGCTCGTGGCGGCATGTGCCTCGTTGGTGATCTGTCGATTGAGGTAATCGATGCGCGACCGATAGGCGTGATTCACGGACTCCATCTGCTGCTGGTCCAGCGCAATGAGTGTCTGCAGAGCAATCATCTGGTTGGTGTTGTCCTGCAGCCTGCCGAAGTCGGTGGCTTGAAAGGAAAGGCGTGCGTCGACCAGATCCTTCAAGCGCTGATTTCGAGTCGCGCTGTTGTCGAACATGACCTTCATGTACATGTAATGGGCGTTCCTCGTCCTGACCAGCTCGGTGCAGAAGGCCTGCTGGGAAGCCGCGATCTGGTCGCATTGCTCCGCGCCCAGATCCAGTGACAACATCACCCAGGGTTGCTTCGGATCCTCTACGCGCAGGCCCGGCGAAGCCGCTGCATTGGGTGCGCCGAGTTCAAGACGCTTGTTGAGACTGTCGAGGTTCTTGTTGATGCTCGCGCCGCCGCCTTCGGCCCGGCTGCCCAGTTGCTCGTTGGTGCTCTCGAGGTTGCGGTCGATGTCGTCAAGCTTCTTCTTTGCTTCTCCGAGCGTGCCGTTGGCCTCCCTGTCGACGACGGACCACTGCGCATTAGCACTGGGTACGAACCAGGCGAAGGAGAGGATCAGCAGCGCATGAAAGCCAGGGCATCGCGCCAGCACGCGGTTAAAGATTCGAGAGAACATGTCAGCGTTCCTTGATGGTCAGCGACCATCCTCCCGATGCAAGTCGGGCTGGGCCACGCCGCTGCCCTTGCGCCTGCGGTTGAATGTCTGCAGCCACTGCTCCGGCCTCAAGTCGTTCACGGCCACGCCTTCGGCAGCGGCACGCTCGCGCAGCACGCTGTGCATGATTTCGATGTTGTCCGTAGACGCCGAGATGACTGCCAGCGCATCGTCCATCCCGCGCAGATCGAGTTGGCACACGGAAGACGTGTGCCCCTGCTTGACCAGGAACCGGCGCGAGCGCTCGTCAAGGCTCACGACGACCTGGTATTCGGCCTCAGTGAGCTTCAACCCATCGATGTAGTCTTTGCGGCTTGCATTGGGGTTCGGGAGCAGGATCATGGTGGCCGTCTGCTCGATCAGCGAAGCCGCGATGTCGCTCGCCAGCGCGTCTTCAGGGCTTTGCGTCGCAAAGATGCCGAGACCGTTCTGCTTGCGGATGGTCTTCTGCTTGTTCTTCGCGAACTCCTTCAGACCGCCCTCGCCAGCGAGGATCTTCCAGAACTCGTCCATCACATAAATCAGCCGACGACCGTCGATCAGCGCTTCGAGCCGATGCAGCAGATAGTTGATGACGGGAACCCGGACTTCAGGGTTGTCGATGACATCGGTGTAGTCAAAGCCGATGATGTTGGCCCGATCCAGGTCGACGCTGTCCACCGGGTTGTCGAAAACCCAGCCCAGCGAATTGCCTGCGGTCCACTTGCGCAGGCGCATGAAGATGCCGTCGTCGCCCATGTTGGGAAGGCTCTTCTGGAAGTTGCTCATGTTGCGCAGGTGCAGGGGCGTGTCGAGCATGTTCTCGACCGCACGAAAGATGTCTTCTTCTTCGCGTGAGCTGTAGACCGATTTGCCAGCCAGCACCTTGATGAGGTCCGACAGGAAATGAAGGTTGGCCTCGGTGGGTTCGCAATGGAAGGGGTTGAAGCCAGTCGGCATTCCGTTTTCGAGCGCGAGGTAGTTGCCCCCGCATGCGCGAACGAAGATCTCCGCGCCCCGGTCCTTGTCGAAGAAGAAGATGGTCGGCGACGGTTTGAGCTTCTGCACCTGGCTCAGCAGGAAGTTGATCAGCGCCGTCTTGCCGGTACCTGATTTGCCGATCACCATCGTGTTGGCGATGGCCTTCTCGCCCAGCGAGTTCTCGCCGGGGTGCGTGGCATGAAAGTTGAAGTAGTAGGGCTGTCCGTTCGTCGTCTGCAATGTGGTGACGCAGTCGTCCCACGGGTTTCGGCTCTTTTTGCCGGACGAGAAGTTGTGCAGCGGCGAGAGCCCGAGAAAGTTCAACGAGCTGACGTTCGCAAGGCGGGTACGGAACTTCCAGTTGCCCGGAAACTGCGCATAGAACGCGGCCGTGACGGCGAGGTCTTCCTTCACCGAAACGAAGCCCGCATTGGAGAGTTCAGCCCGCGCGGTGGCGATGTGCTGGGTCAGCGCGGATTGGTCCCGCGCGAAGATCGCAATGGTGAAGTGGTACTCGCCAAGCACGAAGTTGCCGGATGAGAGTTGGTCCATCGCCTGGTCCATCTCCACAATCTGGCTGACAGCTTTGTCACCGGAGGAAATCATCATTCCCTTGGTTCGCTCGAGCGACTTGAGCGCGTCGTGCCGCCCCATGGGACTGAAAGAGTGCGTGATGACGTACTCGAAATCGAGATACTTCAGCCCGTTGAGGATGCCCGGGTAGGTGCCGTTCGGGTACTCCTTGATGTTGAGAATGGCCCCGAAGTGATTGGCGCTGTCCGGTGTGGTGAGAACGAAATCGCCGGTCTTGGCGGAGAAACGTTGTCGGCTGACGGCCAGATAGCGATAGACCGGCGCCTGAAGCACGGGCACAGATTCATCGATGTGGTTGAGCAAGTACCCGAAGAACTCCAGCGTTTCGGAGAACACCCCGCCGTTCGTGGCTTCGTACATGCCAAGGCGCATGGGTGCGTAGTCCTTGAGGACCGCTTCGACATTGCCGGCCAGCTCGTGCACCTTGCCGATGGCCTGCTGCTGTTCGGACTCCAGCCGCGGCAGGTCGCTCGACTTCTCCGCGAGGCGCTTTCCACCCACTATCGGGCGGTAGATCATCGTGAGGTAGAGCTCGTTCTGCATGAGCTTCTGCGCCGAGAGCGCGCCGTAGTACGCATCGGACAGCGACTGGTTGAACGTGTGCTCGAAGCGGCTCGCATCCGTGATGGCCCGGCGTCGGCGCAAGTCGTGAACCCAGAAAGCGACGTTGACGAAGTCGGGCGCGCGCAGCGTCTGCAGCATTCGGTTGAATGTGTTGTGACGGTGTTCGAGTTCCCACTCTTCGCGCCCGACGAATGGCAGCCCTTCAAGGCGCCAGGTCAGGAGGAAATCGCCGCCGGTGGTCTTGACGACTGTTGGCGAGACATGGGTGGACAGCGAAATGAACTCGCCGATGGCAGTGTCTGGGCTGAAGGGGGGCTTCGACATGGTCAGCTGTCGTCCCTTGACTGGCCGCGATAGCTGTTGGGCGTGAAGACCCACATGCCGCCGTGATGCTGGATGTTCCGCGCCCGGAGCCGAAACTGCAGCCGGAGTCCCAGCAGCCGGAAGATCATTTCGTCGCGCCTCGCCATCTGGCGCATGACGAGGATCACCGGCGGGATCAACAGCAGATAGAAGAGATTGAAGTACATGGCCAGCAACATGCACCCACCTGCGCCCAAGAAGAAGGGCACGTAGGGCACACCCAGGAACATGGGCGGCCTCGTGCAGCCGCGAAACATCGGGTTCTCAAGCATGCCGGGCCAGCAATTGCACGGCTGAGGCCAAGTGGTCCAACGCAGGCGTCCAGATGCTGGATGTGCCGGTGGAACAGGCGTTGCTCCCAGAGCTGGTCGAAAGGAACATCTTCGCGATCTGGCTCGCCGCGCCGATCAGGATCGCGCCGATCATCACCGGGGCGACATCCGAAATGCGCTTGTGCGCGAAGGCGATCTGGTAGCCCGAGAAGATGACCGCAATCGTGACGACGACGACTGACGCTGCGTTCAGCAAACTCAGAATGCTCCCGAGGAAGCCGCAGGTCGTGCTGAGTGCGTCGGTGCCGCCGACCTGTGCTGCCGCGAGCCCAGGGACAAGCAACGCTGCGACCAGCGTCGTATCGATGAGCGTACGCAGCTTGGCCCTGTAGGATGAAAGGGCAGTGCGGCCGGTGATGTGTTGAACTTGCATTTCAGGTTTCCTCTCTGGTTGAATCAAAAGGCGGTCTGCGCCGCTTGCGGGTTGTGGCTGCTGTCGGCGAGCCGATCAAAAGACAAATGCGCCATCCTTGGCGCCGGTGCCTGGGTCGGATCGTTCGTGGCGAGGCGCCGAATTCGCGGGCCCATCGCCCAGTCCGCGCACGTTCGGCACGAAGATGTCCGAGGCGCTCGCAGGGCTGTCAGGGGCTAGGCTGCGGATCGCGATTCGGTCGGACGCGACTGAAGCGCGAAGCGCCATGTCTGTTTTGCCGCTGGAAGAAGAGGGCGCTGCGGGACGAGCGGTCGGTCGCACCGGAATCGCTGCCGGCGACGTTTCGTTGTCGCGGACCGTACTGCCGCGACTGATCGAGTCATAGACCTTGCGCACGTAGCCGTGCTCGAATCCCGTCACGAAATTGCCGGAGTAGTAGCAACTGAATGCCTTGCCCCAATCGCCACCAGCGCTTGCGTGGCAGTCGGCGAGGATGCGAGCGCCGGCCGCAAGGTTGGAGCACGGATCGAGGCCTTCTCGTGCGTATCGAGTCCTTGCTTGTCGAGGTTCGCGCGATTGACTTGCGCGATGCCGACGGAGAAGTTGTACCCCTTGGCCTCCAGCATGCGCGCCGTGGCCACCGCTTCGTCAAGGTTCTTCGGTTGCCGTGCGAGCCGTCCGCCGACGACGCCGATCGCGAAAGGGTTGGCGCCCGATTCGACCTCGACGACGTGGCGCATCACGCTTGCCGGAACCGCAAGGTCCTGGCAACTCATCATTTCAATTCCGGTCAGCACAGCGCGTTCTCCCTTTTTTTGTTCGTTGCAACGCGGTGGCTAAGCTGTGTGGGGTGGTGACATTCGATCCGGGCTGAAATCGATCCCGGTGATGTACCGCCGCCCGGCGTGTGCCTTGATGTGCACGACGATGTCGATGGTCATCATGAGAAGGCGCTTGATGGTGGCGAACTCCAGGCCGGAGCCTTCGGCCGAGGCCTTGACCATCAGGGCGAGCTGGTCCCAAGTCTGGTCGGTACTGCCCGCATGGCAACTGGTGATGGAGCCGGGGTGCCCGGAAGCGCAATTGCGGATGAAGTAGAAGGATTCGTCGCCGCGCAGTTCCGCCAGGATGATGCGGTCGGGCTTCATGCGCAGGCAGGCCTCCATGCAACTCTTGGCCGTCACATTGCTGGTGCTCTGCCCGCCCTTGGCGTAGAGCAGGTGCACGGCGTTGGGCTGGTCGATGAAAAGCTCGCGGGCGTCTTCGATGGTCACCAGTCGTTCTTCTGCCGGGATATGGTGGACCAGCGATTTCATGAACGTGGTCTTGCCGCTCCCGGTCGCACCGGAGACCACGATGTTCTTCTTGCCGAGAACAGCCTGGCGGAAGAAGTCGGCGTAGCGGCGCGCCGTTCGCAGTTCGAGCAGGTCGCGGTCCTGGTCCGGGATGCCGTCCGGGTCTTCGAGGATTTGATCGAAAAATCCGTCTTCCTCGTACTGGGCCAAGGTCTTCATTTGCCTGGAAGGCAGCCGGATGGTGATCGAAATGGTGCCCGCTTCGCATGCCGGCGGGATGACGAATTGCGCACGCTGGCCGGTCGGAAATGTCAGCGACACCACCGGATTGGCGTCGGTGATTCGCTGGCCGGTATTGCTCTCGTTGACGACAGCAGTGCAGAACTGCAATGCGCGGGCCAGGGTCAGGCCGGGCACCTCCTTGCGATGCCAGCCTCCGCGGCTTTCGAGATAGAGCTCGCCTGGACGGTTGATGCAGATTTCAGTGACGTCCGACGAGACCATGTAGTCCTGAATGCCAAGGACCTCGTACTGATAGCTCAGGAATTCGTTCGAAACGGCGGCTACGCGTTCGTCGCTCATGGCTTGTGATCCGGTCATGGCGGCGTCTCAGTAGCGAGCGACCACGCCGCTGAAGTCCACGTTCTTGGCGACATAGACATTGACGACAGTGCCCTGGTGAATGGTCACTGTTGCGGGGCGATTGGCCGCACGCCGGACGGCTTGCGTCGCAATGCTTTGCAGTGTCTGCGCGGTGTTGCTTTCGAAGGGCGACTGCACTGCGACGCCGCCGCTCGCCACTGTCGTGGTCGTGGGACCGTATTGGGCGGCGGCGTACTTGAATGCGTCGCTGAAGAGGCTGATCAGCATTGCGGAGCCGATGCGCGCTCCCCAATGCTCATCCAGGTGGCCTGAATGGCCGGCGCCGCCGAGGCTGTCGACACCCGGGCTCGCCATGTTCACGTCAATGCCGGTGGGGGTCACGATGCGGTCCCAGATGACGGCTACGCGAGGACCGTTCGGCTCGGTGTCGTACTTGCCGAGCACCTTGGAGCCCTTCGGCAGCAACATCCGTTTGCCGCTGAAGGAATAGACGGGTTCGGTAACGACACATGAAGTGAAGCCAGGAATGTCGGTCACGACATGAGTCTCGAGCACGCAACGGATGTAGGTTCCGCGCAGCATCAGCGTGTCGGGACGGACGAGCGGCTCGGCGGTGGATGCCTGTGCCAATGCCTTCGCCGGGTAGGCGCTGTTGGTCGGCGCGCCTTGATCGGAGCCTGTTCCACCGAACTGGCCGGCGATCGCCTGGGCCGCAGGCGACGAACGCGGCCGCGCATGATCGCCGCCGATGTCCACCGCGCTCGAGGTCTCGGCCGACTTGATGCGCCGCTCCATCAGCGTGAGTTGATGCGGATGCATTCCTTGCGCCGGCGTGGTCATCGGTGATGGCGGAGGCAGCGCCGGAAGTGGCGGTGCCAGTGCTATGGCTTCCGCCTGGCGTCTCGCCACGGAAACCGGTGGCAGTGCTGGTTGCGGAGCCGCAGGGACGGTGACGGTTTCTTCGCGCGGTTTTTGCGGGCTGTCCTTGCGCTGGAGCACGCTGTTGAACATCCACAGCGCCACGGTCGCAAGAAGCACGACGATGCCGGCCAAAAACCCCAGCGCACGCCGGTTCATGCGACGCAGCTCGCTGCTCTTCAGTTCAGGCGCGGCAGCATCGAGGTCGGGATGGACGGGCTGCTCAAAGCGGTGGAAATAGGGATTGGCGGGGGCGGCGTTGTCGCTCGTCGGAGTCTCGTCGTGGTTCACTTGGCGGTGTTCCTTCTGAGGCCGACGACGTTCTGCTCGTGGCGAACGATCAGGAACGGATAGGTGCCGTGGACGACGATGGTGTTGCCTTCGACCGTGGTGTTCACGACGGAGTCGTCTCCGTGCTCGACCTCCCGCATGTAGATCGCAGGGAAGTTCCCGGTGGGGAACTCGGTCATGTCGCTCATCTTCACGTAGGTGAATCGACCATCGTCATGGACGCTGGCGGGGATTAGCCAGGGCGCGGCGCTGTTGCGGGTCGCGTAGTCGTAGTCGAAGTTGTAGGTGCGGTTCTTCACCAGCGAGGTATTGAGCTCCGGCGCCTTTTCGGCTTTGACGACCTCGTTCGAAAAGCTCGCATCCGACGGATAGCCGAACTTGATCTTGTACTGGACACCCGCGGCKCGCGCGGATTCCAGAGTCGTCCAATCGGTGGCGACGACCTTCAACTCGAAGATGTAGGAGTGGGTCTCCGTACGGATCATCATGTTGGTGTCGACATCGACGTTCTTGGGCTTCAGATAGAAGACGTTGTCGCGCCTCATCAATTCCCAGCCGCTGCTGAATCCAGTGCTGTAGTCGAGGACCTTCTCGCTGGGACT
Organism: Variovorax sp. 01N429; assembly: GCF_056399425.1. Classification (NCBI taxonomy): domain Bacteria; kingdom Pseudomonadati; phylum Pseudomonadota; class Betaproteobacteria; order Burkholderiales; family Comamonadaceae; genus Variovorax; species Variovorax sp. 01N429. The sequence continues at coordinate 160,282 of NZ_JBFTRG010000008.1, read as the reverse complement.
GAGCTCGATCTGAGTGGTGATGCCCAGACCCGCACGCACCGGATAGATGCGGTCGGCCTCGTATTGGTAAAGCTGCACGGGCTGCGCGCAGGCGTGGTGCGTGGCAAAGGCGACGATGACGCAGGCAAGAACCGGCAAGGCGGGTGACTTCGAGCGTTTCATTGGCGCTGCACTCCGTCATCAGGCGTGCCGTAGCCAGCGGGTGGGGGCGGAACCACCAGTTCCGATGGAGGACTGATTTCATCGGCACCGAATGTCACGGGCGACGAAACTCGCGCTTCTATTGGCGGTGCAGACGCGTAGTCGTTGTCGACCCGGTAGCTGGTGACCTGGAACCCAAGCGGGTTCTCGATGCGGTGCTGGTCGTCCATCTTCAAGTTGGGCTTGTAGATGAACTCCATCGTCGCGACCTTGCTGTCGAAGGGGCGGCTGGCGCCGGTCTGCTTGTCGAAAAGGCTGCGCTGGAAGCGCACTGTGGCGCCCTTGGGCACGGCATCGGCGCCCGCCTTGAGCAGCACGATGCTCAAGATCTTCACGCGTATCGCACGATCCTTGCCGTGGGTCTTGTACGGGCTGTCCGGATTGAGGGACGAATGCAAGCTGGTATACGCGGCAGCGACGCCAGGCGACGACATCGTCAGGACCGTGGTCCAGTCGCGCAGGTTCGTCAGCGCCAGATCGTAGGACTCCCGCCCCAGAACGAAGTGCGCAACATTGCTGCGATTGATGGCTTCGCTCGCCGTGATGCGCTGGTTGACGATGTCGTCGGTCAGCCGGGCGACGGTGCTGGTGCCGGTGTACGCGTCGGCCATGACGAGGAACGGCACCTTTTCCTTGAGCGGCAACATGTAGAAGTAGCCGCCGGCGAGAAGCAGGGCCATCACCATCGCGCCGATTGCGACGCCCCATGCACGCCGCTCGCTGCGCCGGGCGATATCGGCAATGGTGAGTTCGAAATCCACGGCCTTTGAAAGAGCCTTCTCGATCTTCGGCGAAACGATTTTCCTGTTGGGCATCAGCAGGCTCCTCCCTGGCACGCAGCGCCTCGGTCGTTGGTTGGATGAACCGCCGGGCGCGCCGAAGTGCTTGCCTCCGGCTGCGGATCGCTTCGGGTATCGCTAGCAGACTGGACGACGATCTGCTTGCTGTCGGCCGTGACGGAGACGCCTTGCGATGCGTAGACCGCGCTCAGTTCGGCTGCTGCCGTCTGGATCTCGGTCGTTCGGATCCCAGCGACAGGCGTGAAGAGCGTGAAATCCGAGCCGAGCCGGTAGGACAGCTTGAGCCCGGTGTCGCTTGCCCACCGCTCGAGCATGGCTTTGAGGGTGGCGTCGATCGGCGTTGCGTAGTACGTGTAGGTTGGAGACAGTGGAATCTCGGCTGGCGTCTCGCGGAACCGATTTACCGGTCTCCAATCGCCACCGAAGTCCGTTGCCGGAGGTGTCGCACAAGCAGCAATGGCAAAGACGGCGGACAGGGCTGCGCCGCCTCGCAGGGCACGCTTCATCGCAGCCGCGCTCACGGCTGGAGTGGTGAAAAGCGGAGAGAACGAGGCCGCTGTGGGCCGCGAAGTACGAAGTTCGCCGGCGACGTCCCGTCAATAGACAGGCGCGCCAAAGGCCGCTGGCCGATAGCGTTGCTATGAATCACTGAAACTCCCTGAACCGATTTTTATGCGCGCATTCTAGCCACGGGTGTATCGCGGGGTAACAGCACAGGGAAGTCGTATAGGGTCTTTGACCTCCGCTTCGCGGGTCTGCCTCTTCAAAGGATGTGGCATTGGTAGGGCTCTCTGCCCGCTCGGCTTCGTTTTCGAGAATAATTCTCATTTTGTGAATTCGGAACTAGCGGGTGACCACAATGACCGGCGCGGCTTCGGCCGCAATCAGCCTCCATCAGCTTCCCAGCCGCCAATGGGCCACGGTGCTCGACGTGCTTCGTCCTGACTCGCCTGAAGACCGCGAACTGGTTTTGCGGCTCACCGAGATCGGGTTCGTTCCCGGCGAGGCGGTGTGCATCGTTGCCAACGGCGTGCCTGGGCGCGAACCGCTGGCGGTGCGACTCGGGCACACCACCTTCGCCTTGCGCCGCCATGAGGCTTCGCTTATCCGTGTGACACCTGGAGCCATCGGCCATGGTTGAGGCGACTCTGACATTCCAGCCCGGTGCTGCCGTTTCGACCAGCCCGCCGGAGCGCATCGCGCTTCTGGGCAATCCGAACTGCGGCAAGACGGCGTTGTTCAACCTGCTCACGGGAAGCCGCCAGAAAGTTGCCAATTACGCCGGCGTGACCGTCGAGCGCAAGGAAGGAACTCTGCGGACGGCGGCGGGCCGACGCGTTTTCGTGCTTGATTTGCCGGGGGCCTACAGCCTGAACGCGCTGTCAGCGGACGAAGCGGTCACTCGGGACGTCGTCACCGGCAAAAGCAAAGAGGCGCCTCCCGAGTTGCTGGTGTGCGTGACGGACGCAACGAACCTGCGCCTCAACCTGCGCCTCGTGCTCGAGGCCAAACGGCTGGGGCTGCCGATGGTCGTGGCGCTCAACATGACCGACATGGCCAGGAAGCAGGGCATCGTGATCGACAGCGCCGCTCTCGCTCGCGAACTCGGTGTGCCGGTGGTCGAGACGGTGGGCGTGCATAGCAAAGGCGCGCAGTACCTCATTGAAGCGCTCGACCGGCCGGTGGCCTTTGCGGCGCCGCGGCCCTGGCAGGCTCCGGGACTGGACGACGTGCTCGCGACGCAGCGCGAAGTGAGGCGCATCCTCTCCGTCGCCGTGCGCGAACCCGTCGGCAGCTTGGCGACCAGCGACCGCATCGATCGCATCGTGATGCATCCCCTGTGGGGCATGCTGGTGCTGGCCGTCACGATGTTCCTGATGTTCCAGGCCGTGTTCAGCTGGGCAGAGGTGCCGATGGACGCCATCAAGGATGGCACCACCGCATTGGGCGAATTCATCAAGCACTACGTGCCTGAAGGGATGCTCCAGAGTTTGCTGGTCGACGGCATCATCGCCGGCGTTGGCGGCGTGATCGTGTTCCTGCCGCAGATCCTGATCCTGTTCCTCTTCATCCTCGCGCTGGAAGATTCCGGCTATTTGCCGCGTGCTGCGTTCCTGCTCGACCGGGTGATGGGCACCGTCGGCTTGTCCGGTCGCTCTTTCATCCCGCTGCTGTCGAGCTTTGCCTGCGCCATCCCCGGTGTGATGGCCACGCGCACCATCACCAACTGGCGCGATCGAATCACCACGATCATGATCGCGCCGCTGATGACCTGTTCAGCGCGTTTGCCGGTCTATGCGTTGCTGATTGCTGCTTTCATTCCGGCGCGCACGGTCGGAGGCGTATTCAACCTCCAGGGCGTCGTGCTGTTTGCGCTGTACCTCTTCGGCATCGTTTCGGCGATGGCCGTGGCCTGGGTCATGAAGCGTTTTCGGGAGAACAAGCAGCATTCGCCGCTCATGATGGAGCTTCCGGCCTACCGCTGGCCCAATCTGCGGAATCTGGCGCTTGGGCTTTACGAACGCGCTTGGATCTTCGTCCAGCGCGTCGGGACGATTATCCTGACGCTCACGATCCTGCTGTGGTTCCTGTCGACCTTTCCGTCACCGCCAGATGGCGCAACGGGCCCGGCCATTCAGTACAGCCTGGCAGGGATGATCGGCCGCGCGCTCGAGCACATCTTCGCGCCGATCGGCTTCAACTGGCAGATCTCGATTGCGCTCGTGCCGGGCATGGCAGCGCGCGAAGTGGCCGTGGGTGCGCTGGGCACGGTCTATGCGCTTTCAGCGACCGGCGACGATGTGGCGGGCCAACTGGCTCCGCTGATCGCGGGGACTTGGTCGCTTGCGACGGCACTGTCGCTGCTGGTCTGGTATGTCTTTGCGCCCCAATGCATTTCGACGCTGGCGGCGGTCAAGCGGGAGACGGGTTCCTGGCGGTACGTATGGATCATGGCCGGCTACCTTTTCGGGCTCGCCTACATCGCGTGCTGGATCACCTATCGGGTCGCTTTGGCGCTCACAGGAGGATGAGATGACACAGCAAATCATCGTCGCGCTGATCGTCGCGCTCGCCGCGGTCTACGCCGTATGGCGCTGGATGCCCGCCAACTGGCGTCGGGCAGCCGCCGCCAAAGTGGCTGCCGGTTCACACCGGGCGGGGCTCGTCGATGCCGATCGTGCGCAGCAATTGGCGGCTTCGCTTGGCAAGACTTCCGGCTGCGGCTCCTGCGAGACCTGCGGCAGTTGTTCGGCAGCGGGCGCCAAGCCGCCCGAAGGAAGCGAATCGCACCTGGCCCGCTCCCGCTGAGAGCGCATGTCCGCTCACATCCTCATCGCGGGAGGAGGCATCGCGGGACTCGCGAGCGCGCTTGCGCTCGGGAGGCGGCGCCATCGGATCGATTTGCTCGAGCAAGCCGTGGCGTTCGGCGAAATCGGTGCCGGGATCCAACTCAGTCCCAACGTGACGCGCCGCCTTCAGGCGCTCGGCGTGTCCGAGGGTCTGATGCGTATCGCAGCGCGGCCCGACGCTCTCGTCGTCCGGAGCGCCGTCGCGGGCAAGGAGATCGCCCGACTGCCACTCGGCAATGCCATGCTGCACAACTATGCGGCGCCCTATCTCTGTGCCCACCGGGCCGATCTCCACGCGGTGCTGCTGGCCGCGGTGCGTGGAAGTGGCGCCGTTACGCTGACGACCGGCGCACGGGTCACGGAAGTGATCGCGCGCGGCGATACCGTTTGTATGGTGAGCGCTGACGCTCGGGTTTGGGAAGGCGATGGGGTGATCGGCGCCGATGGCCTCTGGAGCACCGTGCGCCCTTGTCTCTTCGAGGACGCCATGCCACCGCGTGCGACCGGTCACACCGCTTGGCGCGCAATGGTCACGCAGTCGGCATTGCCCGCGGCGCTGCGCAGCACGCACGTCAGTGTGTGGCTCGGACCTCGTCTGCACGCGGTGGCTTACCCGGTCAGACGGGGCGAGGCGCTCAACGTGGTCGTGCTCGCCGAAGCGGCCCCGGTCGGTGATGCACGCGATTGGGATCAAGCCACGAGCCTTTCTGCCCTGCAACATGCGACCGGACGGACCTGCAGTGAGCTGCAGGCCTTGCTCGAAGCTGTACCTTCATGGCGGGCATGGACGCTCAACGATCGGCCTCCGCTCACCAGTCCTCAGCAGATGGCCGCTGAGCGTATCGCCTTGGCCGGAGATGCCGCGCACCCGATGCTGCCCTATCTGGCGCAGGGCGCTGGCATGGCGATCGAAGATGCGGTCGCGCTCGCTGATGCCCTCGACGGCGGCACCGCTGCTGAAGTGCCCGCGGCCTTCGCACGCTACGCCAGCGCGCGTTGGGAACGCAACGCCAACGTCCAGGCACGGGCTCGGCGCAATGGAGAGATCTTTCATGCGACGGGCCTCATGCGCGTCGGACGGGATGCGGCATTGCGTCTGCTCGGCGCAAAGCTGCTCGATGTGCCCTGGCTCTACGACGCTTGATTCAGAGGCTGAAGCTCTGCAGATGGTCGACTCGTTTGGCGAGACCGATCGGACCAAGATAGTGAGTCAATCTGCCTGCTTGTACCTCGACCAGAGAGGATTCGAGTTCGGCCAGCATGCCGTCCCGGACCGTGGCGTACGCGGCAGGAAGATCGTCATGCTGGCGTCCGTACGCCTCGGCGATCAGACGCGCGGCCGCAGGTGCTCCGCAGGCCACGCATTCGGCGATGGCCGTGGGGGTGGGCTCGGCGCCATGTGACAGTAGCAGTTCGACGAGCTCAGGGGAGACGGCGCTGTCGATGTAGTCCAGTGCATCGTGTGCCACCGGTGCGCCTGCGCGCACCAGGGCCGCGGCCGCTGCGTGGGCGCCGTGACTGAGCGCCAGGTCCGTGGCGATCGCGCTGCCCGCCAGTGGTCCGTCGAGCGCCACACCGTTGGCGACCAGTTTCTCGACGAGAGATGCGTCATCGGTGGCAACTGCATGGCGCAACGCGATGCGGGAGAGGGCGCCATTCCGGGCCAGCGAACCGTCTGCGAGCGCGCCTTGCCAGTCGACCATCGCCTGCCGATAGAAATCAATCAGCTTGTCCATCAATTCGATCGACAGGGCGTGGTCCTCGTGCCTTTCGTCGAGGTATTCGATGAGTGTCTGCCCGGTGAAATATTCGCCTGCGGGTTTGAGCGGATCTTCGTCGAGATGCAATGCTTCGAAGGCCGCGGACAGATCATGGGCGACGGTGGTCATTCCGTCTTCATGCATCTCGTGCGCCCAGGCTGAAGGCAGCCCTTGCTTCCAGGCAAGGACGTGGCCATAGTCCGGTCCGGACTCCACGACCGCATAGACCCGGTCACAGTATTCGAAGCCGCCGAAAGGCAGCAGGGTCAGCTTTCCGTCCCACGTGTCGTCGCTTTCAGCGGCGGCTTGCTTTGCGCCCTCGAGTTCGTGGTCGATCCACCCCTGCAGGTCATGGTAGGTGTCGCTGCCATTCCAGAAGAGTTCGCTCCAGTTGAAGGACTCCTCGTTGCCGTTCATGCGCAGGTGCAAGTCGTAGTCGAGGCGCCCGCCGGCCGTTGCTCGCCAGAGCGAAAGAAGTTCTGGAGGAAGCGGGCCGGCGCAGACCGCCTGCACCGCAGCGATCTGCTCGGCCGACATCGGCGGCTGCGCGTCGAAGATCACGCGCTTCGCGAAGAGAACAATTCCATGCGATCGCAACTGGGCGAGTTCGTCGTCATTGAACATGGGCAGCCTCCATTTTCTTGTGTCACAGGTCCGTTCGCAGCTTCCAGATTTCGGGGAAGAGCACCACGTCGAGCATCTTGCGCAGATAGCTTACGCCGCCGGTGCCGCCCGTGCCACGTTTGAATCCGATCACGCGCTCGACCGTGGTCACATGCCTGAAGCGCCAAAGCCGGAAGGCGTCTTCGAGGTCCGTGAGTTCTTCTCCGAGCTGGTAGAGATCCCAGTGATCCTTCGGATCGCGGTAGATGGTGAGCCAGGCCTGTTCGACACCGTCGCTGGTTTCGTAGGGACGCGACCAGTCACGTTCGAGATGATCAGCCGGTACCTCGATGCCGCGGCGGGCCAATAGGCGCAGCGCCTCATCGTAGAGAGACGGCGAACGCCAGGCGTGCTCCACTTCCGCCAGGAGGTCCGCGCGATGCTCGTGCGGCTTGAGCATGGCGGCATTCTTGTTGCCGAGCGCAAATTCAATACATCGATACTGCCAGCTCTGGAAGCCGCTGGAGTTCCCGAGGTAAGGGCGCATCGCGCTGTACTCGGGCGGCGTCATCGTCGCCAGCACGTCCCAGGCATGCACCAGTTGCTCCATGATGCGTGACACGCGCGCCAGCATCTTGAAGGCACTCGACAGATCGTCCTCCGCGATCCGGCGAATGGCGGCGCGCAATTCGTGCAGCATGAGCTTCATCCATAGCTCGCTGGTCTGATGCTGCACGATGAAAAGCAGCTCGTCGTGAGCCGGCGATCGCGGATGCTGCGCAGTCAGAATCGCGTCAAGGCTCAGATAGTCGGTGTAGCTCATCGACGCACTGAAGTCGAGCTGCGCCTTTTCATCATGGACGATTTTTTCGGTGCTCATTGGCAGGTCCTCAGGTCACTGCGAGCTTCTGGTTGAACTCGGGTCGTTTCCATTCCTCGCGCTCGACCACCTGAACGATGTGTTCCACCGCATTCCACACGTCTTCAAAGCCCAGGTAAAGCGGCGTGAACCCAAAGCGGAGGATGTCCGGCATCTGCGAATCTCCTGCCCGGAAGTCACCGATGACGCCGCGCGCAATCAGCGCCTGGACGATCGCGTAGGCGCCGGGACCGCCGTCGCTGAGCGCGAGGCACACCTGCGAGCCGCGCAACAGGTGATCGCGCGGCGTGATGAGTGAGAAGCGGCCTGGGCAGCGTGCTTCGACCAGCGCAATGAAGGCGTCGGTGAGAGCCAGCGATTTTCGGCGCAGCACGGCCATGCTTCCCAAACCGCCCGAGAAAGAGTCTGCGGCGAGGACCGTGTCGAGGCCGCATTCCAGAGCCACCAGCGCAATGATCGGCTGCGTGCCGCAAAGATAGCGCGCCACCCCTGCAGCGGGCCGGTAGTGCGGCGTGAACTCGAATGGCGCAGCGTGTCCCCACCAGCCCGACAGCGGCTGCTGAAACTGGCTGGCATGCCGGGCATGAACCCATACGAACGCGGGCGCGCCAGGGCCCCCGTTCAGGTACTTGTAGCCGCAGCCGATCGCGTAGTCCGCATTGCTGTCGTTCAATGCCACTGGCACTGCCCCGGCGCTGTGCGCGAGGTCCCAGACGGTGAGTGCCCCGACCGCATGAGCCGCGGTCGTGACAGCCTCCATGTCATGCATGGCGCCGGTGCGGTAGTTGACGTGGGTGAGCATCAGCACCGCGACCTCGTCGGTGAGTGCCGTGGACAGTTCGCTCACATCGACCAGCCGAAGCGAGAAGCCGCGCTCGCGGCAAAGCGACTCGGCGATGTACAGATCGGTCGGGAAATTGCTGCGTTCGCTGAGCACCACGCGTCGCTTGTCGTTCCCGCCAGTTGCCGCCTCGCGAGCCTGAAGCACTTGGCTGAGCGCGGCGAAAAGCACTTTGTAGAGGTTGATCGATGTGCTGTCGGTGCAGACGACTTCGCCTGGCGAGGCGCCAATCAGCCGTGCCACCTTGTCGCCGAGCCGCTGCGGCAGATCGAACCAGCCGGCGCTGTTCCATGACCGGATGAGCCCCTCGCCCCATTCCTGGGCGATCACGGCCGCAATGCGCTCAGGCACGGCCTTGGGCAGCACGCCCAGTGAATTGCCGTCCAGGTAGATCACGCCTTCGGGGAGGATGAACTGGTTGCGCAAAGGCGCGAGCGTGTCCTGCGCATCGAGTCGGCGGCAGTCGTCGAGTGTCATGGTTGTTTTCGTTGAAGTTCGCGCAACACGGCGCGAACGGGAGAAGCATCTGCGCTCACGAGCTTGAGCGGCAGGGCGATGAGTTCATAGTCCCCTTCGGGGACATGGTCGAGCACCAGGTTCTCGAGCACGCGAAGGCCGAGCCGGCGGATGACCTGATGGCTTTCAAGTGTCTTGCTGGCTGCAGGATCGATGCTGGCCGTGTCGATCCCGATCAGTTTCACGCCCATGGCGGCCAGGCGTTCGATCGCGGCGGGGTCGTACGCTGCAAGACCCTCGTCCCACTCGGCGGGTGAACGTTCGTAGGTGCGCACCAGCACGCGCGGGGGCAGTCCTTCGACCGAATGAACGAGGTGCCGCCATTCGATCAGTGGCCCGCAGTTGATTGCATGAATGACGCGGCAGGGACCCAGGTACGTGGAGAGGTCCACGTTGCCGATGGTCTCCCCGGCAGGGTCGTAGTGAAGCGGCGCGTCGGCATGCGCACCCACGTGCGGAGACAGCGTGATCTCGCTGACGTTGACCGGGCAGCCCGGCGAAATGGTCGCCGCCCAGCGTTGACGATAGGGCGTGTCGCCGGGAAACACCGGCGCCGCGTCGTGCACCGGCGGCGAGATATCCCAGAGTCTTTGGTTCATGGCGCGAAGTTAGCGCCGTGGGCGAAGTCGTGGTGTCGGTTATTTGCAACACCAGGCAACCTGGGAAGCTACACCCGGCCGAGCAGGAGGTATTCCATCAAGGCCTTCTGCACGTGCATGCGGTTCTCAGCCTCTTCCCAGACGACGGATTGCGGACCGTCGATCACATCGGCTTCGACTTCTTCGCCGCGGTGTGCCGGCAGGCAGTGCATGAACAGGGCGTCCGCTTGTGCCACGCGCATCATTTCCGAGTCCACGCACCAGTCGGCAAAGGCGGCGCGACGTGCCTCGTTTTCGGCCTCGTAGCCCATGCTGGTCCACACGTCGGTGGTCACCAAGTCCGCGCCGCGGCAGGCTTCCATCGGATCCGTGAAAACCTTGTAGCTGTCGGAGGACCGAATGCCCGCGATCGATTGGTCGACTTCATAGCCGCTCGGCGTGCTCACGTGGACCGTGAAGCCCAGGATTTCACTGGCCTGCAGCCACGTATTGGCCATGTTGTTGCCGTCGCCCACCCACGCCACCGTTTTGCCCGCAATGGAGCCGCGATGCTCGATGAAAGTGAAAATGTCGGCCAGGATCTGGCACGGATGGAACTCGTTGGTCAGGCCATTGATCACCGGCACGCGCGAGTGCGCGGCGAAAGCTTCGAGCTTGGTTTGCTCGAAGGTTCGGATCATCACCAGGTCGACCATGCGGCTGATGACCTTGGCGCTGTCCTCGATGGGTTCGGCGCGGCCCAACTGGCTGTCGCCCGTGGTGAGGTGCACCACGCTGCCGCCCAACTGGTACATGCCCGCTTCGAAGCTGACCCGCGTGCGGGTCGACGCCTTCTCGAAGATCATGGCCATCGTCCGATCGACGAGCGGCTGATGCTTTTCGTAGGCCTTGAACTTCTTCTTGATCAGCGCGGCACGCGCAAGCACGTACTCGTAGTCTTGCGCAGTGAAATCCGAAAACTGCAGGTAATGCTTGATGATGGCCTGGTCGCTCATGGGTGAGGCTCCCCGAGAAAGGTTTTGACCAGCGGCGCCAGAATCGCAACGATCTCGTCCGCTTCGGCCACGCTGAGAATCAGCGGCGGCACGAGACGAATCACGTTGTCAGCCGTGACGCTCAAAAGCAGACCGGCTTCGCACGCGCGGTTGAGAATGACGCCACAGGGCCTGTCGAGCTCGATGCCCAGCATCAGCCCTTGACCGCGGATCTCCGTCACGCCAGGTACAGCGCCCAATTCCCGTTCAAGCGCCGCCTTCAGGTGCGCGCCGACTTTGGCAGCGTTTTCCAGAAGTTTGTGCTCTTCCATGATGCGGATCGTCTCGACCCCGGCACGCATCGCAAGCGGGTTGCCACCGAACGTCGTGCCGTGGTTGCCAGGACCGAAGATGTGAGCGGCGCGCGGGCCCGCGACGACGGCGCCGATCGGCACCCCTGAGCCCAGCCCTTTGGCTAGCGGCATCACGTCAGGCTTGATGCCAGCCCATTGGTGGGCGAACCACTTGCCCGTGCGCCCCATTCCGCACTGCACTTCGTCGATCATCATTAGCCAGTCGCGCTCATCGCAAAGCTGGCGAACCTGGCGCAGGTATTCCCAACGCATGGGATGAATACCGCCTTCGCCCTGGATGGTTTCGAAAAACACCGCCACGACGTTCGGATTGCCCTCCGTGGCCTTCTTGAGCGCATCGATGTCATTGAGCGGAACACGAATGAAGCCCTCGACCAGTGGCCCGAAGCCTTTTTGCACCTTCGGATTGCCGGTGGCGGACAGCGTCGCGATGCTGCGGCCATGGAAGGCGGCCTCGTAAACGACGATTTCAGGACGTTCGATGCCTTTGTCGTGCCCGAACTTGCGCGCCAGCTTGAGCGCGGCCTCGTTGGCCTCGAGGCCGGTCGAGCAAAAAAACGCGTTGGTGAGCCCCGAGAGCTCCGTCAGCTTGGCCGCAAGTTGTTCCTGGCCGGGGACGTAGTAATAGTTGGAACTGTGGATCAGCTTCGAGATCTGGTCCTGAAGTGCTGGCACCAGCTCAGGATGGTTGTGACCCAGCGTGTTGACCGCAATGCCCCCAAGGCCGTCGAGATACGCACGCCCTTCGGTGTCCCACACTCGGCATCCTTGGCCGTGCGACAAAGCGATCGGCAGGCGGCCATAGGTGTTCATGACATGGGGCGAGGAGGGGGCGGCGGTGGCGCTCATGCGTATCTCCGGAAAAGGGAACGCGAATTCTAGGCGTGCGGTTTGATGGCTTCAGTGAGGATTGCGCATCACAGCAATTCCCTTGCGCGTGTCACTCGGGGGACCCCCGGATAGAATCGTTGTGCGGCGCAGCAGAGCCTGTGCATTCACTCCCGCCAACCCGATGGTTTCTCCCAACGCCAAAGAAGTTTTCATCCAGGGCATCACTCAAGATGGCCGGACGTTTCGCCCGAGTGACTGGGCGGAACGCCTGGCGGGCGTGATGTGCTCGTTTCGGCCGGGCGGTCCGCAACCTGGAAGCCATCTCACCTATTCGCCGTGGTGCGTGCCGACCGTCATCAATGGTGTGAAGTGCGTCGTGGTCAATCGCGCACTGCGTGACGCTGAACCCATGGCTTGGGACTTCTGCCTGAATTTCGCACGGGACAACAACCTTCAGGTTGCCGAAGCGTGCCTCGTGCCGGATGCTTTGCCTGAGGCCATTGCAAGGCCAGCGCCAGCCGAGAAGAAGTAGACGTTCGAGAATGAACCGCCCATGAAAAAACCGCCCGAAGGCGGTTTTTTTACTTTGCTGCAGCGCACCCCGATCAAACGGCGGACCAGCGAACCAGTCCGGGCTGTTTGCCTGAAAACGTCAGGCGGCGGCCTTTTCAGGGGCGAGAGCCAGGTTCTTGACCTTGGCCGCGAGGCGGCTCTTGTCGCGAGCGGCCTTGTTCTTGTGGAAGATGCCCTTGTCGGCGACGGTGTCGACAACGCTCTGGGCCTTCGCGAAGAGTTCCGCTGCCTTGGTCTTGTCGCCGGCCAGGACGGCCTTTTCGACATTCTTCACAGCGGTGCGGTATTTGGAACGCAGCGAAGTGTTCGCAGCGTTGAGCTTGACGTCCTGGCGGACGCGTTTACGGCCCGACGCAAGGCGCGGGTTCTTTTTCTTGGGCTTGGTAGATGCCACGGTGATATTCCTTGAGTGTCTGGGGATGATGCAGCAAAGCCTTCCATTATAGGCGAGCGGCTGAGACTCGTCCTATTCCATTCAGAGAACGCGCGTGGGCACATACACTTCCGCCTCGTGTCCCTTTTCAAATCCGCCTCCACCGTCTCGCTGCTGACCCTCGCTTCCCGAGTGACAGGCCTCATCCGAGACGTCCTGATGACCTCGGTATTCGGCGTCAGCGCCATGACCGACGCCTTCTACGTCGCTTTCCGCATCCCCAATCTGTTTCGCAGGGTATTTGGGGAGGGGGCCTTCAGCCAAGCCTTCGTGCCGGTTCTTGCGGCGTGCAAGACCGAGCACGGCGACGAGGGCGCCAAAAATCTGATCGACCACGTGGCGACGCTGCTGGCCTGGACCCTTGTCATTGTGTGCCTGCTCGGCGTGGTCGCGGCACCCGTGATGGTGTGGGCGATGGCCAGCGGGCTCAAACAAACTGCAAACGGCTTCGATGCCGCAGTCGTCATGACGCGGTGGATGTTCCCGTACATCGGCTTCATGTCGCTGGTCGCATTGGCCGGTGGCGTACTCAACACTTGGCGGAAGTTCGCCGTGCCAGCGGCCTCGCCCGTCCTGTTGAACGTGGCGCTGATACTGTCGATCGTGGTCGGCGCGCCGTGGTTCAGGCGGATCGGCATAGAGCCGATCTACGCGCAATGCATCGGCGTGATGGTCGGAGGCGCGCTGCAACTGGCACTCCAGGTGCCCGCCTTGCGCGGGCTCGGCATGATGCCGCGAATCGGCGCTAGCGCCAGTGCGGTCCGTGCTGCATGGAATGACCCGACCACACGCAAAATCACTAAGCTGATGCTGCCCGCGCTGATCGGCGTGAGCGTCGCGCAGATCTCATTGCTCATCAATACCCAGATCGCCTCCCACCTCGCGACCGGTAGCGTCACTTGGGTCACCAACGCCGATCGGCTGATGGAGTTTCCCACTGCCATGCTGGGCGTCGCTTTGGGCGTCGTGCTCATGCCGCAACTCGCCGGCGCTCGCGCTGCCAAGGACGACGCGCGCTATTCGTCCATGCTGGACTGGGGCCTTCGCCTCGTGGTTTTGCTTTCGGCCCCCTGTGCGCTGGCGCTGCTGGTTTTTTCGCAGCCGCTGGTTGCCGTCCTCTTTCACAACGGCGCTTTCAGCGAAACCGACGTGCAGCGCACCACGGCCGCGCTCATGGGCTATGGCGTCGGGCTGATCGGCTTGGTGGCGATCAAGGTTCTCGCGCCCGGCTATTACGCCAAGCACGACATGCGCACGCCCATGTTGATCGCAGTCGGTGTGCTGGTGCTGACTCAGGCGCTGAACTTCGTACTGGTGCCGCTCCTGCAGCACGCGGCGCTCACACTCACGATCGGCATCGGCGCACTCGTCAACGCGATGTGGCTGCTGATCGGATTAATCCGGCGGGGCAGCTACAAGCCTGAGCCCGGCTGGGGCAAGTTCCTGCTGCAGGTGGTCATCGGCACCGCTGTGCTCTCGGTCCTCCTGATCTGGGGTGCGCAGCACTTCGACTGGATCGCCATGCGGGCGGAGCGTCTGCAGCGAATCGGGCTTCTCGCGGCGTTGATCGCGGGCGCTGCCGCTCTTTATTTCGCAGTTTTAGCAGCGGTCGGTCTCAAGCTGCGGAGTTTTATCCGCCATTGAACGGCACGCCTTGACGGTCCCCCCGCGCTCCTCTACAAAGACACATGACGTTCAGCTTCTCGGCGCCCACGGCGCTCGAATATTTCGATTCGCTCGTCCGGAGCGATGAGGAATTTCCACTGCTCGAGGCAGCGGCGAGCCTTGCGCAGGACGAATACCCAGAACTCGACGTTCAGCAAGTCCTCGGCGACGTCGATCAACTCCTGGCGCGTCTCAAGCGGCGCCTGCCAGCCGATGCGGCGCCGCTGCACCGATTGCGGGCGCTCAACCAGTTCTTTTTTCACGACCTGAATTTCGGCGGCAACGTCAACGACTACTACGACCCTGACAACAGCTATCTCAATGCTGTCTTGCGGACTCGGCGCGGTATTCCGATATCGCTGGCGGTCCTCTGGATGGAATTGGCGCACGGCCTTGGCCTCCAGGCGCGGGGAGTCGGCTTTCCCGGCCATTTCATGCTGAAGGTCACCTTGCCCAAAGGTCAGGTCGTCATCGATCCCTTCACGGGAAAATCACTTTCCCGCGAAGAACTGAGCGAGCGCCTCGAGCCTTACAAGCGGAGCAACGGCCTCGTCGGCGACTTCGACGTGCCGCTGGGCCTTTATCTCCAGCCGGCAACGCCGCGAGAAATCATCGGACGCATGCTGCGGAACCTTAAGGAGATCCATCATGCCCAGGAAGACTGGCAGCGCGCGATTGCCGTGCAGGATCGGCTGATCGCGCTGCTTCCGGAGGCGTGGGCCGAGCATCGCGACCGCGGCCTCGCGCATGCCGAACAAGGCAATCACGCGCTGGCAGTGCGCGATCTGGAGACGTATCTCGCGCACGCCGAAGATGCGCTCGATATCGATGCCATCGCCGAACGTGTCGCTGCACTGCGTCGCGCGGAGAACTGATGGAATCGACACCGCCCGTGGCCGCCGACCTCGGCACGCTGCATGAATTCCATGGCGTTCAACCGGTGCTTCCGGTGGCGGACGCCGCGCGGGCGGCGCGCTATTTTCGAGACGTGCTTGGCTTCGAACTTGATTTCATTGCCGGCGAGCCGCCAAGCTACGCCCGAGTGAAGAAGGGTGATCGAACTTACGGCGATCCGGTGTACATCCGCCTTTGGCAATGCAGCGGACGCGATGTCATGCCATGGCGTGGCGAAATCGTGATTCACGTGGGGCGCGACATCGATGGACTGCACGCCGCGTATGTGCGGCGCGGTGTGGTCGTGCTGGAGCCGCCGACATCCCAGCCCTGGGGTTTGCGCGAATTTGCGATCCGCGAGCCTGACGGGCATGTCTTGCGGTTCTGCGGCTATCTCTGATCCGCTGAAATGCAAGGGGGCAAAGGTTCGCGTCAGGCTATACCAGCCCCGCCACCTTCAGCTCTTTCTTCAGATAGGCATAGAAGAGCGGCGCAGCCACCAGACCGGCGGGGCCAAATACCGCTTCCGCCACGAACATGACGGCGAGCAATTCCCAGACTGCCATCTGCGTGCGGCTTCCAACCACCTTCGCATTGATCAGGTATTCAGCCTTGTGGATGAGGATCAGAAATGCGAGGCATGCCAGCGCCACGATGGGTGAAACCGAAAGCCCCACCAGCGTGATGACGGTATTGCAGATGAGATTGCCGACGATAGGCACCAGGCCTGCAACAAAGGTCAAGGTGACGAGTGCGGGCGTGTAGGGCAGCTGCATTTCCCAAAGCGGCAGCAGGAACAGCAAAAAAATGGCCGTCAGGAAGGTGTTGAAGGCCGCGATCCAGAACTGCGCGGCCACGATTTGCCCAAAGGCCTCGCCGAACAGAATGATGCGGAGTCTGAGCTGGCGCGCCAGCGGCCGCTTCGACGGAGTCTGATTGGCGATGGCGGCCAATGCGCCAACGATCAGGCCAACATACGCGAACAGCAAACCGCCCAGCCAGGCACGGCCGGTCAGCGCGAGCGATCCGGCCTGGGTACGCAGATAGCCGGCAATGATGCGCTGCACCTCCACGGCGCCTTCGGGCAGATAGACGGCCATTTCGGGGGGAAGCTTGAGCCGGAGTTCCAGCACGGTGCGGGCAACGAAGTCGAGCAACTCTTGATACTGCTGTGGCGCATTCAGCACGAACTCGCGAGCTTCGGCGAACCCGAGCGTGAGCAGGCCGATCGGCGCAAGCATCACCGCTGTCGCTGCGGCAATCCTCGGAAACGGCGGCGTCACGGCCCAGGCGGGATCGTTCGCGCTCAATTTTCGCGATCTCCGAAGGCTCGCGTACAGCACACGCGCGATCCATCGCGTGGCAAGGAACCCGATGCAGACGCACAGCAGACCAGGCAGGAGTCCCTGCCACATGACGAGCAGCAAAGCCCCGGCGATCAGCAGGTAGCTGGCCGCGATCAGCGCACGCGACGGGGCGGCAGTGGGCTCGATCACGCGTCGCAGGCTGCTCAGCCGACGACGACGGCCGCGCCGGAACCGCGCTCGGCGATCACGCCGATTTCGTGCACGGTCTCGCCTTCCGCGCGCAGCGTCGCCGCGCAGGCGGCAGCGTTGGCAGCGTCGATCACGACCACCATGCCGATCCCGTTGTTGAAGGTGCGGTTCATTTCAACGTCGTCGATGCCTGCGATCTTCTGCAACCAGGCAAAGAGTTCGGTCTGCGGCCAGCTCCCCTTGCGGAGGTGAGCGGCTGTGCCATCGGGCAGCACGCGCGGAATGTTCTCCAGCAGGCCTCCACCCGTGATGTGCGCCAGCGCCTTAATTGGGTGTTTCGCGAGTGCCGCCAGCACAGGCTTCACGTAGAGGTGGGTAGGCGCCATCACAGCCTCGCGGAACGGCCTTCCATCGAGCGTGGCGGGCAGAGCGTCGCCAGCGCGTTCGATGACCTTGCGCACCAGGCTGAAGCCATTGGAATGCACGCCTGCCGAGGCGAGCCCCAGTACCACGTCACCAAGCTTCACGTTTTGGCCGGTGAGGATCAGCGACTTCTCGACCGCGCCGACGGCAAATCCGGCCAGATCGTACTCGCCAGCCGGGTACATGCCGGGCATTTCAGCCGTCTCTCCCCCGATGAGGGCGCAGCCGCTGAGTTCACAGCCGCGTGCAATCCCTCCGACAACTGCCGCCGCCGTGTCGACGTCCAGCTTGCCGCAGGCGAAATAATCGAGAAAGAAAAGGGGCTCGGCACCTTGCACCAGCACGTCATTGACGCTCATGGCCACGAGGTCGATGCCGACCGTGTCATGCATGTTCCATTCGAAGGCGAGCTTGAGCTTGGTGCCCACACCGTCGGTGCCGCTCACGAGCACGGGTTCCTTGTAGCGCTTGGGCACTTCGAAGAGGGCGCCAAAACCCCCGATTCCTGCCAGCACGCCCTCGCGCATCGTCTTCCTGGCGAGCGGCTTGATGCGGTCGACCAACGCGTCGCCAGCGTCGATGTCGACGCCTGCATCCTTGTAGCTGAGCGGGGTGGAGGAGTTGGGATTCATGGGCGGAGGCCGGGCTGAGGAAGGGAAGGCGGAAGGAAGAGGAGGACAATGACGCCGGCAAGCGATGCGGGCGGGCCGATAGAATTCGCGACGATTTTAAGGGTGCTCATTGGCCATCTTCCGGGCTGGTCATTCCGTCTCTCCGTGTATTTGCGCCGTCCCTATCGGAAAAGGGCAAAACGTCTCCCGGCAGTCGCGCGGCGCGCTGCCCTGACTTATGAATCTTTTTTTCGTGTCCTTCGCGTCACCTCAACCGCTCGCTGCAGTCGCGGCATGAAGCAACTCGCGCTCGACATCGGCATTGCAACCGGCCCGACACTGGACGGTTTCTTCGCTGGACCGAACGAACCGGCGTTGCGGCACTTGAAGCTGTGGGTGGGTGACGCGCAAGTGCCGACGGTCCATTCGCCTGTGCCGACCTATCTCTGGGGCGACAGTGGAAGCGGCAAGACGCACTTGCTCGAAGCCGTCCGGGCAGCCCTCAAGAACCAGGGTGCAAGCGCCGGTTGGCTGCATCCCGGCGTGACCGATCCTCCTGAGTTCGACGAGCGCTGGGGTGCGGTGGTGTTGGACGACGTGCATCTCTATACCGCTGTGCAACAGCATGTGGCCTTCAACTGGTTCGTCAATGCTCAGAGCCTGCAGCGCGGGGTGGTGGCCGCAGGTGCGGTGCCGCCGGCCGACCTCCCGTTGCGCGAGGATCTGCGTACGCGACTCGGCTGGGGCCATGTGTTCCACTTGCAGGTCCTGAGCGAGACCGAGCGTCGCGCGGTGCTGCGGCAGGCCGCTGACAGCCGTGGCGTGATGCTTTCCGACGAAGTCCTCGACTACATGCTGCATCGCTTCAGTCGTGACCTCGGGAGCCTGATGGAACTGCTCACACAGCTCGACGGCTACGCCCTGCAAACGCAGCGCGCGATCACGATCCCGCTGATTCGGTCGATGCTCGAAAATGAATGAGGCGCATCGCGCGCCGAAACCTTCCTTCCAATGATCAAGAAATTCATCGACAAACTCCTCGGCAAGTCCGGCGGCGGCTCATCCAACGGCAAGGCTCGTTTCGGCAAGCGCCAGGAGGTTGCCGCCTCGGTGCACGGCATCGATCCGGCCTTGGTCGATGAGCGGGCCAAGAACGTCGTCACCACACTCCAGGGCGCAGGCTTCGAGGCTTACGTGGTGGGCGGGGCGGTTCGCGACCTGCTGCTTGGTTTGCGGCCGAAGGACTTCGACGTTGCAACCAACGCAACGCCGGAGCAGGTCAAGAGCCTGTTCCGTCGCGCCTTCATCATCGGGCGGCGGTTTCGCATCGTCCACGTGGTGTACGGACGCGGACGCGAGCACGAGGTGATCGAAGTCTCCACATTCCGCGCATACATGGACAGCACGGGCGCCGAGCAGGTCGCCGGCAACGAGCGCACCAGCAAGGGCGAACTCGCCGGAATGAAGCACGCTGTCGACGCCAGCGGCCGCGTCTTGCGCGACAACGTGTGGGGCCCGCAGGAAGAAGACGCTGCGCGACGCGACTTCACCGTCAACGCGATGTATTACGACCCGGCCAGCCAGATCGTCGTCGACTATCACAACGGCATCCGCGACGCCAAGAAGCTCACGCTGCGCATGATCGGCGATCCGATCACGCGCTACCGCGAAGACCCGGTGCGCATCATTCGTGCAATCCGGTTCTCGGCCAAGCTGGCTGCTCTCGGTTTCAAGCTCGAACCCAAGACCGCCGCGCCCCTGATCGAGTCGAGCCGCCTTCTCGCGGACGTGCCGCAAAGCCGGCTGTTCGACGAAATGCTCAAGCTGCTGCAGACGGGCCATGCGGTCGCGACCATCGCGCAACTGCGTGCGCTCGGCCTCTCGACAGGCATCTACCCTTTGCTCGACATCGTCGTCGAACGCGCCGACCAGCCGTTCGTCAAAGCCGCCTTGCAGGACACGGATCGCCGCGTGGGCGAAGGCAAACCCGTGGCGCCGAGTTTCCTGCTCGCGTGCGTGCTGTGGGCCGATGTGCGTGACGGATGGGCGCAGCGCCAGCAGGGCCAACACGGTCAGCGGCCGCAAGCGCCGTTTCCTGCCTTGCAGGACGCGATCGACGACGTCTTCAATGCACGCATCGGCGACGTCTCCGGCCGCGGCAAACTCGCGGCCGACATGCGCGAGATCTGGATGATGCAGCCTCGGTTCGACAAGCGCATCGGCGCCACGCCATACAGCTTGGTGGAACAAGCGCGATTCCGAGCAGCCTTCGATTTCATGCGACTGCGCGCGGACGTCGGCGAAGTGGGGGAGGCGATCGCCGAATGGTGGCAGGAATTCAGCACCGCCGACGACGTGCGGCGGCAGGACTTGATGGATCAGGTCCGAGACGAACAGCAGAAGAAGGCCCGACAGCGCATCCCGGCGCGCACTCCCGCCAGTGGCTCCTCCGGGCATCAGGCGGCATTGCCGGCTGCCGAAGCCGACTCCGCGCTCCCGCCCGATGGCGAAATTGCTACGGAGCCGCGAAAGCGCCGGCGTCGGCGCAAGCCGCGCAGCGGCGGCGAAGCAGCGAGCGCAGCCGCCGAATGACCGTCCGCGCCTACGTCGCGATCGGCGCCAATCTCGGCGATGCGCGGGCCGCCGTGTTGCGCGCAGCGTCAG
Source organism: Variovorax sp. 01N429 (assembly GCF_056399425.1). Classification (NCBI taxonomy): domain Bacteria; kingdom Pseudomonadati; phylum Pseudomonadota; class Betaproteobacteria; order Burkholderiales; family Comamonadaceae; genus Variovorax; species Variovorax sp. 01N429. The sequence continues at coordinate 139,794 of NZ_JBFTRG010000008.1, read as the reverse complement.
ACCTGGACGAATTGCCCGAAACGCGGGTGACTGCGCGCTCGTCGCTCTACCGGAGCGAACCCGTCGACGCAGGCGGCCCAGACTTCATCAATGCAGTCGTTGAACTGGATACAGGCCTGGAACCGCACGCCCTGTTGGACGAACTCCATCGGCTCGAAACCCGTGCCGGACGCGAACGCCCCTACCAGAACGCGCCGCGGACCCTCGACCTCGATCTCTTGCGTCACGGTGAGACCGTCATGAACACCGCAACGCTCACCCTTCCTCATCCGCGCATGGCAGAGCGTGCATTCGTCCTCCTGCCCCTGGCGGAAATCGCGCCGGACCAAGTCACAAGAGCCCAGATCCAGCGGGTGGCTGATCAGCGGATAGAACGCCTCTGACCGTCGGCGTCAGCCCTGCCCATTACACTTGCGCGGATTTTTCACGATGGCGTCACGCGCATATGCTGTGACGGCGCGAACCCAGGAGACCGCCATGTTCGGCAAGCTGCTGCCCCGCGAGGGGAATTTCTTCGAGATGTTCAACCAACACGCCGATCGCATCGTCGAAGCGGCGCGTGCCTTCGAGCAGCTGGTAGCAAACTACAACGATCTGCACCTGCGCGAGCAGTACAACCGTGACGTCGACAACGCTGAGCGCGCCGCCGACCGCGTGACCCACGACGTCAACCGGCTGATTCACAAGACCTTCATCACGCCGATCGACCGCGAGCAGATCCATAAGCTGATCAACACGATGGACGATGTGGCGGACCTGATACAGGATTCCGCTGAGACCATGGCGCTCTACGACGTGCGCCACATGACGGAAGAGATTACCCGTCTCACCGCATTGAGCGTCAAATGCTGCGAAAGGGTGAAGGACGCAGTCAAGTTCCTGGGCAAGATCACCGACCCAGCCACAGCCGAAGCCACACTCAAGACCTGCGAGGAAATCGATCGGCTGGAATCGGATGCGGATCGGGTGATGCGCAGCGCAATGAGCAAACTCTTCCGCGAAGAACCGGATGTGCGCGAGGTCATCAAGCTGAAGGCCATCTACGAATTGCTCGAGACGATCACAGACAAGTGCGAAGACGTCGCCAACGTGATCGAGGGCATCGTCCTCGAGAATTCCTGAGATCGCGGGATTCGAATGGCAACGGTTCAGGTCGCCCTTTGGGTGGTAGTTGTGCTGGTCGTTCTGGCCATCGCTTTCGATTTCATGAACGGGTTCCACGACGCGGCGAATTCCATTGCCACCGTCGTGTCGACCGGCGTGCTCAAGCCGGGTCAGGCGGTCGTGTTTGCGGCGTTTTTCAACCTCGTCGCTATTTTTGTGTTCCACCTCAGCGTGGCGGCAACCATTGGCAAGGGGATCGTGCAGCCGGGTGTTGTGGATGTGCACGTGGTCTTCGGCGCACTGGTCGGCGCGATCAGCTGGAATCTCGTCACCTGGTACTACGGTATTCCGAGTAGCTCTTCGCATGCACTCATTGGTGGCATCGTGGGCGCAGTCATCGCCAAGGCAGGCTCGGGCGCGCTGATCGCCGCTGGCATCTGGAAGACAGTGGCGTTCATCTTCGTTTCGCCACTGCTTGGGTTTCTGCTCGGGTCATTGATGATGATCGTCGTGGCGTGGGCCTTCAGGCGATCGACGCCGTCTCGGGTCGACCGCTGGTTCCGAAGGCTGCAACTCGTCTCGGCAGGTGCCTACAGCCTCGGCCACGGTGGTAACGATGCACAAAAGACGATTGGCATCATCTGGATGCTACTGATTGCGACCGGCTATGCAGCCGCGGACGCCGAGTTGCCGCCGACATGGACGATCGTGTCCTGCTATGCAGCTATTTCGCTAGGCACGATGTTCGGCGGCTGGCGCATCGTCAAGACCATGGGCCAGAAGATCACCAAACTCAAGCCGGTAGGCGGATTTTGCGCCGAGACCGGGGGAGCGCTGACGCTGTTCCTGGCAACGGCGCTCGGGATTCCGGTGTCGACAACGCACACCATCACCGGTGCGATCGTCGGTGTGGGATCAGCGCAGCGCGCCAGCGCTGTGCGCTGGGGCGTGGCAGGCAATATCGTCTGGGCTTGGATCTTCACGATCCCCGCGTCGGCATTCGTCGCGGCAATTGCTTATTGGATCGGCATCCAGATTTTTTGAGGCCCAGCGCTCGACTTGACCTACCCGGACTATTGGGAAATTCTTCGACCTGCTTCGACCTCGTGCTCGAAGTAGCGCTGAAAACTGAATGCCAAGCTTGCCATGAGTATGGTGCTGCCGAAGAGCAGTGCCATCACGACTGCCCCGATCGTGAGCCAGTTCGTACTTCCTGCCGCTGGGACATTGGTTGCAGAAAACTTCGGGTTGTAGCGGGCATTCCACTTTTCGGGCGTCATCAGCCCATACACGATGGCGGTCAGGGCGCAACCCGAAATCGTGAATCCCAGTAACGGGATCAAGACCCAGCTCCAGGCGTCGTCAAGGCCGTAGGTTTGCACGCGTTCGATACCGTACAGGCCCAGCACCGTGGGAATGGGCAGGAGCCAACCCAGAGTGCTCGATGCGCCCCGAAGATAGAAGCAATGCAAACCAAACGGGCCGCCGAGAAACGCCAGCCACGCCGCCAAGGTTTTGTTTTTCATTGCTCAGGACTCGTCGAACTACCTTCGCCCAATACTTTTTCCATGAGCACGACGTCCCGCCATTGGCCAAATTTCCAGCCGCAGTCCTTCAACACTCCAACATGGCTGAACCCGTGCCTTCGGTGCACGCCGATGGAACCGGCGTTTGCCGAATCGCCGATCACCGCGATCAGCTTGCGAACGCCGACCAATTCGGTGGCTTCGCAAAGCGCCGCCAGCAGTTTTGTACCGAGGCCCTGGCCGCGTGCGTTCTCGGCGAGGTAAATGGAGTCTTCGGCGGAAAAACGATAGGCGGGTCGGGGCTTGAACCAATTGCAATATGCGAAGCCGAGGATTTCGCCATCCTTTTCGGCGACAAGGTAGGGAAGATTTTTCGACAGGACGTCCGCTCGTCGTGCGGCCATGTCGGCATCGGTAGGAGGCTCGGTTTCGAAGGTGCCCGTCCCGTGCAGGACGTGATGGGCATAAATGGCTGTGATTGCGACGATGTCTTGGTCGCGGCTGGGGCGGATGATGGTCATGCAGCAATTCCCGGTAGGACGGGTCTAGAAAAAATAGCTCCCGGGCTATAATCGTCGGCTTTTCAGCGTGTCGCTGGCCGGGTGGCCATGTCGCGTGTCTCGACGCTGAAAGAACACTGTGGGCGGGCCTTTCGGGTTCGCCGCACCACCCAAGGATAAATCATGGTCGTCATTCGACTCTCCCGCGGCGGCTCCAAAGGTCGTCCGTTTTTCAACATCGTCGTGTCGGACAAGCGTGTTCGCCGCGATGGACGTTTCATCGAGCGCCTGGGTTTTTACAACCCGATCGCCAAGGAAAACGAAGAAAGCATCCGCATCGCCCAGGATCGCCTGACCTATTGGCAGAGCGTTGGCGCACAGGCTTCCCCGACGGTCACCCGTCTGATCAAGCAAGCGGCCGCAGCCGCTCCCAAGGCAGCCGCCTAACCCGCCGTAAGCGATGCTACCCACCCTCGAGACCGCCGACCTTCCGGTGGATGCGATCGAAGTGGGGCGCATCGTCGATGCTTGGGGCATCAAGGGTTGGTTCAAGGTCCAACCCCACAGCGCCCAACCTGAGGCACTTTTTTCATCCAAGCGCTGGTTCCTGCAGCTCCCCGGCGCAGCGGCCGGCCAAACTTTCCGACTCGCGATCCGCGAGGCCAAGGAACATTCCGACTACGTCGTCGCTTCGTCCACAGGAGTGCCCGACCGCAATGCGGCCGAAGCACTTCGAGGCGCGCGTGTGTTGGTCCCGCGTTCAAGCTTTCCCACAGCTGGCGATGACGAGTACTACTGGGTTGATCTCATCGGGCTCGCTGTCGTGAATCGCGAAGGCATCACGTTGGGCCACGTGCGTGAACTGCTTGCCACCGGTCCGCAGACCACACTCGTCCTCGCTTCAGAAGAAGACGGCAAGCCAGTCGAACGAATGGTTCCTTTTGTGTCGGCTTTTGTCGAAAGCGTCGACCTTTCGAGTCGGCTGATCAAAGTCGACTGGCAGCCCGACTACTGAGCGGTCTGAGATGAGGCCGTCATGCGCTTCGACATCATCACCCTGTTCCCCGAACTGTTTTCGCCACTTCTTTCGAATGGCGTGACGCGTCGCGCCTACGAGTCCAAGCAGGTCGAGGTTGTGTTTTGGAATCCGCGCGATTTTGCCGAAGGAAACTATCGGCGCGTCGATGATCGGCCGTTCGGCGGCGGCCCTGGGATGGTGATGCTGGCGCAGCCCCTGTCGGACTGCCTTGACGCCGCGCTGGCATCGCGCCAGGCTGCAGCCCCAGTTGTCTTGTTTTCACCGGTGGGCGAAACATTGCGCCACGACGACGTCGAGCGTTGGTCGGCTGGTGATGGGGCGATTCTGATCTGCGGGCGGTACGAGGGCATCGATCAGCGTTTTATCGATGCAAGGGTCTCGCACCAAATCAGCCTCGGTGACTTTGTGTTGTCCGGTGGCGAAATTGCCGCCATGGCGCTCTTGGATGCCGTGGCGCGGCTGCAGCCCGGTGTCTTGGGGGATCAGGACAGCCACGTTCAGGACAGCTTCAATCCTGCCCTCGACGGCTTGCTTGATTGCCCGCACTACACGCGACCTGAAATCTGGAATAGCGAGGGCGTCCCTGCTGTCTTGATGTCGGGCCATCACCTCCAGATCGATCGCTGGCGCCGCGATCAAAGGTTGGCAATTACCTCCGAGAAGCGCCCCGACCTGATCGATGCTGCCCGGCGCGCGGGTCGCCTTAGCGCGGCAGACGAAAAAGCTCTCCAGAAAAAGCTATAATGTTCGGTTCCCGATCCTCTGCCCGGCCGCGCCTTCACCCGAAGGCGCCATTTGTGTAGCGCGGACATGATCGATATCAGGAAATCATGAATCTCATCCAGACCCTCGAGCAGGAAGAAATCGCCCGCCTCGGCAAGAAAATCCCCGACTTCATGCCCGGTGACACGGTCATCGTCAGCGTGAACGTCGTCGAAGGAAGTCGCAAGCGCGTTCAGGCTTACGAAGGCGTCGTGATCGCCAAACGTAATCGCGGCCTCAACAGCGGCTTTACGGTTCGCAAGATCTCCAGCGGCGAAGGCGTCGAGCGTACGTTCCAGACCTACAGTCCTTTGATCGCCAATATCGAGGTCAAGCGTCGTGGCGATGTCCGTCGTGCCAAGCTGTACTATCTTCGCGAACGCAGCGGCCGCTCGGCTCGCATCAAGGAAAAATTGCCGGGCAAGTCGGCAGCAACGGCAGCTCAGTAAAAAGCTGCATGGCACGCGAAAAGCCGCCGTTCAAGGCGGCTTTTTGCATTGGCATCTCCGATTTTTGTGGTGCCGTGCCCTCGCTGCCATTGTTTTCGCGTTTAACTCATCAAGTCCATCTACTTGACCCATCTTCCATCGGCCATGCGCGCTTCCCCTGTCGAAACGATCAATGCCGTTCTTCCCGTGGCCCTGCGGTCGTTCGATCCTCGCGAAGTGCCCGTCACCTTTGTTGATTCCAATATGCCGGCGGTTTCGCCCGAGCGACTCAGCGCCCATGGCTTGCGCGATCGCTTTGCGGCGCCGCCCGAATGGGTCCCCGAACTTCGTCGCGAGCCCCAGATGACGGACCGAGCACCCGCTCAAGCCGCGGTGCTGGTGCCGGTGATCATGCGGGACAAGCCCACGGTCTTGCTGACTGAACGCTCCGCCCAACTGACCAATCATTCCGGCCAGGTGGCTTTCCCCGGCGGCCGGGTCGATCCGGAGGATGCCAACATCGCCGCGGCTGCGCTTCGAGAAGCTTGGGAAGAGGTTGGGCTTTCGGCCGAATACATTGAAGTCTTGGGAAGTCTGCCGACGTACACGACGATCACCTCATTCGTCGTCACACCGGTCGTTGCACTCGTTCGCCCCGATTTTCAATTGACGATCAATCCCTATGAAGTCGCCGAGGCCTTCGAAGTGCCCTTCGCCTTTCTGATGGACCCTGCAAATCACCGTCACCACACCATGGTCGGCGACGACCTCAAGTCTCGCGAGTGGATTTCGATGCCATACCACGACGGCTCTCAGGAGCGTTTCGTCTGGGGCGCCACGGCGGGTATGTTGCGCAATCTCTACCGCTTTCTCTCCGCCTGAGCGGCCATCCAGCTGCCCTGAAGCCTCTCGTATCATCACCGCATGAGCTTCTTTGCGATCCTGTGCGCGTTGCTGATCGAGCAGGTGCGGCCCTTGGCCTACCACAATCCCGTCTATGGCGGCGTGCTTGCGTGGACGCGCTGGACCAGCCGCAACTTCGATGCGGGCAAGCCCAATCATGGTTGGGTAGCCTGGTGCCTTGCCGTGTTCGTACCGACCGTGCTTTCGCTCGCCGTGCACTGGCTTCTGGTTCTGAGTCTGGGACTTCCGTTTGCGGTTCTGTGGAGCGTTGCGGTTCTGTACGTCACATTGGGATTTCGACAGTTCAGTCATCATTTCACCGGCATTCGAGACGCATTGGACGAAGGCGACGAGCCCTTGGCACGGTCGCTACTTGCGCATTGGCAACGAGTGGATGCCGTCAACCTGCCGCGCAGCGAAATTGTTCGGCACGTGATCGAGCATTCGGTGATCGCTGCGCATCGGCACGTCTTTGGGGTGCTGGCCTGGTTTTCGATCCTTGCGGCGATTGGCCTCGGCCCTGCTGGCGCTGTGTTCTATCGGATGAGCGAATTCGTCGCGCGCTATTGGACGCACAAGAGTGGCGCATCCACTCAACCATCCAGCATTTGGGTTCAGCGGGCCGCCGAGCGCGCTTGGGCATTGATCGACTGGCTGCCAGCCAGGATTACCGCCCTCGGCTTTGCAGTTGTGGGCAGCTTCGAGGAGGCGATCGATTGCTGGCGCAATGATGCTCGCCGATTTCCCAATCAGAACGATGGCGTAATCCTCGCGGCGACTTCGGGTGCAGTCAACGTGCGCCTCGGCGGCGGTACGCTGAGCCCCTTTCCGGTGACAGACCCATTGCCACGTGCACAAGCGGGAGATTCGTTCGCCGACGGAAGTGTGCCGGACAGCGGAAGCACACCAGGACGCGAGCCGGAGCCCGCGCATCTGCGCAGCGTTGTGGGACTTGTCTGGCGCTCCGTGGTGATGTGGATGGTTTTGTTGGCGTTGCTCACACTGGCCCGCCTGCTGGGCTGAGGCTGGGAACCGAGCGTGTCCAATGCCTCGACCTTCTGGAGCCCACGCATTGCCGCGCTCGAACCCTATGTGCCCGGTGAGCAACCGCGAATCCCGAACCTCATCAAGCTCAACACCAACGAAAATCCCTATCCGCCCTCACCGCGCGTGGTCGGCGCGATCAAAAGGGCGGCTGAAAGCGGACTCGAGCGCTATCCCGATCCTGAATCGGCAGTGTTGCGTGAAGCACTCGCTGAGCAGCACGGTCTGGACGCTTCTCAAGTGTTTGTCGGCAACGGTTCAGACGAGGTTCTGGCCCACGCCTTCTTCGCGTTCTTTCAGCAGTCTCAACCCCTGCTGATTCCAGACGTCACATACAGCTTCTACCGCGTCTACGCACAGCTCTACGGAATCGCATGCGAACTCGAAGCAGTGGACGAAGGTCTCCGCATCGATGCTGAGGCGCTGGCCGCGCGAGCTGCGAGCGGTTGTGGCGGCATCGTCGTCTCTAATCCAAACGCGCCGACTGGCATCGGATTGCCGCTTGCCCAGATCGAGCTGTTGCTGCTCGCGTGTCCGAATCGCGTGGTGCTGGTGGACGAGGCATACGTCGACTTTGGCGGGGAAAGCGCGCTGCCACTGATCGGCCACTATCCGAATCTGCTGGTTGTGCAGACCTTGTCCAAGTCGCGCTCGCTCGCAGGTTTGCGGGTCGGCTTTGCTTTCGGCCAGGCGCATCTCGTCGATGGGCTGCAGCGTGTCAAGAACAGCTTCAATTCGTATCCAGTGGATCGGCTCGCGCTGGCAGGTGCCCTGGCTGCCATCGAAGACGAAGACTGGTTCGAAAGAACACGCAAGGACGTGATCGACACGCGTGAAGGGCTTTTGCTGCAACTGGAAGACTTGGGCTTCGAAGTCCTGCCGTCCCAGGCCAATTTTCTATTTGCACGGCACCCCGCGCATGACGCCCGCCGACTTGCTGCGTCACTCCGTGAAAAGGCAGTGCTCGTGCGCCATTTTCAGCAGCCGCGCATCGCGGAGTACTTGCGGATCAGCGTCGGCACGCGAGATCAGTGTTCTGCATTCGTCGATGCACTGGCGGAAATCCTCGGCGCTCAGTAACGCGATTGGCTCAGTTCGGCGAACAACTCGCCATAGATGCGGTAGCGGGATGCACTGATGGCGCCTGGATGCGAAGACGACTCCACCTGCGCAATCACGCTGCAGCCTGGTTCGTGCAGGTGCGTGCAGTTGTAGAACCTGCAGCCCGTCGCGTGCTCGGCGATATCGGGCATGAGCTGCGCAAGCTGCATGGCTTCGATGTGATGCAGCCCGAATTCCTGGAACCCCGGCGAATCAATGAGGGCGGTGTTGGTCGCCTTGTCCATCCAATACCAGGTCGTGCTCGTCGTAGTGTGCTTGCCCGAATTGAGCGCCTGCGAAATTTCGCCTGTCAGGACGGTGGCGCCGGGCACCAGCAAGTTGATCATCGTGCTCTTGCCCGCGCCCGAAGGACCCAGCACCAGCGTGGTCCTGCCGGTGAGCAGCGCCGTCAGCGCCGCGCGATCAGCTTCGCCAGAGGCCGTGAGTGCCAATGGCAGCACCTCATAGCCCATGTGCCTGTAAGGGGCCAACCTGTTCCAGGCACGATCGAATGGAATCTTCAAGTCACGCTTGTTGAGCGCGACGAGTGCGGTGATGTGTTCAGCCGCGGCCGCGATCAAGGCGCGTGTCAGCTGGGTCTCTGAAAACTCGGGCTCCGCGGCGATGAGGATCAACACCTGGTCGAGATTGGCGGCGAAAGATTTGGTCCGGATTTCATCCTGTCGATAGAACAGGTTCTTGCGCGGAAGCACCTCTTCGATGGTGCCCTCGTCCTGGCTCACCTGCCACTGCACCCGGTCGCCGACGACGGCCTGGCTCTTCTTGCCGCGCGGATGACAAATCACGCGCTCGCCTTCGAGTGTTTCGACAATGCAGTGGCGGCCGTGCCCAGCGACAACCAACCCGTCGCGCAGCGCCGTGCCGTCGGTGCCGGCGCGCTGCTTAGCCAAGAGTGCGTTCCATGCGTCGGCCCAAGCGTTGGTTCAAGTGTCGAGCAGCGCGTCGGCCTGCGCCGCGCAGTCGAAATCGGTCGCCGAGATGCCACCCAGGTCGTGGGTATTGAATCGCACCACGCAACGGCTGTAGTGGACCGTGAGATCCGGATGGTGATCGTGTTTGTGAGCCACCATCGCAAGCGCGTTCACGAAGGCGATCGTCTCGAAGTAGTTCGCGAAGGTGAACGTCTTTTCAATCGCGACGTTCGCCCCGTCGCCTGCCAATTTCCAGCCATCCAGATGCGCGAGGCTTGCCACGATCTCCGTGGCGCTCAGGGCCCGGCGGGGCTGGGACTTCCAGTCCTTGAATTTCATCATGCTGTTCATCGTCGGCATTCCGGTTCAGGTGACGGCTGCCATTCGCGCAAGGCGTTCGGACGCCGGTGGGTGCGAATAGTAGAACTTGACGAATATCGGGTCCGGCGTCAGTGTTGAGGCGTTGTCTTTATAGAGCTTGAGGAGCGCCGCGGAAAGACTGGAGCCACTCGTCTGGGCGACTGCATAGGCATCGGCCTCGAATTCATGCCGTCTTGATATCAACACTGACAGCGGCGCCACGAAGAAGCCGAAGACAGGCACCACCAGCATAAAGAGGAGGATGGCAAGCGCGTCGTTGGGCGCTGACATGTTCGGTTGCACACCCAGCCCGGCGTAGAACCACGTGTGTACCGACAGCCAGCCCAGCAGAGCGAAACCAGCCAGGCTGAGCGCGAACATCGCAGCCATTCGTTTCATGACGTGCCGATGCTTGAAATGGCCCAACTCGTGGGCGAGCACGGCTTCGACCTCGCCGGCATTCAGTTGTCGCAGCAGCGTGTCGTAGAAGACGACGCGCTTGCTGGCACCGAACCCGGTGAAATATGCGTTGGCATGGGCGCTGCGCGTGCTGCCGTCCATCACGAAGAGGCCCTTTGCCGAAAAACCGCAGCGCTGCATCAATGCGTTCACACGGTCCTTGAGAGCAGCGTCGTCCAGCGGCTGGAACTTGTTGAAGAGTGGGGCAATGAAGGTGGGATAGACCAGCATCAAGAGCAGATTGAACGCTGTCCACGCACCCCAGGCCCAGAGCCACCAAAAGACCCCGGCTGCGCTCATGAGCCACAGAATGAGCGCCGCGAGCGGCAAGCCGATCATGGCACCCACCAGCATGCCCTTGACTGCATCCGCAATCCATAGGCGCCACGTCATCTTGTTGAACCCGAAACGCTCCTCCAGCCGAAAGGTCTGCCAGAGCGTGAAGGGCAACTCCAGAACCGCGCCAATCACCGCGAAGGCGCCGAGAAGAGCCAATTGCTGCAATAGTCCGCCGTCCATCCAGCCCAGCAGTGTCTTGTTGAGCAGGTCGAGGCCGCCGAGCAGGGTCCAACCCAACAGCACGGCGCCGCTCCACGCCATCTCGAGCACGCCAAGCCGCGTTTTCGCCATCGTGTAGTCGGCCGCCTTTTGGTGCGCCTCGAGCGTGATCGCCTGCGCGAAGGCCTGCGGGACGATGTTGCGATGACGTGCCACGTGGCGCACTTGCCGCGTCGCGAGCCAGAACTTCACGACCAGCCCCGCGACCAGCGCAAGGGCGAAAGCCAAGGTGAAGGCGAGGGGCGCTGACGACGTGGTGGACATGGCGGCCGAGTTTAGCCCGCCGACCTGCCGCCCGTCGGCGGCGGACGCGTTGCGTACGCTCTCCATGTGGGCGAGGCCGATCTTCGAAAGGGGGTATGGACGACAATCGCCGAATGCCCGAATCCACCGAAACGGTCGCACCTGCGGCCACGCTCAAGAAGACCGATCAGAACCTCGTCTGGCTCGACTGCGAAATGAGTGGTCTGGACCCCGAAAAGGAACGGCTGCTGGAAATCGCAGTGGTCGTCACGGGTCCTGATCTCTCGCCGCGCATCGAAGGCCCGGTCCTTGTCATCCACCAGAGCGACGAACTGCTGGACGGCATGGATTCCTGGAACAAGGGAACGCATGGGCGCAGCGGGTTGATCGACAAGGTCAAGGCGTCCACCTTGGATGAAGCCGCGGCAGAGCAACAGCTGATTCAGTTCATCTCGCGGTACATCCCCAAAAGCGGCTCGCCGATGTGCGGCAACACCATCGGCCAGGATCGCCGCTTCCTGGTCAAGTACATGCCCAAGCTGGAGGCGTATTTCCATTACCGCAACCTGGATGTCAGCACGCTCAAGGAGCTTGCCAAACGCTGGAAGCCGGCCGCCTATAACGCTTTCAAGAAGCAACAAGCTCATACGGCACTCGCCGACGTCCACGAGTCCATCGACGAACTGGCGCATTACCGCGAGACCTTTCTGCGCATCCAGGATTAGGTGAAAACCCGGGTTCGTGCAATAATCGCTGGCTTCGCTATTGGCAACTAGACATGTCTGATAGCGTTTTCCTGCATCTCCCTATCTTGCACATCGCGCCCGAATAAGAGGGCCGCAGCTTCGGCGAAAGTCGCAGCTGAACGTCGTTGGATGGTTGATGTTTTTCACCACCCGACGGAGCGCCGTTTACGGCTGCGCTCGCGTATGAGACTTTTTTAATGACCGACGCTTTTGAAGCGCAGGGCGATTTCGCGCCTGTGCAATCCGACAACTTCGCCATCGCTGGTGAAGCCGAATTCATCTCCATCACCACCCCTGCAGTCGAAGGCATCCAAGCCGCCGAGCAGCCCAAGGCGCCGAATGGCTTCGTGAAGCTGGGCCTCGCGCCTGAACTGATCGCCGCCGTCGAAGACCTGGGCTTTGCCCAGCCGACCGTCGTGCAGGAACAGGTGATCCCTCGTGCCATGACAGCCACCGGCGACGTCGGCGGCCCCGCTCGCTTCGTCGACCTGATGGTTTCCAGCCAGACCGGCAGCGGCAAGACGGCGGCGTTCCTGCTGCCTGTGCTTCACACCCTGCTGCAGCGCCAAGCCGAAGCGGAAGCCGCCGCGAAGGCTGAGTTCCAGCGTCTCGCTGCAGAGGCCGCCGCCCGCGGCGAAGCGCCGCCCAAGAGGCCGAAGCGCAAGGATCCCACCAACACGCGCAACTTCAAGGCCGCCACGCCCGGTGCGCTGGTGCTCTGCCCCACGCGCGAACTGGCGCAGCAGGTCGCGCATGACGCGATCGATCTGGTCAACCATTGCCGTGGCCTGCGTATCGCCAGCGTGGTTGGCGGCATGCCTTACCAGTTGCAGATCGCCAAGTTGCAGAACGCCGACCTCGTCGTCGCTACGCCGGGCCGCCTGCTCGATCTGCAGCGTTCGATGCAGATCAAGCTCGACCAAGTCAAGTTCCTCGTCGTCGATGAGGCTGACCGCATGCTCGACCTCGGCTTCTCGGACGATCTCGCCGAAGTGAACCAACTGACGATCGAACGCCAGCAGACCATGATGTTCAGCGCGACGTTTGCGCCGCGCATCCAGCAACTCGCGCAGCGCGTGATGCGCGAACCGCAGCGTCTGACCATCGACAGTCCTCAGGAAAAACACGCCAACATCAAGCAGATGCTTTTCTGGGCTGACAACACCCAGCACAAGCGCAAGTTGCTCGACCATTGGCTCCGCGACACCAGCATCAACCAGGCCATCGTGTTTGCGAGCACCCAGGTCGAGTGCGATGGCCTTGCCAACGACCTCCAGCAGGACGGCTTCAGCGCCGTTGCGCTGCACGGCGCATTGAGCCAGGGACTGCGCAACCGTCGCCTGATGGCACTCCGCCAGGGACAGGTGCAGATCCTCGTCGCGACCGACGTTGCCGCGCGCGGCATCGACGTGCCGACCATCACGCACGTCTTCAACTTCGGCCTGCCGATGAAGGCGGAGGATTACACGCACCGCATCGGCCGCACCGGTCGGGCAGGGCGCGATGGCCTCGCCATTACCTTCGCCGAGTTGCGTGATCGCCGCCGGATCTTCGACATCGAGGCATACACCCGCCAGCAATTCAAGTCGGAAGTCGTTCCGGGCCTCGAGCCCCAGCAACGCGCACCGCAGTCGCGTCCGCAAGGCGATTTCGGCGGCCGCGGCCGTGACAGCCGTGACCATCATTCGCGCGATCGCAAATTCGGCGGTGGTGGCAACGGGCATCGCGGCGGCGCTGGCGCAGGCTATGCCGGCGCCAGCGGCTTCAACGATCGCAATTCGCGCGGCCCCGGCGCTCCGGCGCCCCGTGGCTTCCAGAACCAGGGCAATGCCGGTTTTGGCGGTGATCGCAATGAAGGCGGATACGGCCGCAAGCCGGGTTGGGGCGACAGCGCACCGCGCGGCGGTACCGGCGGAACTCGCAGTGATGGATTCGCGCCCCGTGGCCATGCCGGCGGCGGCAAGGTCTTCGTACCGCGCGATGCGCAGAAACGTGGGTTCAAGCCTACTCGCTGATATCGGTCAATAGCAGCGGACCATAAGGCCGCTGCCAACCTTCAAAAAGCCCGCACTTTCACGAGTGCGGGCTTTTTGCCTTTCGGGCGATCGAAAAGTCGAGCCGTTGAGCCGACCTATCGGAAACGCGTAGATGCCCTCAATTTAGTTGACTCATGAACAGTTGAAAAGTAATGTATTGAGGTTCCAAATCCCCCGGAAGCACTCCTGCAGCCGGTTCTGCCACCTCGTTCTTCTCCTGTTGCTCTATGAAAATCGCGATTCTCGGCGGCGGCCACGGCGCCTACGCGGCTGCCGCAGACCTGTCTGAAGCCGACCATGAAGTGCATCTCTGGCGCCGTGACGCCGCCGCGCTGGAACCGCTTCGCAGAGCCGGTTCGATCACGCTCAAGGACGCCGCCGGCACGCGGGACGTACAGGTGGCACTCGCCACGGCCGACATCGCGGCAGCCATGCGCGGCGCCGAGTTGATCGTCATTCCGACGCCGGCCATAGCGCAGGAAGACATCGCCCGTGCGATGGCGCCGCACCTGGTCGATGGCCAAGTCGTTTTCCTTCCGCCCGGCACCTTCGGCAGCTATGTCATGGCGCGTGTCGCGGCCGAAGCCGGCAGTCGTGCCGATGTGGCTTGGGCTGAAACCGGCACGCTGCCCTATCTCGCTCGCAAGCACGGAGAGCGCGAAGTGAATGTGACGATCCGCGCCATTCGCCTGCCGACCGGTGTGTATCCGGCGCGCAAGTCGCAGGAAGCGATCGAGGTGATCCGCAGGGCCTATCCGAGCGTGCATGGCTGCGGCGACGCGCTCTCCGGCGCATTGATGAACGCAGGCCCGATCATCCATCCGCCCCTGATGGTGATGAACGCCGCGCCGCTCCAGCACTTCGAGCGCTGGGACATCCACAACGAAGGCACGCAACGCGCCGTGCGCGACGTCACCGATCGCCTCGACCAGGAGCGCATCGCGGTCCGCGACGCTTTCGGCCATGGCGCGCCGCACTATCCATTGGCGGACCACTACAACAACGATCAGTGGATGTATGGCGACGCGCACAAGCAGTTGGTGAAGTCGGGCGATTGGCGCGAAAACATCGACCTCTATGCACACCGCTACATCACCGAAGACACCGAACTCGGACTGGCCTTCCTGGCCTCCGCGGCGCGCTACGCGGATGTTGACGCGCCGATCGCGCATGGTTTGCTGGCGATCGTCGGGGGATTTCTGGGTCGCGATCTGCGCAAGGGCCCGCGTACTCTCGAAGCCCTCGGCCTGTCCGGAATGACCCCAGCGCAACTCAAGCAGAGATTGCACGATGGCGAATGAGTCGCCGCGATTTGCCGCCGTCGGTGCGGGGCGGATGGGGCGTGGCATCGCGATAGCGTTCGCATATGCTGGCCATCGCATTTCTCTCATCGACCTGCGTCCGCGTGGCGACGAAGCCTGGCACAAGCTCCGCAGCGAAGCGCAAGCCGAGATTGAATCGAGCCTGTCAGGACTCGCGCAACTGGGCATGATCGATGCCGCGCAGGTCCGGACGATCGCCGCCCGCGTCGACTTCGTGAATGCAGCCGAGGCACCTGCCGCCCTGGCAGCGGCCGAGCTCGTGTTCGAGGGAGTGCCCGAGACGCTGGACGCCAAGCGCGAGGCCTTCGAACACATCAACCGGCATTGCGACGACAATGCGATCCTCACTTCGACGACCAGCAGCATCCTCGTGACGCAGCTCGCGGCGTTGGTGCGCCGGCCGGAGCGCTTTCTCAACATGCATTGGCTGAATCCGGCCTATGTGATCCCCGTCGTCGAACTCAGCTGCCATGCGGATACCGACCCTGCGGTCGTCGCCCGCACCAAGGCGCTGATGGAGGGCATCGGCAAGCTGCCCGTCGTGTGCGGCGCCGCGCCGGGCTACATCGTGCCGCGGCTGCAGGCGCTCGTCATGAACGAAGCCGCCCGCATGATCGAGGAGGGCGCCGCCACTGCCGAAGAAATCGACAAGGCCACCCGCTATGGCCTCGGCCTGCGTTTTGCCGCGCTCGGCGTGGTCGAATTCATCGACTTCGGCGGCTGCGACATCCTGCACCACGCAAGCCGGGAGATGTCCTCGTCGATCGATCGCGGCCGGTACACCGCACCGGCCATCGTCGATCGAATGGTCGAGGAAGGGCGGCTCGGCCTCAAGAGCGGAAGCGGTTTCTATGACTACGAAGGCCGCGACGTTGCGGCCTACCGCCGGGACGTGCTGTCGCGAACTCTCGGCATGCTCAAGCACGCGGGCCTCTGGCAACCGCCTGCCTCGAAGACGCTCTCATGAAAATACGGCGCGCTTTCGC
Organism: Variovorax sp. 01N429; assembly: GCF_056399425.1. NCBI lineage: Bacteria > Pseudomonadati > Pseudomonadota > Betaproteobacteria > Burkholderiales > Comamonadaceae > Variovorax > Variovorax sp. 01N429. The sequence continues at coordinate 123,745 of NZ_JBFTRG010000008.1, read as the reverse complement.
GGATCTGTCACCAGGGCAGATTCACTACGCCGAATGCGGCGATCGCGAGGCGCCCGCCATGTTGCTGCTGCATCAGTCACCGCGCAGCTGGACCGAATACCAGGCCGTGCTTCCGTTGATCGGCAGGCGCCATCGCGCTATCGCCATGGACACCGTCGGCTTTGGCGATTCCGCCCCAGGCAATGCACCGGCGAGCATCGAGCAATGGGCACGAGTCGCGTGCGAGCTGCTCGATGAGCTAAAGATCCAAAGCGCCGCCGTGGTCGGCCATCACACGGGCGGCGTGATTGCGATCGAGCTTGCGGCGGCTTTTCCGGAGCGCGTGCGCGCACTCGTTTTGTCGTCGACGCCTTTCACCGGCGATGCATTCCGTCGCGCGCGCGCCGAGCGTCCGCCGATCGACGAGGTTGAACCGAGCGACGACGGGACGCACCTCACTGCGCTGTGGCAACGACGGCAAGGTTTCTATCCTGCGGGCCGGCCGGCATTGCTCAAGGCCTTCGTGCTTGATGCATTGAAGGCGAGCGGCAGCCCCGAGGACGGCCATCGTGCCGTGGCTGCCTATCGGATGGAGGATCGCATCGATCGCGTGAGGCAACCGACGCTGATCATCCGCGCGACCGACGATCCCTTCGCGGCTCCCCACGCCGCCGAACTGCATCAGCATCTTGCGAACTCGCGCATCGTCGATATCGACGGCGGCATGGTCCCCTTGCCGGACCAGTTGCCCGAAGCGTTTGCGCAAGCGGTGCTTTCCTTCTTGGAGACGCAGCAATGAAAGCCGTTCGCGTACATGCATTCGATGCGTCTCCCGTGCTGGAAGACATTCCGGAGCCAGTCGCGCGTGCGGGCCGAACGATCGTACGCATGGAAGCTGCCACCGTGGGCCACATTGACCGCACCGTTTGGCGCGGCAGCTTCCTCAAGCATCCGCCATTCCCCTATACGCCGGGTGTCGAGGCCGCCGGCGTGGTGGTCGAAAGCGCGCGATACGCAAAGGGCCAGCGGGTATGGCTGCGCGGGAGTGGGCTGGGCACGCTTTTCGACGGCACCTGGTGCGAGCTGATCGATGCACCCGATGAAGCACTCGGGTTTCTGCCGCATGGCGTGCCAGCGGTCATCGGCTCTGCCTTCTTCTCGCCCAGCACATCGGCATGGGTCGCGCTGAACGACATCGCACATCTTGCGGCCGGCGAGAGCGTGCTCGTGACCGGAGCGACGGGCGCGGTCGGCTCGATGTCGGTGCAGCTGGCGCTCAACGCCGGAGCGCAAGTGACGGCTGTCGTCGGCAGGGAGGCACAGGCGCAGTCGATGCCGTCCGGCGCGAAGGTGGTGGTCCTGGGGGATGACTTGGCGCAAGCCTTGCAGGACGTGTCGCCCGATTTCGATCTGCTGGTCGACACCGTCGGCGGGCAGGTGTTGAGCGCAGCATTGCCCCGTGTTCGGCCCGGCGGCCGCGCAGTGCTCGTCGGATATACCGCCGGCAACACGCTGTCGCTGGATATCGCGCACTTTCTGCAGCGAGACGTGTCGCTGTTGCCGCTCAACATGTTCCGCCGCGAAGCCGCCGGGCGCGCGGCCGCACCTGAGCTGCTGGCAAGGCTGGCAGACGGTCGGTTGCGGCTGGATGTGCAAGCCTTTGCGCTCGAAGAAGCCGCCAAAGCCATGGACTGGATCGGTCAACGCGGTCATCGCGGGCGCGCAGTCCTGGTACCCGGCGGCTGACCGGCTTCAGTCCTCTTCGGCTACGTCGCCCGTATCGCCGGAATCGCCCGCTTGAACCGCCTCACCTGGTGAACGCGCATGCAACTCGATGATGTGGCGCAGCGTGTCCTTGAGTTCTTCCGCCCGCTGAAGGCCGAACGGCTCGAGAACGCGCCGCTCATGTTCGCGCGCCAGTTCCATCAAATGCTCGACCGCCTTCGTGCCCTTGCGCGTGATCCGCACCAGAGTGATTCGCCGGTCACTGTCGTGGGGCAGCCGCTCTACCTGCTCGYGCGCTTCCATCCGGTCGAGCAGCCGCGTAACCGTGGGCTGTTTGGTCACTGTGACCTGCGCGAGTTGCCCGATGCTGATCGGCTCACCGCCCGCCAGCGATGCCATGACACGCCATTCGGAGACCGAAAAGCCATGCTTGCGGGCGACTTGGTGGAATTCGGAAGAGATCAGCTGACTCGCCTGCGCCAGCAACGCGGGCAGATAGTCATCGACAAAGCGGAGCTTCTCGCCCGACGTGTCGACCCCGAATGGCCCCGGATCTGCGGCGGGCACGCTGCTTGCATGTCTAGGGTTATTCATGATTGTGAATACATTCAGTTGTCAACATTATAGAGACCGTGGTTCCACCGGGAACCCAGCAAACCCTAATCAGGAAGTGCGCCATGGCAGAGCGATCATTCGTGGAAGAGGTCAAGAAGTTGCGGCTCTCGGGCGGCGACGTATTTCGCGGTGAAGGGATTCTGGCAGTCACCAAAGCCTTGCTCGAATCCGGCGTTTCGTACGTTGCTGGCTATCAGGGCGCACCGATCTCGCACTTGATGGACGTTTTGGCCGACGCCCAGGACATCCTCGCGGAGCACGGGATTCGCTTCGAGAACAGCGCCAGCGAGGCGACTGCCGCCGCCACCCTGGCGGCATCCGTCAACTATCCGCTTCGGGGCGCCGTGACCTTCAAGGCGACGGTGGGCACCAACGTCGCCTCCGATGCGCTGGCCAATCTGGCCTCGGGCGGCGTGACCGGTGGCGCACTGATCATCGTCGGCGAGGACTACGGTGAAGGCTCGTCGATCATGCAGGAGCGCAGCCACGCATTCGCGATGAAGTCGCAGATGTGGCTGCTCGATCCGCGCCCGAACTTGCCGAGCATCGTCGATGCCGTGAAGCAGGGCTTCGATCTCTCCGAAGCCAGCAACACGCCGGTGATGCTGCAGTTGCGCATCCGCGCCTGCCATGTGCATGGGCAATTCATCGCGGGCGACAACCGCCGCCCAAAGTTCACCATCAAGGAAGCGATGGAGAGTCCCCAGCGCGATGTCAGCCGCATCGTGCTGCCGCCCGCCAGCTTCCTGCACGAGCAGGAAAAGGTGAAGGACCGCTGGCCCGCCGCGGTGCGCTTCATCGAAGAGCGCCAATTGAACGAGTTCTTCTCGGAAGATGCCGACGACATCGGCATCATCGTGCAGGGCGGAAGCTACAACACCTTCATCCGGGCGCTCGAACGGCTGGATCTGGCCGACGTCTATGGCAACACCAAGGTGCCGCTGTACGTGATGAACGTCGCCTACCCGGTGATCGAGAGCGAAGTGCTTCGCTTCTGCGAAGGCAAGCGCGCCGTGCTGATGGTGGAAGAAGGCCAGCCCAACTTCATCGAGCAGAACCTCGCGACCATCCTGCGCCAAGCCGGCTCCACGACCGCGCTGCACGGCAAGGACATGCTTCCGGTCGCCGGCGAATACACGGCGGCCGAACTGCTCAAAGGCGCGCGCACCTTCTGCGAGCGCTACGGCCGCCTGCAGCCGCTGCCCGCTCGTGCCGCGGTGCGCAAGGTGATCCCGCTCACTGAAGTGGCGGAGATCGGCGTCGACGCCGCGCACGAACCCGCCAAGCCGCTCGGCGACAGCGTGCACGCTCGCCCGCCGGGCTTTTGCACCGGCTGCCCGGAGCGTCCGATCTTCAGCGCAATGAAGCTGGTCGAGCGCGAACTCGGTCCGCACCATGTGAGCGCGGACATCGGCTGCCATCTGTTCTCCATCCTGCCGCCGTTCAACATCGGCAACACGACGATGGGCTACGGACTGGGTGGCGCGGGCGCCGCGGCGCTCAACGCGCCCGCAGGCAAGCGCGCGATTTCGATGATGGGCGACGGCGGCTTCTGGCACAACGGCCTGACGAGCGGCGTCGCCAATGCGGTCTTCAACCAGAGCGACAACCTCACGATCGTCGTCGACAACAACTACACGTCCGCGACTGGCGGCCAGGACATCCTTTCGTCGAAGGCGGTGAACGCGACGCGCAGCACCGGCCATGAGATCGAGCGCGCGGTGCGCGGCGTGGGTGTCAAGTGGGTCCGGACCCTGCGCCGCACCTACGACGTCGCAGGCATGCGCGACACGCTCAAGGAAGCGCTGACCACCAAGGAGAAGGGGCCGAAGGTCCTGATCGCGCAGTCCGAATGCATGCTGAACAAGCAGCGCCGCGAAAAGCCCGCGGTGCGCAAAGCCATCGCCGACGGCAAGCGCATGGTGCGCGAGAAGTTCGGCGTCGATTCCGACACGTGCACCGGCGACCACTCGTGCATCCGGCTGTCGGGTTGCCCATCGCTGTCGATCAAGCCCAACCCCGATCCGCTGCGCACCGACCCTGTTGCGACGGTGCTCGACACCTGCGTTGGCTGCGGCGTGTGCGGCGAAGTCTCGCATGCCGCAGTGCTGTGCCCCTCGTTCTACAAGGCGCAGATCGTGAGCAATCCGACGGGTTGGGACCGCTTTCGCGACGGGCTGCGGCAGCGCGTGATCGGCTGGCTGCAGAAGAGCGAGGCCAAGCGCCGCGCCGCCTACACGTTCTGAAGATCTGAAGACATCCGATGCGACACCAACCTATCAAAATTGCCATCCTCGCCATGGGCGGCGAGGGCGGCGGCGTGCTTGCCGACTGGATCGTCGACATGGGCGAAGCCAACGGCTACATCGCGCAGACCACATCCGTGCCCGGCGTGGCCCAGCGCACCGGCGCGACCATTTACTACGTCGAGCTCTACCCGCAAGCGCAGGCCGAGGCCGATCGCGGCCGGCCCGTACTGGCGCTGATGCCTCTGCCGGGCGATGTCGACGTTGTCCTCGCATCGGAGCTCATGGAAGCTGGCCGTGCGGTGCAGCGCGGCCTGGTCACAGCCGACCGCACGACCCTCATCGCATCGACTCACCGGGTCTATTCGATTGCCGAGAAAAGTGCGCTGGGAGATGGCCGCGTCGATAGCGCCGAACTTCTGTCGCATGCCCAACGTGCGGCGAAGCGTTTCATTCGCTTCGACATGGCGAAGGCCGCGGAGGAGTCGGGCAGCGTGATCAGTGCGGTGCTCTTTGGTGCGCTGGCGGGATCCGGCGTGCTTCCTTTCAGTCGCGCGCAGTTCGAAGCGACCATCGAACGCGGTGGCGTCGGCGTCAAGCCCAGCCTCAAGGCCTTCGGCGGTGCGTTCGCGCGCGCACAGGGTGAGGCTGAGCCGGAAGCAGCAGCGGAAGCGGTACAGACGCCCGTGCCGCAGCCGAGCCATCCGGCTGTGCGCGCGCTGGTGGAGCGCGTACAGCGCGACTTTCCGGCGGCGACACATCAGTTCCTGCTCGAAGGCGTGCGCCGACTGATCGACTACCAGGACATCGACTATGCCGGCCTCTACCTCGATCGCACGGCCGCTATCGCCGCCGTGCCTGTCAACGATGACGGCAAACTCCTGCGCGAAACGGCACGTCATCTGGCGCTGTGGATGTCGTATGAAGACACGGCACGAGTTGCTGCTCTGAAGACGCGGTCTTCGCGATTCGAGCGCGTGCGCGGCGAAGCCAGCGTGCAGGACGGCCAGGTGCTCGCGATCAACGAGTACATGCATCCGCGCCTGCAGGAGATCTGCGAGACGCTGCCGGGTGGCATCGGCCGCTGGTTGATGAATTCATCACTGCCGCGCCATCTTGTGGAGCGTCTCACGCAGCGCGGTCGCGTGATCCAGACCAGCTCCCTGCGCGGCTATCTCATGCTCAGCACCGTCGCGTGGATGAAGCGCTGGCGCCGTTCGACGCTGCGCTATGCGGAGGAGAACCGCCGCATCGAAGAATGGCTGCAACGCATTGCCGAGACGGCCGCGCGCCACCCCGAACTCGCCGTCGAGATTGCCCAGTGCCAGCGCCTCGTCAAAGGCTATAGCGACACCCACGAGCGCGGCCTGCGCAACTATGACGCGGTGATGAGCGCCCTGCAGCGCGCCGGCACCAACATCGCTCCCGCCACAGTGCGCGAGTTGCGCGACGCCGCGCTGTCCGACGAGCACGGCCACAAGCTGCGCGCCGCGCTCGTTCAACACGCGCTCGCCTGACCTGAGATCTGCCCATGACCGCCCAGCCCGCCACATTGCAGCTTCGCGTCGTTGAAGCGCGCGAACTGAATTCGTTGATCAAGACCTTCCGCCTGCGCGCGCCCGATGGTGGTGTGCTGCCCGGCTACGCCGCTGGTGCGCACATCCGCGTGCGCGTCGACCTTCCCGACGGCACTCAGGATTGGCGTCATTACTCTCTGATCAACTTCGCGGTGCAGCCTGACGCCACTGAATCACCAACGGACTACGTGATTGCCGTTCGCAAGGAAACCGATGGCCGAGGCGGATCGCTTTTCATGCATGAGCGACTGCGTGAAGGCGATACCGTCACCATCGAGCTGCCGAAGAACGACTTCCCCTTGCACACCGGCCCCGGCGGTACGGTGCTGCTGGCCGGCGGCATCGGCGTGACGCCTCTCGCGAGCATGGCCGCGCGACGCCGCGCCGAGGGTTTGCCCGTGCGCATGCACTACGCCGGCCGCAGTCGTGAGCTGATGGCCTTCCTGCCTGAACTGCAATCGGTGCTGGCTGATGACCTGGTCGTGCATTCGGATGAAGAGCGCGGTGCTCCGTTCGACATCGGCGCATTGCTCGACGCGTTCCCCGCGGGTGATCGGCTCTACGTGTGTGGCCCCAAGGTCATGCTCGACGCCGTGCTCGCTCAAACCCAGGCGCGCGGATGGACGCACGACCGCGTGCATTTCGAGCTCTTCACCACGCCGGCCGTCGAAGAGGGCGACCACGCGTTCGAGGTCGAGTTGCTTCAGTCCGGCCAGCGCTTCACGGTGCCGGCGGACCAGAGCATCCTCGATTGCCTGATCGAGCACGGTTGCGACCCGATGTTCGACTGCAAGCGCGGCGAATGCGGTGTCTGCGCGACGCCCGTGATAGAGGGCGACATCGACCACCGCGACTACGTGCTCACCGCGCGCGAGAAGGCGGAAGGCAACGTCATGCAGATCTGCATTTCGCGCATCAAGGGACAGCGGCTGGTGCTGGACATCTGAAGGAGAACGACCTTGACTTCGTACCGAGGCAACCCCGAAGCCGTGCGCGCGCTGGTGCAGGCCGATCGCGTGCATCGAGATCTCTACACCAGCGCCGAACTTTTCGAGCTGGAGCAGGAGCACTTCTTCGCGAACACCTGGAACTACGCGGGCCACGAAAGCCAGATACCGAAGCCCGGCGACTACCTCAACACCGAGATCGCAGGCCGGCCGCTGATCATCGTTCGCCACACCGATGGTTCGGTGCGCGCCATGATGAACCGGTGTGCACACAAGGGCTCGCGTCTTGTGTCGGCGCCGTGTGGCAACACCGGCAAGTTCTTTCGCTGTCCGTATCACGCATGGACCTTCAAGACGGATGGATCGCTCCTGTCGATCCCTCTGAAGAATGGTTACGAAGGCACGCAACTGCACGAGTGCGAGTCCGCCAAGGGCCTCACCACGTTGAAGAACGTGCGCAGCTATCGAGGCTTCATCTTCATCAAGATCAATGATGTCGGACCGGACTTCGAAACGTATTTCGGCGATTCGCTGAGCTCTATCGACAACATGGCCGACCGCTCCCCCGAAGGCGAACTCGAAATCGCCGGCGGTTGTCTGCGCTTCGTGCACCAGTGCAACTGGAAGATGTTTGTCGAGAACCTCAACGACACCATGCACCCGATGGTGGCGCATGAGTCCTCCGCGGGCACCGCCAAGTCCATGTGGGCCGACAAGCCCGCCGACGAACCCAAGCCGATGGCCATCGAGCAGTTCGTGCCCTTCATGTCCGACTACAAGTTCTTCGAGGACATGGGCGTTCGCACCTACGACAACGGCCACAGCTTCACGGGCGTGAACTTCAGCATCCACAGCAAGTACAAGGCTATCCCCGAGTACGACAACGCGATGAAGGCCCGCTACGGGGAGGAGCGCACTGCGCAGATCCTCGGCATGGCGCGCCACAACACCGTGTACTACCCCAATCTCACCATCAAGGGTGCGATCCAGGCGATTCGCGTCGTGCGGCCGATCTCGGTCGACAAGACCTTGATCGAGAGCTGGACCTTCCGCCTCAAGGGCGCGCCGCCCGAACTGCTGCAGCGCACCACGATGTACAACCGGCTCATCAACTCGCCGTTCTCTGTGGTCGGACACGACGACCTCCAGGCCTATCGGGGCATCCAGGCGGGCTTGCATGCGAGCGGCAACGAATGGGTCAGCCTGCACCGCAACTACGATCCGGCTGAAACAGCGGGCGGCGAGATCACGACCGTCGGCACCAGCGAGCTGCCGATGCGCAACCAGTACCGCAGTTGGGCCCGCTACATGACGAGAACGATGTGAATTTGAACTACCCCCAGTCTTTGCGCACTTCGTGTCGCTTCGCCAACCCCCTTGGAGGGGGCAACACCAGCGGCCCGGCAAAGCCGGTTCCGCGGTGTTTCTTGAATGGGCCAGGGACGGAGAGGATGAGATGAAAGAAGTTACCCGCCAGGATCTCATTGATTTCGTGGTCAACGAGTCGCGGCTGCTGGATGCCAAACGATATGAGGAGTGGAATGCACTCTTCACGGATGACGGTTTCTACTGGGTTCCGCTGGTGCCTGATCAGGAAGACGGCATCAACCACACGTCGCATCTTTACGAAGACAAGCTGTTGCGCGATTTGCGTATCGAGCGTCTCAAGAGCCCGCGTGCGTTTTCGCAGCAGCCGCCGAGCCGTTGCCACCATTTGCTGCAAACACCGACTGTCGAAGAATTCGACATGACGGCGAACCGCTTTGTCGTGCGGTCGGAGTTTCACTACACCGAATCGCAAGGCGACGAGCTCCAGTTTTACGTCGGCACCTTCTTTCACCATCTGACAGTGCAAGACGGCGCGCTGCGCATGACGCTCAAGCGAGTCAACCTGCTCAACTGCGACGCGGCTCTTCCGGCTGTGCAGCTCTTCATCTAGGCCCGACATGGAAGCAACTGTTCACGGGGCTTTCGCAGCGAGCGCGCGGCGCACGCCACAGGGCGAGTTTCTGTTCACCGAGTCGGTCACGGCGGATGCCTATGGCATCCCGGCCGGCCCGATCCTCTGGGGAGCCGCTGCTGCCGAGGTCGAGCGACTCCAGACCGCGTACGCGAAGGCAGGTTACGGCCACGGGCATCGCGTCGGCCTCCTGCTTGAAAACCGGCCGGCGTTTCTATTCCACTGGTTCGCTCTGAGCGCACTGGGAGTGAGCGTGGTGCCGATCAACGCTGAAATGCGATCGGCGGAATTGAGCTATCTGATCGGCCACAGCGAGATCGCGCTTGCCGTGACCTTGCCGCACCGCGCCGGCGATCTTCGCGCTGCTGCCGAGATCGCCGGCCGGCCCTTTGAAACCATGGGGCCGGACGATGCCGTCCCGCCATCGAAGACAGCGCCACCGCGCGCCGCCGAGCCGATCGGACTCGCGACGGAATGCGCGCTGCTCTACACCTCGGGCACGACCGGGCGGCCCAAGGGCTGCATGCTGTCGAACGAGTACTTCCTCCGCGCAGGTGAGTGGTACGCGGAATTGGGCGATCTTTGTCCTGTGCGGCCGGACGCCGAACGCATCATCACGCCGCTGCCGCTCAACCATGTCAACGCGATGGCGTTCTCGACCATGGTGGTGTTGGTCGCGGGCGGCTGTCTGGTGCAGCTCGACCGCTTCCACCCGAAGTCCTGGCTCCAGAGTGCCCGCGAAAGCCGGGCCACCATCGCGCACTACCTGGGCGTGATGCCGGCGATGCTTCTGTCGGCGCCCGCATCGGCCTTGGACCGCGAGCACGACATTCGCTGGGGGTTCGGCGCTGGCGTGGACCGCAAGAACCATGCGCCTTTCGAAGCGCGCTTCGGGTTTCCCTTGGTCGAGGCTTGGGCCATGACCGAAACCGGTGCCGCTGCTTGCGTGATGGCGAACCACGAGCCGCGCCAGGTCGGCACGAGCTGTTTCGGCCGCCGCGAAGATTTCGTGGAGATTCGCCTCGTCGACGATGAAGGCCAGGATGTCACGGATGGCACTCCGGGCGAACTCCTGGTGCGATCTTCCGGCGCCGACCCGAAGCGCTATTTCTTCTCCGGCTACCTCAAGGACGAGGAAGCGACGCGCGAAGCCTGGGCCGGCGGCTGGTTTCACACCGGCGACATGGTGCGGCGCGATGCGGAAGGCAACTACTACTTCGTCGATCGCAAGAAGAACGTCATCCGTCGCAGCGGCGAGAACATCTCGGCGGTCGAAGTCGAAAGCGTGCTGAACCAACACCCGGCCGTGAAGACCTCCGCAGTCGCGGCCACCCCCGATGTGGTGCGCGGCGATGAGGTGCTTGCATGCATCGTCGTGCGCGACGAGGTCGATGCAAGTTCCCGCGAGCAGATGGCCGCCAGCATCGTCGAGCACGCGTTGGCGCAATTGGCCTACTACAAGGCGCCCGGCTATGTCGCCTTTGTTGATGCGCTGCCGCTCACCGCTTCGCAGAAGATACAGCGCGGCCAATTGCGCGAGCTGGCGCATGCGCTGCCGGGGCAGCCGCACTGCTTCGACACGCGATCCATGAAGAAGAGGCAATCATGAAGCGCCGGCTTTCCTATGAGGGTGTTGCTGTGGCAGTGCCTGTGACGGTGCCCTACGTCCGCTATTCGACGCGGACCGCGCATTGGTTCCTCGGGCAGGCGATCGAGTCGCTGGTGAAAGCCAGCGGCCTCGAGAAGGATGAGATCGACGGTTTGTGCGTGAGCAGCTTTTCGCTCGCGCCGGACACCGCCGTGGGAGTGACGCAGCATCTGGGCCTGTCGCCGCGATGGCTCGATCATGTGCCGACTGGCGGCGCATCGGGCGTGATGTGCCTTCGTCGCGCAGCGCGAGCGGTTCAGTCCGGTGATGCCGACGTGGTGGCTTGCGTGGCTGCGGATACCAATCACGTCGATTCGTTCAGGCAGACCTTGGGCAGCTTCAGCAACTTTGCACGCGATGCGACGTATCCCTACGGCTCAGGCGGCCCGAACTCGATCTTCGCGATGATCACCGCGAACTACATGCGCACGTTCGGTGCAACGCGCGAAGACTTCGGCCGCATCTGCGTCGATCAGCGCAGCAACGCACTCAAGAACCCCAACGCGATGTTCAAGAAGCCGCTGACGCTCGATGAGTACATCGCCGCGCGGCCGATCTCCGACCCGATCCATTTGTTCGACTGCGTGATGCCATGCGCCGGCGCGGAAGCCTTTCTCGTGATGAGCGAAGAGCGGGCGCGCGATCTTGGGCTGGCCCATGTGGTGATTCGCGGTTCGATCGAACGGCACAACGCGTACTCGGAAGACCCGGTGATGGTCCAGGGCGGATGGCGCATGGACCGCGACGATCTCTACGCCCAGGCCGGTGCAAAGCCTTCGGAGATCGACTTCGTGCAGACCTACGACGACTACCCGGTCATCGTGATGATGCAGTTCGAGGACCTCGGCTTCTGCGAGAAGGGCGAGGGTTCGGCCTTCGTGCGCTCCCACAGCATGACGAATGACGGCAGCTTTCCCAACAACACCAGCGGCGGCCAGTTATCGGCCGGGCAGGCGGGTGCGGCCGGCGGCTTTCTCGGGATGACGGAAGCCCTCCGCCAGCTGACCGATGCGGCAGGGCCGCGGACCGTGCCCAACGCTGAACTGGGCTTGGTTGCCGGCTTTGGCATGGTCACTTACGACCGCTGCCTGTGCACCGGCGCGGTCATTTTTGGAAGGCCGTCATGACGATGCCCCTGATGCGCCCCAAGCGCAAGAACCCGGTGCTGCGCACACGCCAGATCAATCTGCCGCCATCGGCGCGCGGCCGTGTGGCGCTGGGCATCACCGCCGCAGCCGCTGAAGGCCGCTTTGAACTGCAGACCTGCGAAGTCTGCGGCACGGTGCAATACCCGCCTCGCGAGGCCTGCCACAAGTGCCTCTCGCCCCGGCTGCACTGGCGTGAGCAGAACGGCGAAGGCGAACTGATCAGCAGCACCACGCTGCATCACAGCAACGACCTGTTCTTTCGCGAACGGCTGCCCTGGCGCTTGGGGCTGGTGCATCTCGATGCCGGCCCGACGCTCATGGTTCACCTGCATGGCGAAGTCGGCGAAGCGCCGTCGCGCGTGCGTGTCGGCGCGCGGCTCGATCGTGCGGGACAGGCCGTACTCATTGGATTTCCGAAAGAAGGGAGCGCCCACATGGCCGACGACAAGATGCTGAGAGAAATGACCAGCGACCCCAAGTTCCGCAAGGTGCTCGTGACCGATGGCAAGACCGAGGTCGGGCAAGCCATCGTGCGGGCGCTGGTCAAGGCCGGCGCCGACATCGTCTGGGTCGGCCATGCGGAGCCCTGGAAGAAGATGGGCGGCCTTGAGGACATCACGAGCTTGCCGCAGGTGACGCTGGTGCCGCTCGATCTCACCAACGGGCGCTCGGTGAGCGAACTGGCCGGAGAGATCGGCGGCAGGGTCGACATCGTCATCAACAACGCCGAGGTGCACCGCACCTACGGCATCGGATCGCGGCGCGGCACGGACGTCGCCAAGGCCGAGATGGACATCAACTACTTCGGCCTGCTGAGACTCGCGCAGGAGTTCGGGCCGGCGCTCAAGGGGCGCTCTGCCGATGGCACGATCGGCGCAACGGCGTGGGTCAATCTGCTGTCGATCTACGCACTCAGCAACTTCCCGCCGCACGGCACCTTCAGCGCTTCGAAGGCCGCGGCGCATTCCCTCGCGCAGTGCCTTCGCGCTGAAATGCGACCAGCGGGCATCCGGGTGATCAACCTCTTTCCCGGCCCGATCGACGACGAATGGAATCAGCACACCCCGCCGCCCAAGCTGGCGCCGAGCGGAATTGCCAGTGCCATCGTGAAGGCGCTGCGCGATGGTGTCGAAGACGTGTATCCCGGCGATGTGGCCCAGGAGTGGCTCGAACGCTGGCGCGACAACCCGAAGATCCTCGAACGCGAACTCGCTGCCGGCGGGGGCTGATCAACACCCCAGGCTTGCCCACTTGGTGTGGCCGCCCTTGAAAGACTTGGAGCAATGCAATGACGACAACTACTGAACTGATGTCCACGGCCGAAATCCTCGGTGGATTGGTGGGCGCCATGTCGACGGGCCGCATCCGGGTGGTCGATCTCACACAGACCTTGACGCCCGAGTTTCCGCAGATCGCGCTGCCTCCCGAGATGGGCCAGTGCTGGCCCTTCCGCATCGAGGAAGTGTCGAAGTACGACGAGCGTGGCCCCGCCTGGTACTGGAACAACTTTTCCTGCGGCGAACACACCGGCACGCACTTCGATGCGCCGATCCACTGGATCTCCGGGCGCGATCTGCCGAACAACTCGGTCGACACGATCCCGGTGCAGCACTTCGTTGCGCCTGCGTGCGTCATCGACTGCTCGCCACAGGTGAAGGACGATCCGGACTACCTGCTGACCATCGAAGACATCGAGCAATACGAGGCGAGCCACGGGCGCATTCCGAAGGGCGCGTGGGTCCTGATGCGCACTGACTGGTCGAAGCGCCATGACCCCGAGGCCTACCAAAATTTCGATGAGACCGGTCAGCACACGCCGGGCCCGAGCACCGAGGCCGTGCGCTTCCTGGTCGAGCAACGCGATGTGCTTGGCTTCGGTTCCGAAAGCATCGGCACCGATGCGGGCCAGGGCTACCACCTGCGGCCACCCTATCCGTGCCACTACTACATGCACGGCGCGGGTCGCTATGGCTTGCAGTGCCTGAGCAACCTTGATTTGTTGCCAGCGGCTGGCGCAGTGTTGATCTGCCCGCCGCTCAAGATCGAGAAGGGCAGCGGAAGCCCCTTGCGCGTGCTCGCGCTTGTCGGAGCCAATGCATGAGCGCCGCCGACAAAGTGGCAGTCGTCACGGGCGGGAGCGCCGGCATCGGCAAAGCCATCTGCGAAGACTTGCTCGAGCAGGGCTACGAAGTGGTGTCGTTGGCGAGACGGCGAGCGGACATCGATCACTCGAAACTGCACAGCATCGAGGTCGACCTCGCTGACCGTGCTGCCACGGCACAGGCGGTGGCGGAACTGGTCCGTCGCTTCGAGGTGACGACCGTGGTGCACAACGCCGGTGTCATCCGCCCTGCGTTGCTCGCCGACGTGAAGCTCGATGATCTCGACGCATTGGTGGATCTGCACCTGGGCTGCGCAATTCAGATCGTGCAGGCTGCTCTGCCTGCAATGCGATCACAGCGTTTTGGTCGCGTGGTGTTGTTGTCGTCCCGCGCGGCGCTCGGCCTGGCGACGCGCACGAACTATTCAGCCACCAAAGCCGGCATGCTCGGCATGGCCCGCACTTGGGCACTCGAACTCGCGCCTGAAGGGATCACCGTCAACGTGGTCGCGCCCGGCCCAATTCGTACCGACATGTTCTACGACGTCGTCGAAGCAGGCAGCGACAAAGAGCGCGCACTTGCTGCGTCAGTGCCAGTGCGTCGACTCGGCGAGTCAACCGATGTGGCACGCGCCGTGCGTTTCTTTGCCGACCCGGCGAACAGCTTTGTCACCGGACAGGTCCTCTATGTTTGCGGCGGCACCAGCGTGGGCAGTCTGGCCCTCTAGCAGTGCATTGCCTGCGAATTCGTCCACCTAGCGTTTTCTCTCACTTGTCGTCACGCCACACGCTCGCTAATATCGTTTAGCTCTAAATAATTCACAAATCATGTGGTTTGTTCGGAGTACGTCGTGGTGAGTCGATCTTTGCGTTCTTTGTCTACCTGCATCCCAAGGAGCCTTGCATGAAAGTCCTGACAAGCATCCGCACCATGGCCGGCATCGCCGCCGCCGTCGGTGCGCTCACCGCGGCGAACGCATGGGCCGCCGATCTCAAGGTCGGGTTCATCACTTCGTTGTCGGGGCCTGTTTCCTCGCTCGGCATTCCCTACGAAAAGGGCATCAAGGCTGCGGTCGCGTACAAGTCCGACCTCAACGGCCACAAGATCCAGTTGGTGCAACTCGACGATGCATCGGATCCATCCACTGCTGCGCGCAATGCGCGCAAGCTGATCGATGAGGACAAGGTCGACGTCATCATCGGCACGGCGGGCTCTCCCGGCGCATTGGCGATCGCGGCCGTCGCACGCGAAACGAAGACGCCGCTGATATCCATTGCCAACGCGAACCTGCCGGGCGAAGAGGGTGCGTGGATGGTCACACTGCCGCAGCCTGCCCCTTTGATGGTGAGCGCCGTGGTGGAGCGCATGAAGAAGTCGGGCGTGAAGACGGTCGGCTACATCGGCTTCTCCGACGCCTGGGGCGATCTCGTGTACGACGCGCTGCAGAAGAGCGCCGAGCCCGCGGGCATCAAGGTGGTTTCGAACGAGCGCTATGCGCGCGCTGATGCGTCGGTGACGGGCCAGGTCCTGAAGATCGTCGCGCTGCGCCCTGATGCCGTGATCACAGGCACTTCCGGCACGCCCGGCGCGTTGCCGTATCTGGCGCTGGCCGAGCGTGGCTACAAGGGCCAGATCTACGGCATGCATGCCTTGATCAATCCCGACTTCGTCCGCGTGGGCGGCTCCGCAGTCGAGGGCCTGCTGGCGCCGACCGGGCCGGTCATCGTTGCTGAGCAATTGCCGGATTCCAACCCGATCCGGAAGGTGTCGATGGAGTTCCGCGGTGCCTACCAGAAGGCCAACGGAGCGGCGCCCACGGATGCCTTCTCCGCCTATTCGTTCGATGCATGGCTGCTGTTCCTCGACGCTGCGGCACGCACCAAGGGCGAACCCGGTACGCCTGCCTATCGGGCTGCATTGCGCGATTCGATCGTCAGCACCAAGGAGCTGGTCGGAACGCACGGCGTCTACAACTTCAAGCCTAACGATCGCTATGGCTCCGACGAACGCTCGCGCGTCATCGTCAAGCTCGAAAAGGGCCAGTGGAAGCTTGTTCCTTGACCTCCAGGCTCGCGCACTTCGTGTCGCTCGCCACCCCTCTCACGGGGCGATACCGGCGGCCCGGCGGAGCCGGTTCCGCGGTATCCCTGACAAACCCATGTAGAACATCTGAACCATGAAAAGACTCTTCGCTTTCTTCTGCGTATCGGCCATCGCGCTCGCGGCCACTCAGGCCGTCGCGGCCGATCTGAAGGTCGGCTTCATCAGCTCGCTTTCGGGGCCGGTGTCGGCACTCGGTATTCCTTATGAAAAGGGCATTCGCGCCGCAATTGCCGAGCATCCGGTTCTGTCGGGTCACAAGGTCCAATTGATCGTGCTCGACGATGCTTCCGACCCCACGACTGCCGGGCGCAATGCGCGCAAGCTCGTGGTCGAAGACAAGGTCGACGTCCTCATCGGCACTTCGGGTGTGCCGGGCGCAATGGCCATCGCCGCGGTTGCGCGCGAACTCAACACGCCGTTGATTTCGCCGACGCCGGTGACCATTCCAGGGCCTGAAGGCGCATGGACAGTCACCGTGTCGCAGCCCTTTCCACTGATGGTGTCGGCGGTCGTCGACCGCATGAAGAGATCGGGCGTCAAGACTGTGGCCTACATCGGCTTCTCGGACGCATTGGGCGATCTTGCCTATGACTCTCTCGTCAAGAGTGCCGATGCGGCCGGCATCAAGGTCGTGGCCAACGAGCGCTATGCGCGCAGCGATTCATCTGTCGCCGGCCAGGTGCTGAAGATCATTGCGACCCGACCCGATGCAGTGTTCGCCGGCAATTCCGGGACACCGGGTGCGCTGCCGTACCTCGCGCTCGCGGAACGTGGCTACAAAGGGCAGATCTACGGAACGCATGGCTTGATCAACGCCGACTTCGTTCGGGTGGGTGGCACATCCATCGAAGGGCTGCAAGTGCCGAGCGGACCCGTGCTGGTCGCCGACCAGTTGCCGGACAGCAATCCGATCAAGAAGGTGTCGATGGCTTTCCGGGAGGCCTACAAGAAGGCCAACGGCTCGGCGCCGAACGACGCTTTCTCTTCCTACACCTACGACGCCTATCTGCTGCTTGCCGACGCAGTGTCTCGCGCCAAGGGCGAGCCCGGTACGCCGCAGTACCGCTCCGCATTGCGCGACGCCATCGTGAGCACCAAGGAGCTGACGGGCACCCACGGCATCTACAACTTCAAGGCGGATGACCGCTACGGCTCGGACAAGCGCGCAGTGGTGATCGTCCGCAGCGAAAAAGGCCAGTGGAAGCTGGTTCCCTGATCCGCATCCAAGCGCAGGCAGATTGGCGATGAACACCTACCGCAACCAGCCAGAAGCCATTCGCGCGCTCGTGCAGGACGATCGTGTGCATCGGGACGTCTACCTGAGCGAAGAACTCTTCGCCCTGGAGCAGGAGCAGTTCTTTGCCAACACTTGGCTCTATGTCGGGCACGCCAGCCAGGTGCCGAACACCGGCGACTTCTGGTCACTCGATCTCGCGGGCCGGCCGGTGATGATGGTTCGCCAGGCCGATGGCACCGTGCGCGTGTTCTACAACCGATGCGCGCACAAGGGGACCCGGCTGGTGTCGGACGAGTGCGGCAACACGGGCAAGTTCTTTCGCTGTCCCTACCATGCGTGGACCTACAAGCTCGACGGTGCGCCGCTCGCCATTCCGCTCAAGAGTGGCTACGAAGGCACACGCCTGAAGGAATGCGAGTCGGGGCGGGGGCTGACGGCGCTCAAGAACGTCGCCGTCTATCGCGACTTTGTTTTCGCGCGGTTGTCGGATGAAGGCCCTGAGTTCGGCGATTACTTCGGCGACGTGCTGCATGCCATCGACAACATGGTCGATCGATCGCCCGAAGGTAGGCTGACGGTCGGCGGCGGCGTGATGCGCAACATCATCCACTGCAACTGGAAGATGTACCTGGAGAACATCAACGACACGGTGCATCCGATGTCGACGCATGAGTCGGCAACGCAGGCTGCCGATGCGCTTTGGCAGGGGCGCGCGGCCCATGAACCCAAGCCGATGGCTATGGAGCAGATCCTCCCGTTCGGCTCCGGCTACGACTTCTTCGACAAGATGGGCGGCCGCGTCTACGCCAACGGGCACAGCGTGCTCGGCGTCAACTTCAGCATCCATTCCAACTATGCGCAGTTGCCCGAATACGAAGCAGCCATGCAGGCCGCTCACGGCGTGGAACGTGCGGCCGAGATCCTGCAGCGTTCCCCGCAGAATTCGGTGTTCTTTCCCAGCTTGTCCGTCAAGGGCTCGCCGCAGGCGATTCGCGTGATTCGCCCGCTGGCCGCAAACCGCACGCTGATCGAGGCCTGGAGCTTCCGCGCCGCGGGAGCGCCCGACCTGCTCTTCGAGCGAGCCATGAGCTACAACCGGCTCGTCTTCTCGCCCATGTCTGTCGTGGCGCACGACGACGTGCATCTCTTCGAGAGCATGCAGCAGGGCCTTCGCGCGGAAGGCAACGAGTGGGTGAGCCTGCACCGCAATTTCGACGCCGCCGAGCTCTCGCAAGCTTCGATCACCACCAACGGCACCAACGAGTTGCTGATGCGCAATCAGTTTCGCGCCTGGGCGAAGTTCATGACGGCGGGCATGGAGGCGAGGCCATGACAGCCACGATGACCGACCCCCGCGATTTCATCGCCGAAGAAGCCGCGCTGCTCGACGCACGCCGTTTCGACGACTGGCTGGCGCTCTTCGCGCAAGAAGGACGCTACTGGGTGCCGCTTCTCGGCGCAGCGCAGGCCGATCCTCAATCGCACAACTCGATTGCCTATGAAGACCGGCTGCTGCTGCAGTTGCGCATCGACAGGCTCAAGAATCCGCGCGCTCATTCGCAGCATCCCGCCAGCCACTGCCAGCATGTGCTGCAACGCTCCATCGTCGAGCGCGAAGACGCGGCGAGCGGCGAAGTGGCACTCCGGACTCCCTTCATCTACGTCGAAGCGCGCGGCGAGGACCAGGTGACGCTGGCTGGCACCTGCCGCCATCTTCTCGTTCGCGATGCCGCCGGCTGGTCGATCCGGCTGAAGCGGGTCGATCTTCTCAACGCCTGGCGTGCTTTGCCGGCGATCCAGTTGTTCATCTGAGCGAGTGCTCATCCATTTCACCCCACCAGGAGTCACGACATGAAGAGCTTGATGCAGACCTTCGCGCGCACAGCGCTCGCTGCCGCGCTGGGCGCCAGTCTGGCGATGACCGCGCTCGCAGCCGATATCAAGGTCGGCCTGAGCGTTTCGCTTTCCGGGCCCAACTCGTCGCTGGGCGTGCCGTATGCAAAGGGCATGCAGGCCGCACTCGCCTACAAGCCGGAGGTCAACGGCCACAAGATCCAGCTCATCGTGCTCGATGACGGCTCCGATCCCACGACGGCAGGGCGCAACGCGCGCAAGCTGGTCGAGGAGGACAAGGTCGACATCCTGATGGGTACTTCGGGCGTGCCTGCTGCCATTGCAATGGCGCAGGTCGGACGCGATGCCAAGGTGCCGATGATCGGCCTGACCCCGATCCAGCTCGATCCGGCGGAGAACGCCTGGGTGTTCACTGTCGCGCAGCCGACGCAACTCATGATCGACGCCGTGGTGCAGCGCATGAAGAAGGACGGCGTCAAGACGGTGGGCTACATCGGCTTCTCCGACGCCTGGGGCGACCTGGTCTATGAGGCGCTGATGAAGTCCGCGCCGGCTGCCGGCATCAAGGTGCTGGGCAACGAGCGCTACGCGCGCTCCGACGCTTCCGTGACCGGCCAGGTCCTCAAGCTGCTGGCGATGAAGCCCGATGCAGTCATGACCGGTGGCGCTGGCACGCCGGGCGCTCTGCCTTTCCTGGCACTGAACGAACGTGGATTCAAGGGGCATGTGTACGGACAGCACGGCCTGATCAACCCCGACTTCGTGCGCGTCGTCGGCGCGGCAGGTCAGGGGGCGCTGATGCCGACGGGCCCCGTGATCGTCGCCGAGCAACTGCCCGACGAGTACCCGACGAAGAAGATCGCGCTCGATTTCCGCAAGGTCTTCCAGAAGACCAACAACGCGCCGACGAGCGACGCCTACTCGGCCTATTCCTTCGACGGTTGGCTGGTTTTCACGGACGCGGCCGCGCGCGCGAAGGGCGAGCCGGGCACGCCGGAATTCCGGCTGTCGCTGCGCGACGCCATCGCCAGCACCAAGGAAGTGGTGGGCACGCACGGCGTCTACAACTTCAAGCCGGGAAACCTCTACGGCGTCGACGAGCGCGCCCGCGTCATCGTGAAGCTGGACAACGGCCAGTGGAAGCTGGCGCCCTGATCACCCGAAGGACTTTGCAATGACATGGGACGTGGCGCTCATCCTGGGCACTGACGGGCTCGCCAACGGCGCGGTCTATCTGCTCGCCGGGCTGGGTCTGGTGCTGATTTTTTCCGTGACCCGGGTGGTGTTCGTGCCCTTCGGCGACATCGCAGCCTTTGCTGCGCTGACCCTGGCGGCTTTCGAGACCGGCCGGCTGCCGCCGACCATCGGGCTGGTCATGGTGCTGGCCGCGCTCGCGGTGCTCACCGAGATGGGGAGCCTGATCCGAAAGGGCGAGGCATCGAGGATTCCCAAAGCCATCCTGGCCTGGGGCGTGCTGCCGCTCGTGCCTTGCGCCTTGGCATGGGCCGCGTCGCGCGCAGGCGCTCCAGCCGCTGTGCAGATCGCAGTGACTGTGCTTCTTGTGGTCCCCATTGCGCCGCTGCTGGCGCGGGTGGTCTTCCAGCCGATCGCCGATGCATCGGTGCTGGTGCTGCTGATCGTTTCCCTGGCGTTGCACTTCCTGCTGTCGGGGCTTGGCCTGCTGTTCTTCGGTCCGGAAGGCTCGCGCACCAATCCGCTTGCCAGCGGCGTGCTCTCCATCGGTGACAGCTTCACCGTGAGCGGCCAGGTGCTGTTGATGGTGATCTCCGCCATTGTCCTGAGCGGCTTGTTCTTCCTCGTATTCGAACGCACGGTTGCGGGCAAGGCGCTGCGCGCGACGGCCGTCAACCGCGTCGGCGCGCGGCTCGTCGGCATCCGCCCGGCACGCACGGCACTTCTGGCGTATGGCAGCGCGTCGTTGCTGGCGGGACTGATCGGTGTGCTGATCGCACCCGTGACGACCATGTACTACGACTCTGGCTTCATCATCGGCCTGAAGGCCTTCGTCGCCGCCATCATCGGCGGCCTTGTGAGCTACCCGATGACCGCGATTGGCGCGCTGGCGGTCGGCGTGGTCGAAAGCTTCGCATCGTTCTGGAGCGGCGCGCTCAAGGACCTCATCGTGTTCAGCCTCTTGATCCCGGTGCTGATGCTGAGGTCGTACATGACTGTTCACTCCGAAGAGGAAGAAGACGAGGTGGACCAATGAGCCAATCGATCGGAACCCCGGGCGACGCTTCCCTGGCGCTCGCCACAGAGCGTCCAAAGGCGGCGGCGCACGGCGGCTGGTTCAGTCAGCGACGCCTGTGGATCGCCCTTCTGGTCGCCGTGCTGGCGATTGCGCCCATGCTGGCGAGCAACTTCACGGTCTCCCTGCTGAACGACATCGGCATCGGCGCTCTCGTGGCATTGGGTCTTGTGCTGCTCACCGGCATCGGCGGAGCGACATCATTCGGGCAGGCGGCGTTCGTCGGAATCGCGGCCTATGCGACGGCATGGCTCACCACGGCGCAGGGAATGTCGCCATGGATCGGACTGCTCTTCGCGCTGTTGCTGACCGGCCTTTCGGCATTGGCGATCGGCATGCTCACGCTTCGGTTGGGCGGCCACTTTCTGCCGCTGAGCACCATCGCCTGGGGTTTGTCGATCGCGATGCTGTTCGGCAATGTCGACGGGCTGGGCCGTCACACGGGCTTGTCGAACATTCCGGCGTTGAGCATTGCAGGCTGGTCACTGGCCGATCCGCGGGCCATCTATTACCTTATCTGGGCGCTGGTCGGACTGGCGTTCCTGTTCAGCGTCAACCTGCTGCAATCGCGGCCGGGCCGTGCCATTCGCAGTTTGCGCGGCGGTGCGACGCTGCTCGCCAGCGTGGGTGAGGATGCCTACCGCGTGCGGCTCTCGCTCTTCGTCACAGCCGCGTTGTTCGCAGGACTTGCGGGCTGGCTCTATGCGCACATGAACCGCTTCGTGAGCCCATCGCCCTTCGATGTGCGCGCGAGCATCGAATACCTGCTGATGGCCGTGGCGGGTGGTCTGGGTCAGCTCGCAGGCGCACTCGTCGGCTCTGCGCTGGTGCTTCTGATGAAGAACGCCCTGCAGGATGTGCTTCCGATGCTGACGCAGAGCGCCGGGCAGCTGGAGGCGGTCGCCTTCGCGACGCTCTTCATCCTGCTGCTGCACTTCGCGCGCGGCGGTTTGATGGGTTTCGTGCGCCGCTGGACCCGTGGCCGCTTCGCCCCGCCATCGCGTGAGGCGACGGCACCCGTAGCGCCGCTGCCGAATCGCACTTTGCCGCAAAGGGGGTCGCCGATCCTGTCAGTCACAGGCGCGGTCAAGCGCTTCGGCGGACTCGTGGCCGTGAACGACGTGAGCTTTGAAGTGAACGCCGGCGAAATCATCGGCCTCATCGGCCCGAACGGCGCCGGCAAGTCGACCATGTTCAATCTGCTGACTTGTACGCTGCCGATGAGTTCGGGCCAGGTGCGCTTCCTCGGCAAGGATATCGCCGGCATGCCGCAGCGCAAGGTCGCTCGGCTGGGGCTTGCGCGCACGTTCCAGCACGTGAAGCTTCGGCCGCACATGAGCCTGCTGGACAACGTGGCGCTTGGCGCGCATTCACGGACGACGACCGGGCTGCTCAAGGCTGGGTTGCGGCTCGACCGAACGGAAGAGCGGCAGATCCTCCAGGAAGCACAGCGCCAGCTCGATCGCATCGGTCTCGGCGACCGCGCGCATGAAATGGCCGGCAGCCTGCCGCTCGGCACGCAGCGCATCCTCGAAATCGCGCGCGCACTCGCCGCCGACCCCGTGTTGCTCGTGCTTGACGAGCCCGCTGCCGGCTTGCGTCGCAAGGAAAAGATAGCCCTTGGCGATCTGCTGCGCAAGCTGCGGGAGGAGGGCGTGACCATCCTCATCGTCGAACATGACATGGACTTCGTGATGAAACTGGTGGACCGGCTGGTGGTGATGAATTTCGGCTCCAAGCTGGTGGAAGGTGTGCCTTCTGCAGTGCGCGCCGACGAGCGAGTGCAGGCCGCCTACCTCGGGAGCGTCGTATGACGGCGATGCTGGAGATCGGCGATCTGCATGTTTCGTATGGGCAGGTCGATGCGGTACGCGGCGTTTCGCTGAATCTCGAGCCTGGCGAGATCATTTCCGTCATCGGCCCGAACGGCGCAGGCAAGACCACCTTGCTTGCTGCCGCCATGGGCTTGCTTCCGAGCAAGGGCACCCTCCGTTTCGAAGGCGAGGACCTGCACGGGCTGGATGTCGAGGCGCGTGTCGAACGAGGCCTGTGCCTCGTGCCCGAGAAGCGCGAACTCTTCGGCGAGCTGAGCGTGCTCGACAACCTGCAGCTCGGCGCGTTCTCGAAGCGCCTTCGCAGCGATGCGCTCAAGAGCCGGTTGCAATCCGTGTACGACCGCTTTCCGCGCCTGGCGGAGCGGCGTGCGCAACGCGCGGACACGCTCTCGGGTGGCGAACGCCAGATGCTGGCCGTAGGACGCGCCCTGATGTCCGCACCGCGGCTGCTGATGCTCGACGAGCCCAGCCTCGGCCTCGCGCCGCTCATCGTGCGGGACATCCTCACCATCGTGCGCAAGCTGCGCGAAGACGGCGTGTCGATCCTGCTGGTGGAGCAGAACGCGCGCGCCGCACTTGAAAGCTCCGACCACGGCTACGTGCTCGAAACCGGGGAGATTGCGCTGTCCGGCGTCTCGGCCGATCTCGCCAGCGACTCGCGCGTGCAGGCGACCTACCTCGGCGGAGGCACGCACGATGACGACTGAGGCGCGAGCCATTCCGCCCGCGCAGCGCACGCTGCCGGCGCTGCTGCAGCGGCAAGCCGAGCTTTTCGGCAGTCGGCCGCTGCTTCGAATCGCGGGGCGTACGTGGACGCATGATGATGCCGCCGCTGCGGCTGCATCGCGCGCGTCGGCGATGGTGCAGGCCGGCGTCTATCGCGGCGACAGGGTCGCGCTGATGTGCGCCAATCGGATCGAGTTCCTCGAAGTCTTTCTTGGCGCGGGATGGCTGGGTGCGGTGACGGTGCCGATCAACACTGCCTCTATGGGGCCGCAGATCGAATACTTCCTTGCCAACAGCGAAGCGAATCTGCTGGTCATCGAAGCCCAGTTCGTGGAGCGCCTGGTCACTGCCGACCTGGCCAGCACGAAGCTGCGCGAGGTCTGGGTCGTCGACGACATGCCAGGTGATGGCGCCCAAGCGTGGCAAGCTCCCGCGACCGTGCGCGTCACAAGCTTCCCGGCCTCTGCAGAGGCCATCGCGCCGGCCGCCATGCAGCCTGGCGATCCGCTCGCGATCCTCTACACCTCCGGCACGACCGGACCTGCCAAAGGCGTGGTCTGTCCGCACGCACAGTACTTCTGGTGGGGCGTCAACAGTGCGGAGGTGCTGGGCGTCGGCCCCGATGACGTGCTGTGCACGACGCTGCCGCTCTTTCACATCAATGCGCTCAACACCTTTGCGCAGGCTGCGGTCGTTGGCTGTGAAGTGGTGTTCGAGCAGCGCTTCTCGGCCTCCGGCTTTTGGCCTGCCATGCGCGCCAGCGGTGCCACGGTCGTGTATCTGCTCGGTGCGATGGTGCCGATCCTCCTCGCGCAGCCGGAGGGCCGCGGCGAGCGCGACCACCGCGTACGCACCGGCCTGGGCCCCGGCGTGCCCGCGGCGGCGGGCAAGGCCTTTTTCGAGCGCACTGGCGTGCGACTGCTCGAGGGCTACGGATCGACCGAGACCAACTTCGCGATCGCGACCGCACCGGATTCGCCACGGGGCGGCGTCATGGGCTGGCTGCGTCCCGGCTTCCAGGCGCGCGTTGCCGACGATGACGATGTCGAACTCCCGCCGGGCGAGGCTGGTGAGCTTCTGCTGCGTGCCGATGAGCCCTATGCATTCGCGAACGGCTACTTCAACATGCCCGCGAAGACGGTCGAGGCGTGGCGCAATTTGTGGTTCCATACCGGCGACCGAGTGATACGCGATGCCGATGGAGCGTTTCGTTTTGTCGACCGCATCAAGGACGCGATCCGCCGTCGCGGAGAGAACATCTCGTCTTTCGAAGTCGAGCAGGTGTTGCTGAGTCATCCATGCGTGGCGTCTTGCGCGGTCTACCCGGTGCGCTCCGAGCTTGCCGAAGATGAAGTGATGGTCGCGCTGGTCGGGCGCCCTGAGCGGCCGATCGAGGTGCAGGAACTCATCGCGTTCTGCGAAGCGCGCCTGCCTTACTTCGCAGTGCCGCGCTACGTCGACCTGCTCGATGATCTGCCGCGCACCGAGAACGGCAAGGTACAGAAATACAAGCTGCGAGAGCGCGGCGTGACTGCGGGCACGTGGGACCGGGCGGCGCGAGTCTCGCGCGTCCGCTGAATGCGCGCGGATAAAATTATTTAGTTGTCAATCAATTGAGTCCGCCATGAACAATGCCTTGAAGGGTCGCCACGCCGTGGTGACCGGCGCCGCACGCGGAATCGGTGCCGAGATCGCAAGAACCCTTGCCTCCGAAGGCGCTCGGATCAGCCTGCTGGGCCGTGATCGGGCGGCCTTGGAACGCGCATGCGGCGCACTCCCTGGCGCGGGCCACGGTGTCGCCACCGTCGATGTGAGCGATCCAGAGTCGGTGCGCGCCGCTTTCGATGCGTTGCGTGCCGCTTCAGGCGCTGTGTCGATCCTCGTCAACAACGCCGGTCAGGCGGAGAGCGCACCTTTCCTGAAGACCTCCGTCGACCTGTGGCAGCGGATGCTGGCCGTCAATCTCACCGGCAGCTTTCTTTGTGCGCAAGCCGCATTGCCGGACATGCTCGACGCAGGCTGGGGCCGCATCGTCAACATCGCGAGCACGGCGGGGCAGAAGGGCTATGCCTACGTTGCCGCCTACACGGCCGCCAAGCACGGCGTGGTCGGACTCACGCGATCGCTCGCGCTCGAAGTGGCGCGCAAGGGCATCACCGTCAATGCCGTCTGTCCCGGCTACACCGACACCGACATCCTGCGCGCCAGCGTCGCGAATGTGGTCGGCAAGACCGGCCGCAGCGAAGCCGATGCGCTGGCCGAGTTCGCCGGAGTGAACCCGCAACGCCGCATCGTGCAGCCTGGCGAAGTGGCCGATGCCGTGCGCTGGCTTTGCGGAGAGAGCGCCGCCTCGGTCACCGGGCAGTCCATTTCCGTGTCCGGAGGAGAAGTGACTTGATCGACAGCACCAACGACCCTTCGCATGCCGTGCTCAGCGATGCGGAAGAACTGGGGCACGAAGCACGGGCCGGCCATGAGGACCATGCGGTGCTCAGGCTGTGGCTGCGCATGCTTGCGAGTACTACCCAGATCGAATCCGAAATCCGTAAGCGGCTGCGCGAGCGCTTCGGCATCACGCTCGCGCGCTTCGACTACATGGCGCAGCTCTACCGCTACCGCGAAGGGCTCAAGATGCGCGTGCTTTCGCGCTATCTGATGGTGACCGGCGGCAACGTGACCGGCCTCACGGACGAGCTGGAGCGCGAAGGCGTCGTCTCGCGCACGCCGAGCCCCGATGACCGCCGCGCATGGATCGTCAGCCTCACCGCAAAGGGGCGCCGCACTTTCGAGACCATGGCCAAGGAGCACGAGCAGTGGATCCTCGAGATGTTCTCCGGGCTCGACATGAAGACCGTGCGCCAACTGCACAGCCAACTCGGGCAACTGCGCGTGCAAATGATGCGCAACGAACCCACTCCGGAGGACAACCCATGAGCGAGCCCGCCGCGGCAGCGGAATTCCGCCGCGAGCGGCTCATCCGGTTTTCCGATTGCGACCCCGCGGGCATCGTCTTCTATCCGCAGTACTTCGTGATGTTCAACGGCTTGGTGGAAGACTGGGTCGACGAAGGACTCGGCATCGGCTATCGCAAGCTCATCGTCGACCAGCGGGTCGGCTTGCCCACGGTGCGCCTGGAGGCGGACTTTCGCGCGGTGAGCCGGATGGGCGACCGCGTGATCCTCGGGCTGACCGTGGAGCGCCTGGGCACGCGCTCGATCACGCTGGGACTGCACTGCTTCGATCACCAAGGTGAGACGCGCATGCGCATGCGGCAGGTGCTGGTGACCACCTCGCTTGAAAGTCATCGCGCGATCGAGATTCCGGCGGCGATGCGCGAGGCCATCTCGCGTGGAGCACAGGCCGAATCCTGACGCTCCCCCGGTTCAGGCCGCAAGTGCCTGTCGGGGCCCGGCGGCCGCTTCGCCCTGCGGCGCAACCGCCTCGAAGCCTCCCGCCTCGAGTTCTCCCGGCCGCTGCATCACCACCGGCTCACGCCGCGTCTTGTTGAACAGCAGCCGCGTGACATCCGGCCGCGAATAGTGGCCCGCGGGATCCCCGGCCGCCTTGGCCAGCGAGATCATTCCAAGATCGATATCGGCCACCACCAGTCCTTCCTGGTCTTCCGGCAAGTTGGTTCCCAGCGGCGAGCCGTCCGGCCCGTAGATGCGCGCGAAGCCTCCGCCCGCAAGCAGCATCTGTTGCTTCCCCGGATCGGTGCACAGCATCTCGTGCATGCCCTTGGACACCGTGGCGCAGGGCGCGACCACGAAGCATTGACCTTCCGCCGCATACACCTGGCTTGCGGCGTTGTTGACTTGCGCGCCCAGCGCATAGGCGGCGCCCCGATAGAGCGAGAAACTGGGCCACGCGCCGCAATGGATCTGCTCGTTCTGCGAATACATCGCGTACTTGCTGAGCGGCTGGAGATGCTCCCAGCAGGAGAGCGAGCCGATGTTGCCGACCGGCGTCTCGATCACGCTGAGGTCCGAGCCGTCGCCCTCGCCGAAAACGGTGCGTTCGACGTGCGTGGGCTTGAGCTTGCGGCGCGTCTGCAGCGTATTGCCCTGGTCGTCGATCAGCGCCTGCGCGATGTACAGACTGCCGGCTGCTTTCTCGCTGTAGCCGAGCGAAACCCACATCTTGTGCTTGCGCGCGGCATCCCTGACGCGATCGAATTCGGCCGAGCCGACGACGAGAGAGTTGTCGTGATAGCGCTGCACGAACTGCATGCCCCAGGCCGGCGAATCGAGCCAGATCCACCACGGATAGCCCGGCACCCATGTTTCCGGGAATGCGATCAGATTCACGCCCTGGCTTGCCGCCTGCGCGATGAGGTCGATGGTCTTGTCGATCGTGCCGTCGAGGTCGAGGAACACGGGGGCGGCCTGCACGGCGGCGACGCGAAGACGGGGATGGGCTTTGCTGGACATCAGGGGCTCCGGGTGGTTGGGAAGGAATCTCTTCGGGTTAGCGCGGTGGCATGCGCGTTGCTTGAAGCGTAAGTTCGCCGCCAGAATGCGCCTTGTCCGGAACGCGCGGCGTTCTTGATTCAGCGTTGCAACGCCGAATTTCGGAAGGAGCCTCTGATGGCCCGGCTGCTCAGCACCGACCTCGTTCCCCGCGACCAGCGTCTCGCGTACTGGACGGACATGATCTGCAATGTCTACGTCCAGCTCGGCTGCGATCCGGTGCCTGCCCCGGGTGGGAGGGGCGATTTCGAAGGCAGCATCCGGCAGCACACCTTGCCAAGTCTCGACGTGTCGGTGGTGACCTCCGGGCCGCAGAAGGTCATGCGCACGCCCGCCCACATTGCGCGGTCTTCAGACGACTACTTCCTGGTCAGCATCCAGGCGCGCGGCCGGGGCGTGGTGCGGCAGGACGGGCGAGACGCTGTGCTATCGGTGGGGGATTTCGCCCTGTACGACAGCACGCGCCCCTATCAGTTGCTGTTCGACGGCGCCTTCGAGCAGATCGTGCTCAAGCTGCCGGGCGAGCGGCTCCGCAGTGAACTGCGTGAGACGGAAGCGCTGACCGCCACCACCGTCTCGGGCCGCGAGGGTGCCGGGCATCTGCTGCTCGGCATGATCCGGACGCTGCGCGAAGACATCGATGCGCTGCAGCCTGCATCGGCGCTTGCGGTGGCGAGCGGGGTGCTCAACATCCTGGTCGCGGGCCTGCAGACGCTGCCGGCCGCGCGCTCACCGGCCCTGAGCAACCTGACGGCATTCCATCTCGCGCGCATCAAGCGGCGCATCGACGCCCGGCTGGAAGATCCTGCGCTGTCGGTGGGCGCGCTGGCGGGGGAGCTTGGCATGTCGGTCAGCCAGATCCACCGGGTGTTCAAAAGCGAGCCTTTGACGCCGTCGCAATACATCTGGGAACGCCGCCTCGAGGCCTGCAGCCGCGACTTGCTCGATCCGCGTCTTGCGGGTCGCACGGTGGGCGAGATCGCCTATGGCCGGGGCTTCAGCGACGCAGCGCACTTCAGCCGTGCCTTCCGCGAGCGCTTCGGCTGCTCGCCGCGCGAGTGGCGCCAGCAGATCCCGCACTGAGGATTCAGAATGACGCCCAAGTAACAAAAAACGGAGCGAGGCATGGCGCGAATTCAGCGGAGCGAACCCGAAAGCAGCGAACACGCAGCAAGGGCGCAGGAGCTCTCCGATGCGTTCACCAGTGAGAGGCCCAGCGTCGACGAGCGGATGGCCGCCGGCAAGGCGCTGCGAGAACGCGTTCCCCGTGCGAGCCATGGTGAGTTTCAGCGGCCGCCGAAAGTCGATCCGGTTGGAATCATTCGCACGCAGGCGTTGACGCGCATTCCCGAACTGGTGCCGGTGCGCCATATGCGCATGATGCAGTCGCCTTTCGCATTCCTTCGCGGATCGGCGGCAGTGATGGCGGCGGATCTGGCGCCGAGCGCGACAACGGGGCTCCAGGTGCAGACCTGTGGTGACATGCATGTGGCGAACTTCGGCGTCTTCGCTTCGGCCGAGCGGCAGCTTGTTTTCGCGATCAACGACTTCGACGAGACGCAACCCGGCCCCTGGGAATGGGACATCAAGCGACTTGCCGCCAGCGCATTTGTTGCGACGCAGTATCTGGGCGGCGATGCCGTGGCCTGCGAAACAGCATCCCGCACCGCCGTCGAGAGCTACCGCCGGCACATTCGGCGTTATGCCGGCATGGGCCAACTCGACGTGTGGTACGACACGATCGACAGCGCCAGGCTGCTCGATGCGCTGCCGCCATGGCTTCAGCCCGGCGCGGTGGCCGTGCTGGAAAAGGCTCGCAAGCGCAACCATCTGCAGGTGCTGGACAAGATGACCGACCTCATCGACAACCGGCATCACATCGTCGAGCAGCATCCTTTCATCGTGCGGGCGACGCATACCTCGGCAGGGCGGCCGGTGGAGGAGGCGTTGGGCCGGTTCCTCTTCGCCTACCTCGACTCGCTGGCGCCCGAGCGGCGCCAACTGCTGTCGCGCTATCGGGTGATGGATTTCGCGCAGAAGGTCGTCGGCGTCGGCAGCGTCGGCACGCGCTGCTGGGTGATCCTGTTGCAAGGCCGGGACAAGGATGATCCGTTGTTCCTTCAGATCAAGGAGGCGCAGCCTTCGGTGCTGTCGCCTTACCTGCCGCCGGATGCCGAATTCGCGATGCCCGCAAACCAGGGGCGGCGCGTGGTGGTCGGACAGCGGCTCATTCAGGGTTCGCCCGACATCTTCCTCGGCTGGGGCCGGCTCGATGGCGTGGACTACTACGTACGCCAGTTGCGCGACATGAAGGGCAGCATCGAACTTGAACCACACGCGACCAGCCCGTCGGCCTTTTCCCAATATTGCAGCATCTGCGGCTGGGCACTGGCGCTGGCGCATGCCAAGTCAGGAGATGCGGCAACGATCGGCGGCTATCTCGGCAAGTCGGACGTGTTCGACAACGCCATGGTTCGCTTTGCGGAAAGGTATGCGCGGCAGACCCATCGCGATTACAACGCCTTTGCCGCCGCAGCGCGCGAAGGCGCCGTCCAAGTGGCGGCGATGGAGCGGCTCCTGGCCCCTGCCGCCGGGTAGCTTCTCGACTACTTCACGTAGCTCTGCAGATGCTTGCAGGCACTCGCGAACATTGATTCGAAGTACATCTTCGACAGCGGGCCGCCCATGCTGATCGCGAGGTGCGGGTCCATGGCAACGCGATAGGTAAACCGGGTTTTTCCGGGCTCGGTTTCTTCCAACTGGTAGTCCTCCGCCATGGCATGGGCCAGCGGCACGGAGGTGCCAGTCGCGTAGAACGCCATCCGATGGTCGGGTTCCCAGATGAAAAAGTGCTCGTCGATATTGGCTGCAGCAAGCGACGCGGTTCGGGTCGTGCCGACACCATACGGTTTTTCACTGGTCCAGACGACCTTGTGAATGGCATGGAACCATTGCGGCCAGGATGCCTCATCTTCGAAGACGGCAAAGACTTTCGAGGGCGGCGCCTCGAGGTCGACGATGTTCTTGAACTGCAAGGGTGCTGTGTCGAAGAACGACGCATCGACGGGGCGGCAGGCAAAGTGCATGGTTCGATCTCCGATCGGAACTTTCATTCTGGCGCGCTGATTGGCGTGCATCCATCCCGGTGGTCACCTAAGACCACGTACGTGGCAGAAGGTCTCGAAGACGTGGCATTAGGTGCATTTCATGAGCTTCGATGGCGGGTGTTCTGCACTAGGATCGAATCCAAATCCGAAGCCAGCCGAACTGCCCTTTCCGCACGACCATGAATGACGTTGTCGCTTCGGCCCCGTCCCAAGCACCGCTGGAGGAGCTGCTCCGATTCGAGCGCCTGCTCACGGACTTGTCGGCCGCGTTCATCTCGCTGCCTGCGCAAGACATCGATGGCGCGATCAATCAAGGGCTGGCGCGGATGGTCTCGACCCTGGGCATCGATCGATCCACGCTGAATCGCCTTTGCCCGATCACCGGCCGCGCGGAGGCAACCCACTCCTACGCCATCGAGGGCGTGGACCTCGTGCCTAAATTCAAGTCGGCGCGTGAAACGAATCCATGGGGGCTGCTGAAGGCGAGAGCCAACGAGCCGATTGCGTTTGCGCGGCTGGACGAACTCCCGCCTGAAGCAAGCGTCGACAAGGAGACCTGGCGCAGGATCGGCTTGAAGTCTCACGTGATGATGCCGATCACGGTGGGAGGGCAATTGCACGGAAGTCTCGGATTCGGCTGCGTTCACAAAGAGCGGAGCTGGCCGGACGACCTGCTGGCGCGCATGCGGCTCCTGGCGGAGATTTTCGGGAGCGCACTCGCTCGCAAACGCGCGCAGGAGGAACTCCAGATGGCGCTGGGCTTCGAGCGGCTTGCAAGTGGCATCCTCGCGTCCCTCCTGATGTCGAAGCCCGGAGAGCAGAACCAGGCGATGGCGCTGGGCCTTCGGCAGATTGGCGAATTCGTGGGCGCCGAAAGAGCGGCGCTCTGGCGCGTCGGCGCCAACATCCCGTTCGGCGTGACACAGCAGTGGAACGCCGACGGATTCGCAGGCCCTGCGGCGGAGGGCAAAGTGCCCCAGTTGCCGTGGATCTACGCGCAGGTCCGAAGCGGCAGTGTCATCCGAATCGTTCACGTTCCAGACCTCCCGCCAAAGGCGCAGCTGGACGCGGAGACGCTGAGTCAGCTCGGCATACGTTCACTGCTGGCCGTGCCGATCAGGGTGGGGGGCAGCATCGCCGGGGCGCTGACTCTGGCGAGCATCGAGCTCGAACACGAATGGCCGGATGCATTGACGCCCGGGGTGACCCTGCTTGCCGAAGTATTCGCCAACCTGCACGTGCGCGAGGCCGCGGAGCGCCGCAAGCTGGCAGCCGAGGTCGAGGCGGCCCATTGGCGAGAACGGCTGGCGCATCTGGTGCGCGTACACACCGCGGGCGAGATGTCGGTTGGCCTCGCCCATGAGATCACCCAGCCACTTGGGGCGATCGAGAACTATGCGCTCGCCGCGCGTCGACGCGCCGCGGAGCCTGCGCCCGACATGGTCCGGCTGACCGATCTGCTCGACAAGATCATCGGACAGGCGACCCGCGCGGGCGATGTGGTGACGCGCATGCGCAGCATGGTTCAGCGGCACGATCTGGAGCCGAAGCTCATCGATATCGACCGGGCCGTGACCGAGTGCGTCGGCATGGTGAAGATGGACTGCGAACTGCGCGACATCCGCATCGTGCTGAAGGCGCAAACTTCATTGCCGGGCATTGTGGTCGACGAGATCCACTTGCAGCAAGTCATCCTGAACCTGCTGCGAAACGCAATGGAAGCCACCGAATTGGCCCGTTCCAACCTCGAGCGGGAGATTTCGGTCGGCATCTGCTTGAACGAGAGTGCGGACATGCTGGTGGAAGTCGCGGATCGCGGCGTCGGCATTGCCGGCGAAGACCTCGAGCGGATTTTCGAGTCGTTCTACTCGACCAAATCCAGTGGCCTCGGCGTGGGGCTGGCGATATGCCGCAAGCTGATCGAAGCGCACGGCGGCAAGCTGTGGGCTTCTCATCGCGATGGCGGTGGCGCGGTGTTCAGCTTCACGCTGCCGACGGCCGCCTCGGTGGATTGACGTCGGCAGCGGAGTTGTCCGGGCCGGGTGCGATTACAGTGACGCACCGCCCATTCCTCTCCAACTCGCAGCAATGCGTTTCCTGATGCGTCGTTTCACTACCTTCTCAGTCTTCGTGTTTGTGGCTCTGGTCGCCGGATGTGCTTCGCGCTCCGCTCCCCGCGTCACCTTTCTCGGCGACGGCGTGCTCAAGTCGCCGACTGCCGCGGAAGCCGAGGCGTACTGCCGCAACTTCGGGGCGCCGATGCGCTTTCTCGACACCAAGGGACCGGGCACGCCACAGGGCGAAGTCACCTATCGCTGCGACTGAGGGAAAAGTCCAACATATCGAATCCCATGCCTCGCTATGTCGCACTTCTTCGTGGTGTGAGCCCGATGAACGCCAAGATGGCGGAGCTGAAGCGCTGCTTCGAAAGCGCCGGCTTCACCGATGTGAAGACGCTCCTGTCGAGCGGCAATGTGGTCTTCAATGCCCGCGCTGCCTCGAACGCCGCGCTCGAACGCAGGGCCGAAGCGGCAATGGCCCAACACCTCGACCGCACGTTCCTCACCATCGTGAGGCCGGCAGATGCCCTGCGCTCCCTGATTGAGGCAGACCCCTACGCTGACTTTGAACTGCCTGCCAATGCCAAACGCGTCGTCACCTTCCTGCGCAGGCCCAGCGAAACGAAGCTTGCGCTGCCGATCGAGTTCGATGCGGCTCAGATCCTCTCGATGAAGGGCAGCGAAGTCTTCTCGGCCTATGTTCCCGGGCCGCGCGGCCCAGTGTTCATGACGTTGATCGAGAAGACATTCGGCGATGGCGTCACCACGCGCACCTGGGACACCGTCAGGAAATGCGCCGCGGCCTGAAGGCAGCGGCGCTCCGTCAGGTGACCAGCTTGTTCACGTGCCTGCTCAAAGCTTGCGCCGCTCGTTCGAGCAGGTGGAACTCTTCGTCCGATACCGAGTTGGTCATCAGGTCGAAGTGACTCAGCGTTCCCCATAGCTCGCCAAAATTGTTTGCGATAGGAACGCTGTGATAAGACACGACCACGCCCCGGTATGGATGAGTTGTCAGCCTCTGGTCGTGGCCCGAGTCGTCCGTTCGAAACGATTGATCCTTTCGCACGAACTGGCAGAAGCTGTGCTCGAAGGGCACGGCAAGCAGGAACTGAGGGGGAAGCTGATTGCGTTTGTCGTGCAACAGAACGTTGCGCAGAAGGTTGTCGTCGAAGCGGTAGATCGCGGTGTATCGGTGAGGGACGCCTTTGTTCAGATAAGCAAGCGCGGCAGCGGGACCATCGCTCAACAGAGCCGCTGAAAATGTATCGAAATTACGTGGTGCCAAAGTCATCCTTCCTCACTGCGGAGCGGCTCCGATGACTATAGGGCAAATGCGCGGCTCGCAAAAACCCAATGCGTTTGTTTTCCGATGTCACCGGAACTTTCAAGGAAAGCAATGAGGCCACGGTCGTTAAGGATCCTGAAATACATCGGACTCATTGCCGTCACGGCCATGGTCGTTCTGGTCGGCGGCCGCATCTACGGCGTTCAGAACGGGCCGCCTCTCAAGCAATGGCACACGCACGTGCCGCATGAGCTTTCCCGCGATGAACTCCGCAGGGCCGACTGGAACGCCTACATGGCTGCCGAGAATGCCGCCTTCGCGGAAGTGCGCGCCGAGGTGATGGACAAGCTGCCTCGAGAAGACCAGGTGCCCGGCAACCGCTACTACGAGGCCAGTCCACTCAACGCGGCGCACTTCGCGCAGGACTGGAATCGTTCGTTCGTGCTCGAGCCGAAGGGGCAGCCCGCCGGCGCCGTCGTCTTGCTGCACGGACTGACGGATTCACCCTACAGCCTCCGCCATATCGCCGAGCTGTATCGGGATCACGGTTTTGTCGCTGTCGCGATGCGCATGCCCGGTCACGGGACCGTACCCGCGGGATTGACGAACATCGATTGGAAAGACTGGTCGGAAGCGACGCGTCTGGCGGTGCGCGAGGCCCGCCGCCGTGTGCCTGCACCGCTGCCGCTGCACATGGTCGGCTATTCCAACGGTGGGGCGCTAGCGATGAATTACGCGCTCGATGCGCTGGACGACGAGAGCCTCGCGCGGCCGGACCGGCTCGTGCTCATCACGCCAATGATCGGTGTGACCGCGCTTTCGCGATTCGCCGGCGTGCTCGGGTGGCCGGCGGTCTTCCCGGCTTTCGAGAAGGCGGCGTGGCTCG
This sequence comes from Variovorax sp. 01N429, assembly GCF_056399425.1. NCBI lineage: Bacteria > Pseudomonadati > Pseudomonadota > Betaproteobacteria > Burkholderiales > Comamonadaceae > Variovorax > Variovorax sp. 01N429. The sequence goes on along the minus strand of NZ_JBFTRG010000008.1, from coordinate 87,967 downwards.
GCATCACGCCTGAGTTCAATCCCTTCAAATACAACTCCTTTCCCGTGAATGGCGCGCGGCAATCGTCGCTGCTGACGCGGGACCTGCAGGCCCACATCGAGCGCGAGGCGAGCGCCGGGCGCTTGGCCAGGCTGGCGCCGATCCTCACGTTCCAGTCGGTGGTCGATGCCACCGTCAGCACGCGCGCCATCGTGACCAGTCTCTATGAGCGCCTTCCTGCGAACGGCAGCGAGCTGGTGCTCTTCGACATGAACCGCAGCGCCAAGTTTGGTCCGCTGTTGAACGACGCGAGCGATCCGCAACCGGCCCGATTGCTCGCGCCGGCACCGAGATCATTCAGGGCGACGTGGATCACCAATGACGACACGGGCTCCCTGCAAGTGGTGGAGCGCGCCACCGAAGCGGGTGCGGTGGCAGAGAAGGTCCGCCCTTTGGGGCTTGCGTTTCCGCGCGAGGTGTATTCGCTGTCGCATGTGGCGCTGCCGTTTCCGGTGACGGACGGCTTGTACGGATTGCAGCCGGATGGGCGAGAGGACTTTGGCATCAGCCTCGGCGCGCTCGCCGTGCGCGGAGAAAACCGCGCGCTCGCGGTCAGCTCCGACTTTCTCACGCGACTATTGTCGAACCCGTTCTACCCGTACATGGCTCATCGGATCGAAGAGGGTCTTCCGCGACCGTAGGGATGCAGCGCCGCGCAGTTTTGCAATTGCTCAGGCCAGCCTGAAGGGCAGCTCGCGCACCGATTTGCCCGTGATCGCCGCAACCGCATTCGCAAAAGCGGGCGCAAGCGGCGGCAGTCCTGGCTCGCCCATGCCTGTGGGTGCGTCGGCACTCGGAACGGTGTACACGGCGATCTTCGGCATGTCGGTGATTCGAGGGACCACGAAGTCACCGAAGTTGCTTTGCTGCACCACTCCGTCCTTGAGCGTGATCGCGGCGCCGGGAAGGCACATCGAAAGACCCATGACGGCGGCGCCTTGCACCTGTGCTTCCACGGTCTCCGGGTTGACCACGAGGTTGCAATGCACGCCCGCGGTGACGTTGTGCAGTGTGGGAGTGCCATCCTTGACCGAAGCCTCCACCACGTACGCCACCACCGAATTGAAGGACTCGTGCACGGCCACGCCCCAGGCGCGTCCTGCGTCGAGCTTCTTCTTGCCGTAGCCGGACTTGTCCACTGCCAGTTGCAAAGCCGCCTTGTGCCGCGGATGCTGATCGCCGATGAGCTTCATGCGATAGGCGACGGGGTCTTGCCTGGTGGTGCGGGCGATTTCGTCGAGCAGCGTTTCCATGACGAACGCCGTGTGGGTCGAGCCCACGCTGCGCCACCAGAGCACCGGCACGTTGAGCTTCGGGTGATGCACGGTGAGACGCATCGGAATCTCGTACGGCTCCTTCATGCCTTCGACCGCCGTGCCGTCGATCCCGTCCTTGACCATCATCGGCTCGAACATGCTGCCCATCAGCAGTGACTGGCCGACGATCGCATGGTCCCATCCAATGATCTTGCCCTGTGCGTCGAAGCCGATCTTCGCCGTGTGAAGATGCATCGGACGGTAATAGCCGCCCTTTATGTCGTCTTCGCGGCTCCACAGCGTGCGGATCGGTGCCGCGATGCCCGCTGCCTGTGCGGCCTTGACCACGCTGCAAGCCTCCGAGACGAAGTCGCTGGTCAAGAGACCGCGGCGACCGAAGCCGCCCCCCGCCATCTGCACATTGACCCTGACGTTCTGTGGCGGCACGCCGAGAATCTTTGCGGCCGCCATTCCGTCGATGCCCGGCATCTGCGTCCCCGTCCACACTTCGGCCTTGTCGCCGGTGAGGCTGACCGTGCAGTTGAGCGGTTCCATCGGCGCGTGCGCGAGATAGGGGAACACGAACTCGGCATTTATCTTGTGCGGTGCGCCGGCGAGCTTCGACACGTCGGCGTCGAACTTGCGCGGGCCCGGCTTCGTCGCGAGGTCACGGTACTGCGCGAGTTGCTTGTCGCTGTCGACCTTCTCGACATTGCTGGTGTCCCATTCGAGCTTGAGCGCGTCGCGGCCTTGCTTGGCAGGCCAGTAGCCGTCTGCGACCACGGCCACACCTTCGCCGCCGCGGTCGAGCGGAACGCGGAGCACGGCCTTGACGCCCTTGATGCGCTTCGCTGCGCTGTCATCCACGGACTTGAGCTTGGCCGCGAACACCGGCGGATGAGCCACCACGGCGGTCAGCATGCCAGGCAGGCGCATGTCGATGCCGTAGCTTTGCTGGCCGCTCGACTTGGCTTGCGCGTCGAGCCTGCCCGTGGGCTTGCCAATGAGCCGAAAGTCCTTCGGGTCCTTCAGCTTGACGGCCTCCGGCACCGGCTGCTTCATTGCCGCCTCTGCAAGTTCGCCATAGCCAAGCTTCTTGCCTCCCGGGCCGATGACGACGCCATCGCGCGTCTTCAGCGTGGCCGGATCGGCCTTCCACTGCGCCGCTGCTGCACTGATGAGCATCGCCCGTGTGCGCGCACCGAGTTCACGGTATTGCGTGTACGAATTCTTGACCGAACCCGATCCGCCGGTGATGTGCATGCCGAATGCTGGATCGACGTAGGCCGGATCGTTGTTCCCATGAACGCTCTTGACCTTCGACCAATCAGCATCGAGCTCCTCCGCCAGGATCATCGGCAGCGCCGTCTGCACGCCTTGTCCGAAATCGAGCCGGTTGATGGTGATGGTGGTGGTTCCGTCACGGTCGATTCGCACGAAGGCAGCTGGCTGCTGCAATGGCTTCAATCCTGCGGGCTTCACGCCGGTGGCGTTCGAGTCCTGCGCCAGTGCGCTCATCGGGAAGACGCCCAGCGCGAAGCCTGTCACGACCGTGAGCTTCATGAAGCTGCGCCGGGGAAGGCCTGTGGCTGGTGCTTGTGCTTGTGTCGTGTCGTCCTGGCCTTGCATCAGCGCCTGCAGGTTGGCCGGAAGCTCGAAGGTGGTCTGATCGAAATTCATGTCGTGGTCTCCTTCAAGCCAGTGTTTTGGCGGCGTCGGCAACTGCGGCACGAATGCGCGCATAGGTCCCGCAGCGGCAGATGTTGCCGGCCATGGCCGAATCGATGTCGGCTTCGCTCGGCAGCTTGCCCGGCGCGAGCGTCTTGAGGAAAGCGGTCGCGGACATGATCTGGCCGCTCTGGCAGTAGCCGCATTGCGCCACGTCGTGCTTGACCCACGCCTCGTGAACGGCCTTGCCGACCTTGTCGCTGCCATCGGTGACGGCTTCGATCGTCGAGATCTTCTGTCCCTCGGCAGCGGAGATGGGTGTGATGCATGAACGGATCGCCTGCCCGTTCAGGTGGACCGTGCAGGCGCCGCACAGCGCTGCGCCGCAGCCGAACTTGGTGCCCGTCATGCCCAGCGTGTCACGCAGTGTCCAGAGGATCGGCGTGGAGGGGTCGAGGTCGACCTGTCGATCCTTGCCGTTGATATTGAGTGTTGTCATCGCGAGGTCCTTTGAGCGAACAATAATTCGGCCAAACGATAGACCTGTATGCCGCCACGGTCAAGCGAATCAAGCCTTGATGCCGTCCCAGCAGAGGCCGAAAGCCATCGTCAGATTGGCATTGGTGTGAGCCAATGCGCCTGAGCGCAAAAGGTTGGCCGTTTCGCGAACCGAGCCGCCGAAGCTGTTGATGAGCAGCACGGTCGGGACGTCTTTCAGGATCTGCTGGGCCTTGGCCTCTTCAATCAGATCAATCCAGCCCTTGATGAGGCGAGCCGAGAGGTTTCGGCTCTCTTCGCTGAACCATGGCGAGTTGTAGTACTGCTCCAGAAAGATCACTTGCGCATAGTGCGTGAGGCGGTGCTCCAGCCAGTTCATCCACATGTGCCGAAAGCGGCTGCGAAAGGGCGCTTTGGGATTGTCGCCATGCATGAGGCTGGCCGCCGTCGCTGTCTTGGCCTGCTCGTAGAGCGCGACCATCAACTCTTCCTTGGATTTGAAATACACATAGAGCGTGCCCGTGGCCAAGCCCGCTTCGCGTGCGATGGAGGCCATGGTCAAGCCGCTCAGGCCGGTTTGCTCGACGAGCGTGAAGGTCGCTTCGGCGATGGCTCGGAGCTTTTCGTCGTCTTTGAGTTTCACGGTGTCGATCTTAGGTTTTTTCGGCTCTTGAATGAACAGGTGTTCATTAAAAGCCGCCGACAGATCGCGATGCAGTGCTTGGGAGAGAAAGTATGGGAGCGGAAAAAAACAAAGGCCTCCGCAAGGGAGGCCTTTGAAGTCGAGCACTGTGTGCTCTCAATTTTTGGTGGGCCCTGAGTGACTCGAACACTCGACCTACGGATTAAGAGTCCGCTGCTCTACCAACTGAGCTAAGAGCCCCTGAAAAACATCTCTGTCGTTTCAGGCAATCCGACGATTATAGCCACAACTTTTGCACGCTTCTTCAGGCTCTTTCAAAAATGCAGGCGATGCCTTGGCCCCCGCCGATGCACATCGTGACCAGTGCGTAGCGGCCCCGAATGCGCTTGAGTTCATACAGTGCCTTGACGGTGATCAACGCACCGGTCGCGCCGATCGGATGCCCCAGCGAAATGCCCGAACCGTTCGGATTGACCTTCGCGGGGTCGAGCCCGAGGTCCTTCGTCACCGCGCAGGCCTGCGCCGCGAAAGCTTCGTTGGCTTCGACCACGTCCATGTCCGACGCCTTGAGGCCAGCCTTCTCGAGCGCCTTGCGTGATGCCGGCACAGGGCCGATGCCCATGTAGTTCGGATCCACGCCGGCAAAGGCGTAGGCCACCACACGCGCCATGGGCTTCAGGCCGCGCCGGGCCGCTTCTTCCTTTTCCATCAGCACGACGGCGGCGGCCGCGTCGTTCAGGCCCGAAGCGTTGCCGGCCGTGACGGTGCCGTTCTCTTTGAGGAAGGCGGGCTTGAGCTTTGCCATGTCTTCGATCTTGGCGTTGAAGCGCACGTGCTCGTCCGTGTCGAACTGCGTGGGTCCCTTGCGGCTTTCGAGCGTCACCGGAACGATCTGCGACTTGAAGCGGCCAGACTCGATGGCGTTCTGCGCGCGCTGATGGCTCGCGAGCGCGGTCTGGTCCTGTGCTTCGCGGCTGATGTCCCACTTCTTGGCGACGTTCTCTGCGGTGATGCCCATGTGGATGTTCTGGAACGGGTCATGGAGCGCGCCGATCATCATGTCCACGAGTTTGGTGTCGCCCATGCGAACGCCCCAGCGAGCCGTCAATGAAGCAAAAGGCGCTCGACTCATGCTCTCTGCGCCGCCACCGACGGCCACCTTGGCATCGCCCAGCTGAATGCTCTGCGCCGCAGTCACGATCGCTTGCAGGCCCGAGCCGCACAGCCGGTTGACCGTCAGCGCGGGCGTCTCCTGCGCGCAGCCGCCTTCGATGGCGGCGACGCGGCCCATGTACATGTCGCGCGGTTCGGTGTTGATGACATGGCCGAAGACCACGTTTTCGACGTCCTTGCCATCGACCTTGGCGCGCGCCAAGGCTTCCTTGGTGACCAAGCCGGCCAGCTTGGTGGGTGGAACATCCTTCAGGCTTCCGCCAAATGTTCCGATGGCGGTGCGAACCGCGCTGACGACAACTACTTCTTTCATGACGAGTCTCCAATCCAAAACGCAAAACGACAGCTGCAATCATGCCAGCACGAGCGCTGGTGTCGTGACGCCGGCGTTACCATCCTTGCCCAACCAGGAGCCTTGAAATGAACGAAGCGAACCCCTCGCGGCATGTGGTCGTGACTGGCGCCGCAGGCGCGCTCGGTCGCGCCGTGGTGCAGTACTTTCTCGACCAGGGCGCCCGCCTCGCGCTGATCGATCACCGGCTGGAGCATCTGACCAGCGCCTTTCCCGGCCTGGACAACTCCCAGCATCTGCTGCTGGAGGCGGATGTCACATCCGCGCCGGCAATGGCCGATGTGGCAACACGCATCCTCGGCGCTTTCAAGCAGGTCGATGCGCTGGTCCACATCGCGGGCGGCTTCGAGATGGGCGAGACGGTGCATGCGCTCAGCCGCGACGCCTGGGACCGCATGATGAATCTCAATGCCTGGTCTTTCGTGGCGGTTTCGCAGGCGCTGGTGCCGCCGATGATCGAGCGCAAGTCCGGCAGCGTGGTCGCGGTCACCGCAAGGACGGCCGCCCGGGGTTTGTCGGCCATGTCGGCCTACATCGCGTCGAAGAGCGCCCTGCAGCGACTGGTCGAAGCCTCCGCGGCCGAACTCGCGCCGCACGGCATCAACGTCAACAGCATTGCGCCCAGCGTGCTCGACACCCCCGCCAATCGGCAGGCGATGCCGAATGCCAACCCGGCAGGATGGGTGTCGACCAGCGTGGCGGCCCAGGCGATCGCCTTCCTCGTTTCTCCAGGCGCGGCCGCAGTGCACGGCCAGCACCTCACGCTCGACACCTGATCCTGTCCGGGCCGGCGGTGGCCGGCGCATGCACCAAGGGGCAGGCGTCGCTTCACCTTCGGACACAAGTGCGCTTTGCCCGCGACCTGCGCATGCTAGGGGAGGGCGGAGGCGCACCGCATATGTTTGCCGCGCGGTTTCGTTCGAGGAGACAACGATGGCGCACGTGATCCCCGGACCCGACAGGCAGGCAAGACTCACTGACGAATACATCCGACTGGTCGCGCGCGACGTCTTTTTCTGGGCGTGGCCGATCGTCAACGTCTACAACCGCCGCAGCACCTTCGGCAAGTTGCCGCACCCGATGCTCCTGGGCGGCGTGCTGCGGTGGGACCGGTCAATACGCTGACGATGCTCACCGACTACATCGATCCAGCCGAGCGCGCTGTCGCGTGTCCCAATCAGGACGTGGTGTATGGCAACGCCATCATCGCGCTCGACGAGTCGCCGGTGGTGCTGCAAGTGCCGGATTTCGGCGATCGCTTCTGGGTGTACCAGGTGGTGGATTCGCGCACCGACAGCTTCGCCGAACTGCGCAAGATGTATGGCACGCGGCCGGGCTTCTATCTGCTGGTCGGACCCAACTGGGTGGGCACGGTACCGCACGGCATCAGCAAGGTGTTCGCGTCGCAGACTGGCACGGGGGTGGTGGTGCCGCGCGTTTTCAGGGAAGACACGCCGCAGGACCTAGCGGCGGTGCAGCCGGTGATCAACGAGATCGGGCTCTATCCGGTTGCCGAGTTCGACGGCAGGTCCAAAGTCACGGACTGGCGCAAAGTACCGGTTGTGAGCAATCCGTCGAAAGGCGGCGAAAGCGGCAATGGTGGCGACGGCGCGGAAACCCGCTGGGTTCGGCCTCTGGCCTTTCGCGAATTGCTTCCGGCCGTGCTGGCCGACGCCAAGCCGCTGCTCGGTGAGTCGGCGCGTTATTCGCAAGTGCTGGCAGTCGCGCCCAGGGGCTCGTCGAAACGACCTTGCGTTGCACGAGTCAACCGCGTCGACCACTTCAACGCGCTCGCGTTGCCAACTGTCCTGTTCGTCAATTTCGCGGAAGAAGACTCGCTGCAGATCGAGTTCACGTCTGAACAAGGTCTCATGCTTCGGTTCGACCAGATCGAGGCGACCTACGAATTGGCGCGCGACGCGGAGCGCGAGCCGATCGTCCGAGGGGCTGAGGCGGATCAACGCGATCCTGTCGATGACTGCACGGTGTGCCCATTGGCGGAGTAGTAGCCTGCGAGCATCGTGGCAGCGCATAGCCCAGAACTGCCGCTTACGTCAGTAGCCAAAGATTGCGGTTCACATCGTCTCCATCAGTCGTTCTACAGCTCGACGCGCAGCATCGATCGCGCCAGCCAAGTAGCCCGGGAACTCCGGGGACCACTCGCTGCCGATGCCTGACATGCATCCTGCCCACGGACCAGTCGCAGCGGTCGAAGCAGGCGCAGCAGCATGGCCTCCAGCGGCAGCACTGGAATCGGCCGGCACTGCGGTCCACTGTTCGCTCGACCAGTCTTGTAGCCACTCCTGCACCGGGGTAGCCGCCTGCGGCCCGAACAATCGGACCATCTGGGCGCGGCATAGGGCGCGCAACTGCTCGACGGGAATGCCCCGCCTCACTCGTGCTGGCGTCCCCACGAATCCGAATAGGGCACCTGCCCCTGCCTCCGGGCCTGCATCGTGAATCTCGACCATGGGACCCACATGGCTGAAAGCATCACCGGATAGACCCGAGCTGCGCCAGAACGGCGTGTCATACATGGCGACGTACTTGGCATGCGGGGCCATCCACGTTGCCGTGTTCGTCCACTGGGCCGCCAGCTGCGCCGGCAACTCTGGCTCGAAGCGCACCATCGAGGCGGCGAGCCGTGGTGGCATCGCTAGCAGCAGGTGTTGACCTGCAAACGCGACGGCCGCTCCCCCTGTGCGCCGTGCGTCGATGCGCAGGCCGCCGGACGACGCGTGGATAGCTTCAACGGCATGGCCCGTGAAGACGCGCCTGGAATCGACGCGGGCTTTCAGCGCGTCCAGTAGCGCACCCATGCCCCCGGCCAGTCGCATCGATTCGGGAGACGCCGGGTAACCAGAAAGGCGCTCTGGCCCTCGCTGCGCAGACCGCTCAAACAGTGCCTCGCCCGTGGTTGGCTGCGCAAAAGTGCGCAAGCCCAGGTATTGGACCAGTGCAGCGAACTCCGGCTGCAACTCGGGCCAGAACCATGTTGCCCCCAGATCGACACGAGCCATGTCCGGGTTCGACGAAGAGGCGGATATCACGCGCCCGCCGAGGCAAGACCGGGCTTCCAGCAGCAAGTAGTCGTCCACGTTGGAAGACTCCAACAAGAAGGCCGCATAAAGACCAGCGAGTCCGCCACCGACGATGATGATGCGTGCTTGCGTCATGGAGTCTGCAGACCCTGCTCGAACCGTGAGACCTGCTCAGGCGTTGGCAGATGGCCTGTCTTGATGAACACGGTTGTCGCCTTGCCTGCCTCCAGTTCGACCCATGATGAAGCAGGGGTGCGAATCCAGCTGCGAGCGGGAAAACGCCCCACATCGTCCGCCAGCTCGCCATCCACCACAAGAAGCTCCGCTCCAGACGTCGCATCCAACGTGAGCCGCTGGCCCGGGAGCAGTCGTTCCATACGGACGCATTCTTGACCGTTGTCGAACAGGGCGCACTGCTCTCTTCCTCCGTTGCGGCGCCAGTTCGCGGGGTCGCGGGTGTCTGTGCGCACCGGTCCAGCTTCGGCGCCCTCCATCTGCCACAGCTTCACGAAGATGACCGCGCCGTCGTCGCTGAAGGGCTGATGCACAGATCCTGGCGGATTGCGCAAGTACCACCCCGCCGGGAAGTCCTGCTCTGCATCCGAGAACACGCCATCGAGCACAAGGATCTCCTCGCCCCCCGGATGCTCATGCGCCGGGAATCGAGAACCCTGGTCGTACCGGACCAAGCTGGTCGCACGAGCACGCTCGCCCCCAACGCGGTCAAGCATCACGCGGGCGACACCGCCTTGAGGCGACGGCACCCAGCGATGCCCATCGGGCGTGACGACAGCAGCCTTTGTAAAGTCGGCGTTCATGCGCATGGTGCAGCTCGATGCAGTCGGTCGATGCTCAGTTGCGGCCGGCCATTACGCCGCCGTCCACATCCCAGATCGCGCCTGTGACCCAGCCGGCTTTGTCGGACAGGAGAAAGGCCACCGCCTCAGCCACATCCTGCGGGGTGCCCACGCGGCCAATGGGATGGAAGGAGTTGAAACCTTGCAGCGCGGCGTGCACCTCAGCCTTGGGAATGAAGCCCTCGTAGATCGGGGTCTGTACCACTGCGGGGGACACAGCATTGACCCGGATGTTCTTGCCTGCCAGTTCCATTGCCAAGTGCTGCGTCAGCGAGTGAAGGCCAGCCTTTGCCATCGAGTAGGCGGACGAAGGCGTGGCGGCGATTGCCTGCTTTGCCCACATCGAGCCGATGTTGACGATGGCGCCAGTGCGGTTGGCGGCGACCATGTTCGCAGCGACCTTCTGCGTGATGAAGAAGAACGCTTTGTTCAGGTTCATGTACTGGTCGTAGTCCGCCTCCTGATGGTCCAGGAACGGCTTGGGGAAGAAGACCCCGGCCGCATTGACGAGCAGGTCGACGTCGGCATGATCCGAGTCGATGGTGCGCAGCAATGTCTGCAAGCCCTGAGCGCTGGTCAGGTCGGCTGCGATTGCGGCAACGCTGCCCAGTGCGGACAGATCCTTGCGTGCTGCGTCCGCCTTCTCTGGCCTGTTGCCGACAATCACGGCAGCGCCGCCCTCGGCCAGAACAGCACGGGCGCTCTCATAGCCGATGCCGCTTGTGCCGCCGATAACCAGCAGCTTCTTGCCCCTGAACTGATTGCTCATATGAAATCTCCGATTGAGTAGAAAACTATCCTTGTTGAATTGCGGCTGAGACCAAGCCACAGACCACCGAAGTCATGATTGTTCGCCGTTGATCGGTTAGGGGCAAACCAGATAATCTGTCTGCGCTACAAAGAAATTGTTTGTCTTCCCATGAAATCTCCGGTCCACTTAAACGCCCTCCGTGCCCTTGAAGCGAGCGCCCGGCATCAGAGCTTCGCGGCGGCGGCCGGCGAACTCCATGTGACCCCGGCTGCCGTGGGACAACTCGTGCGAACGCTGGAAGGTTGGCTTGGCAGCCCGCTGTTCTTGCGCAGCACCGGCGGGCGCCAGCGGCTAATTCCGACCGATACCGTTGACCGGGCCTTGCCGGACATCCGAGCCGGACTGGACCGCCTCGCGTTGGGCCTGGAACGCCTCAAGGAAGGATCGACAAGCGGCGTGCTGACGGTCGCAGTCAGTCCGGCTTTCGCGGCCAAGTGGCTGCTGCCGCGCATCGACCGCTTTCAAAGCACTTGGCCAGATACCGACGTGCGGCTGGACACCAATCTCAAGCCGGTGGACTTTGTCGCCCAGCGCATTGACATAGGGGTGCGGTTCGGCAGGGGAACCTGGCCGGGATTGGCATCTGAGAAGCTGATGGACGAGGAGGTGTACCCGGTTTGCTCGCCGCAACTCTTCGCACGGATCGAGGCCACGCCCACGAACCTGCAGGGTCAACTATTGATCCATGACTTGTCGATGGACGCACGGGAGGGCTTCCCTACATGGGAGGCTTGGCTCAGGGAGGCGGGAGTCGGCGGGATCGACGCGGCGCGTGGCCTGAAGATCAACAACTCCGCTGCTGTGTTGCAGGCAGCGATCGACGGTCAGGGCATCGCACTCGCACGGAGCGTCATGGCCCGCGATGACGTGGCCGCTGGAAGGCTGGTGAGGCTGTTCCCGGAAATTTCCCTTGCGTCGGCGCTGGCGTACTACGTCGTCTACCGACCAGAGTGCTGCGGCCTGCCACGGTTGAGGGCCTTCCGTGACTGGCTTCAATTCGAAGCCAAGCAGTAGCGCGTGCGACTCTACTTTCCCGGTCAAAAAAGTGCGCGGCCGAACGCTTGCAGGAGCGACGACGCGGACGCCTCAGGCCAGATCCGCCGCGTAGCCGCTTCGTGCCTCAACTCCAGAAGCAGACGTGCAGTCGCGGCCTCAAGATCGCCCGGCGAATCTTGACTTGGAAGGATGTACGGCCGGTGGTGTCGGTCCGCTTGATGATGGATGCCATCGTTGTGTCTCACGGTTGTCCCGCCGATGGCGGAACGTGTTTCCGTAGGACACTCGTTTCGTTGGTGGAGAGGATGAGGATCGAACTCACGACCTCCGCATTGCGAACGCGGCGCTCTCCCAGCTGAGCTACCCCCCCAACGCCCACAAATTCTAACCAGAACGAGCGCTCCGATGCACGTCTCCGGCATGCCAAGATGCGCTCCCTGCCGCAAGAAAAGGACCGAGGAATGTCGCTGCACGACCCAGCCTGGCTGGACACCATGTACAACAATCGCGCGCGCGTGCCGGAACATCCGGTGCATCTGGCGCGATGGGCTTCGAGTTCTGCCGCCGCGCGCGCTTCCCTGAGGGGCAGCCTGGACTTGCCCTACGGCGACGGGCCCGGCGAGACGCTCGATGTGTTTGCCGCGTCCGACCCCAACGCGCCGGTGCTGGTTTTCATCCACGGCGGGTACTGGCGCTCGCTCGACAAGAACGACTCTTCCATGGTCGCCCCTGCGTTCGTCGACAAGGGTGTTTGCGTGGTCGTGCCCAATTACGCGCTGTGCCCCGGAACGGCCGAGCAGCCGGTCCGCGTTGCCGACATAGCCCTGCAAATGGTTCGCGCGCTCGAATGGACTTGGCGCAACATCGCGGCGCACGGTGGCGACCCTTCGCGAATCACTGTTTCCGGTCATTCCGCGGGCGGGCACCTCGCGGCGATGCTTCTGGCGTGCGACTGGAAGGCCGTCTCACCGGACCTGCCGCCCCAACTCGTGCGCAACGCATTTTCGATTTCAGGCGTCCATGACCTTCGTCCGCTCCAGCACGCCCCTTTCCTCGCCGATGCGCTGCGATTGACCGATGCCGAAGCGCTGCGCCTCAGTCCGGCGTTCTGGCCGGCGCCAAAGCGCGGGCAGCTCTACACGGTGGCGGGCAGCGAGGAAAGCGAGGAATTCATCCGCCAGAACGCGCTGATGCGCAAGGCCTGGGGCCCTGCTGCAGTGCCGGTCAGCGAGATCCTTCCGGGGCTCGACCACTTCGGTGTGGTGGACGCATTGGCCGATCCCGCGCACCGCCTGCATGCGCTGGCGATGCAACTGCTCGACACCTGAAGCTCCGCCTCAGGTAGCGGCACGCAGCGGGCCTACATCAGCAGGTGTTCGCCCGCGTTGTCGCCACCCAGGGTGACGTAGTTGACCTTGCGGATGTCCATGAGCTTGCGGCCGCCCGCGTAGCTGATGGAGCTCTGGATGTCCTGCTCCATTTCGATCAGCGTTTCGGCCAGCTTGCCCTTGATCGGCTCGAGGATGCGCTTGCCTTCGACGTGCTTGTATTCGCCCTTGTTGAAGTCGCTGGCCGATCCGTAGTATTCCTTGAAAAGAACGCCGTCGACTTCCACGGTCTTGCCGGGCGACTCCTCGTGTCCCGCGAAGAGCGAGCCGATCATCACCATCGACGCGCCGAAGCGGATGCTCTTGGCGATGTCGCCGTGGTCGCGAATGCCGCCGTCGGCAATGATCGGCTTGGTCGCGACGCGCGCGCACCACTTGAGCGCCGACAACTGCCAGCCGCCCGTGCCGAAGCCCGTCTTGAGCTTGGTGATGCAGACCTTGCCGGGGCCGATGCCCACCTTGGTGGCATCGGCGCCCCAGTTTTCCAGGTCGATGACCGCTTCCGGCGTGCCCACGTTGCCCGCAATCACGAAGGATTTCGGCAGCTTCTTCTTGAGATAACCGATCATGTTCTTCACGGTGTCGGCGTGGCCATGGGCGATGTCGATCGTGATGTATTCGGGTGCCATGTCCGCGGCGGCGAGTTGGTCGACCGTGTCGTAGTCGGGCTTTTTCACGCCCAGCGAAATCGACGCGAACACGCCCTTTGCGTGCATGTCCTTGACGAACTTGACGTTGTCCAGGTCAAAGCGGTGCATCACGTAGAAGTAGCCGTTCTTTGCCAGCCACGTGCAGATGGTCTCGTCGACCACGGTCTTCATGTTGGCGGGCACTGTCGGAATGCGGAAACTGCGGCCGCCGAGGGTGACGCTGGCGTCGCACTCGGAGCGGCTTTCCACTACGCATTTGCGGGGCAGCAGAAGAATGTTGTCGTAGTCGAAGATTTGCATGTGATTCCAAGCTCCTGAAAGGTCGTCGCCAAAGGATTTCGGCGGCGATGGGGCGCTTGGCTTGGAGCCCGGCTTTGCGGGTTCGCCGTGGCGGCGATACCGAACTCTGCGAACCCTGCTGCGCGCAGGCACAAAAAAACCGGACGTCAAGAAACTTGGGCCCGGTGACTGATTCTACCCGCCCGCTCCATGGCGGGTGGGCGTTTCTACAATGGGCACATGCTCCCATATGACTTGTTTTCCGGCGCGCCCGACGCCATGGGCGAAGCGCCCGCCGCGTCCCCTCTGCTCGCCAATCTGAATCCGGAGCAACTTGCGGCCGTGACGCTGCCCGCGGGCAACGCGCTGATCCTCGCCGGAGCCGGTTCGGGCAAGACCCGCGTGCTGACCACGCGCATCGCATGGTTGCTGCAAACCGGCCAGGTGTCGCCCGGCGGCATCCTCGCCGTGACCTTTACCAACAAAGCCGCCAAGGAAATGATGACGCGGCTGACGGCCATGCTGCCGGTCAACGTGCGCGGGATGTGGATCGGCACCTTTCACGGCCTGTGCAACCGCTTCTTGCGGGCGCACTGGAAGCTCGCCGGGCTCCCGTCCACCTTCCAGATCCTCGACACGCAGGACCAGCTTTCCGCAATCAAGCGGCTGATGAAGCAGTTCAACGTCGATGACGAGCGCTTTCCGGCCAAGCAGACCCAGTGGTTCATCGCCGGCGCCAAGGAAGATGGCCTGCGTCCGCGCGACGTCGAGATCCGCAGCGACGACGATCGCAAGAAGGTCGAGCTCTATCAACTGTACGAAGAGCAATGCCAGCGCGAAGGCGTGGTCGACTTCGGCGAACTGATGCTTCGCAGCTACGAGTTGTTGCGCGACAACGATCCCGTGCGCGAGCACTACCAACGGCGCTTTCGGCACATCCTGATCGACGAGTTCCAGGACACCAATCGGTTGCAATACGCATGGATCAAGATGCTTTCGGGCACCACGGCCGATGGCCGATTCACGCCGGGCGACAACAGCGTGATCGCGGTGGGCGACGACGACCAGAGCATCTATGCCTTTCGTGGCGCGCGCGTGGGCAACATGGCGGACTTCGTGCACGAGTTCAACGTGGCGCACCAGATCAAGCTGGAGCAGAACTACCGCAGCTACAGCAATATCCTCGATTCGGCCAACGAACTCATCAGCCACAACAAGAAGCGGCTGGGCAAGAGCCTGCGCACGGACCAGGGCCCCGGCGAGCCGGTGCGCGTCTACGAATCGACCAGCGACTTCGCCGAGGCGCAATGGATGGTCGAGGAGATGCGCCAACTGGTGCGTGAGGGCATCGATCGCAAGGAGATGGCCGTGCTCTACCGCAGCAATGCGCAGAGCCGGGTGATTGAAACAGCGCTGTTCAATGCCGCCGTGCCGTACCGCGTGTATGGCGGGCTGCGGTTCTTCGAGCGGGCCGAAATCAAGCATGCGCTGGCCTACCTGCGCCTGCTGGAGAACAAGGACGACGACACGAGTTTTCTGCGCATCGTCAACTTTCCGCCGCGCGGCATTGGCGCGCGCAGCATCGAGCAACTGCAGGACGCGGCCCGCGCGGCCGGCCGCTCGTTGCACGACGCCGTGAGCGCCGTCGGTGGCAAGGCCGGCGGCAATCTCTCTGCCTTTGTCGCGAAGATCGACGTGCTTCGCGAGCAGACGCAGGGCATGTCCCTGCGCGAGATCATCGAACTGGTGCTCGACCACAGCGGGCTCATCGAGCACTACAAGGCCGATCGCGAAGGCGCCGACCGCATCGAGAATCTGGAAGAACTCGTCAACGCCGCAGAAAGCTTCGTCACGCAGGAAGGCTTTGGCCGCGACGCGGTGGCGCTGCCAGTGGACGAACTGCGGCAGTCGCCGGTCAGCCAGGGCATCGATCCGAACCGCCCCGTTACGGACGAGCCGCTCGCGCCCGATGCGGAAACGGGCGAGACACTCAGTCCGTTGGCGGCTTTCCTGACACATGCAGCGCTCGAATCCGGCGACAACCAGGCGCAGGCCGGCCAGGATGCCGTGCAGCTGATGACCGTGCACGCTGCAAAGGGGCTCGAATTCGATTGCGTGTTCATCACCGGCCTGGAAGAGGGCCTTTTTCCGCACGAGAACTCGATGAGCGACTACGAGAGCCTCGAGGAAGAGCGTCGGCTGATGTATGTGGCCATCACTCGCGCCCGCAAGCGCTTGTACCTGAGCCATTCGCAGACCCGCATGCTGCACGGGCAGACCCGTTACAACGTCAAGAGCCGCTTCTTCGACGAACTGCCCGAGAGCGCCCTGAAGTGGCTCACTCCAAAGAACCAGGGATTCACACCATCCGCTTTCGGCTACGGCGGCGGCTACGCAAGCACGCGCGGCGGTGGAGGCGACTACGGCAAGGAGGCCTTCGCGAGTCCACCTGTTCCGCCACAAAAAGCCGCGCCGTCGCACGGGCTTCGTTCAGGCATGCAGGTCTTCCACAACAAGTTCGGTGAAGGTACCGTGGTGTCGCTGGAAGGCACCGGCGACGACGCCCGGGCCCAAGTGAACTTCCCGCGCCATGGCGTCAAGTGGCTGGCGCTGTCGGTTGCCAAGCTGACGCCGGTTTAGCGCGGTCGGCGCCGCGCTCGCGGTGCTGGGCCTATTCCTGGAATGAATCGCGGAAGGTGAACCAGGTGCTGGTGAAAAACATGGCCGCCATCACCAGTGCGCCGCCGATCATCACCGCAGCTCCGGCCGCAGACGCGCTTGCGCCGATGCCCATCGCGCCGATGGCGACGAGCAAGGTTGCGGCAAGGCTCAACACGATGCCCGCGCCGATGAACACGCCTGTCCAGACAAGGCCGAAGACGGTGAGTGCGCCGAAGTTCTTGAAGCACGCCACAAAGCTGAAAAACAGGCTCTTCGCCGGTGGCACGCGATGCCAGTGCACGAGCGCTGGTGCATGCCAGAAGGCCAGCGACAGCGGCAGGTAGAGACCCATGGCAATCCAGAGCGCGACCTGGAACTCGGTCGTTTCCGCAAGTTCGCGCGTGAGCGGTCCGCCGAGCAGGTAGACGCGCGCGAACTGCCCGCCATCGGCCAGCGCGGAGATCGCCATCACCACGAGAAACAGTGCCGCGTACATCGCGCCCAGCACCGCCATGGGACGAACGTCGGAGCGAACGGCATTCACGGCGGCCATGAACACGGTTCCGGCAGGCGGCTTTTCGGGGCCGGTGGCTTGCGCAGCGGCTGCCATCAGCCCGAGCGTCATGGTCGGCAGCAGCATCAGGGCAATGGCCGCACCGATCAATGGCAGTTGCGAGGCGATGGACACCAGCGCCATGAAGAAAAAGAAAAGCGAAACGAAGGCGAGCGGCTGTCGTGCGAAGGCCTTGAGCCCGCTTCGGACCCACAGCACGCCGGTGCGTGCCGGAACAAGATTGAGTTTCATCGGATCGGGTCAGGCGGCCTGCAGATCCGCGTCATGTGAGAACTCGAAGGTCGCATGGGCGCGTTCGCGCAACACGCGTTCGAAGTGCGTCGGATCGTGCGCCTTGAGCATGCTCGCTTCGCGAGGCAAGTGGTAGTCCCATAGGCGCGAAATCCAGAAGCGCAGCGCGGCGGCCCGGAGCATGGCCGGCAGCAAGGCGCGTTCCGGGCCGGTCAGGGGGCGCACCGAGCCATAGGCAGCGAGCAATGCGCTGGCGCGCTCGGCATCGTGGCGACCGGTCTGGAGGTCGATGGCCCAGTCGTTCAGGCACACGGCAAGATCGAAAAGCCAGGTGTCCGTGCCCGCGAAGTAGAAGTCGAAAACGCCCGTGAGCCGTGGCGCGTCGGCGCTCGCATGGGTGTCGAACATGGCGTTGTCGCGAAACAAGTCGGCATGAATGGGCCCGCGGGGCAATGCGGCGTAGGTCGACGATTCGGCGATGTGGTTCTGATAGGCGAGTTCGCTGCGCAACAGCGCGGCCTGGGGCGCCTCGAGGTAAGGCAAGACGACGGGCGCGGTGTCGTTCCACCAGGGCAGGCCGCGGAGGTTGGGCTGAATGCGGGGGTAGTCGCGCGCCGCGATGTGCATCTGCGCCAGCAGCCGGCCGAGCTCGGCGCAGTGGCGGGCGGTCGGTGCCAGTTCGCTCTTGCCCTGGAGCCGCTGCACGACCGCTGCAGGCTTGCCCGCCACCGTGAGCAGCAATTCGCAAGGCGCGTTGGCGGGAATCGACAGTGCGTGCCCCTTGGGCGGCTCGATCTTCGGATCGATCACCGGCTCCGGCACGGGGATGCCGCGCGCCGCGAGGTGCTTCATAAGACAAAGGTAGTAGGGGAGCTGTTCGGGGCCGAGCCGCTCGAAAAGCGTCAGCACGAACTCACCGTTTGCCGTCGTCACGAAGTAGTTGGTGTTTTCGATTCCGCCTTCGATGCCTCTGAGCTCGCTCAGCGGGCCGAGTCCCAGGCGTTGCACCAGTGCGTCGGCTTCTTCGAATCCGACTTCCGTAAAAACTGCCACCGTGTGCTCAGAACTTGAAGACGTTCCACCAGACCCGTGAGCCGGGGTCGGAGTTGCTCTGGTCGGGCTGTCCCTGCATGTTGGTGCCCTGTTCGCGGTTGGGCATGACGTTGTAGGCCGGTGCGTTGTTCTTGGGCTTGACCGTGATGCTCATCGTCTGGCCGCCGACGCGAACTTCGTCGACGGTGGCGCCGCTGTCTTCGGTGTGGATGTGCTCGATCTTCTGGTTGCGGCGGCCGTTTTCCTTGACCGCGTCTGTCGGGTTGTCCGCCGTGGCCGGGGGCTGCGCCGGCTGGGGCGTCTGCGCCTGGACGGCGGCAATCGCCGCGGCGCTGGCGAACAACAACATGGCCAGGCGAATGCGGGAAAGATGGAGCGGCATGGAGGACATGATCAGGATTGTAGGTCCGCGCTCGCGCCAGGGATACAAGTCCGTGGCGTTCCGGCACACCTTCCGGACGGCCGGTCGCGGCACGGCAAAATGCCCTGATGACCGACAAGAAAACACTGCTGCTCGTCGACGGATCGAGCTATCTTTATCGCGCTTTTCATGCGATGCCCGACTTGCGCGCCGTTCCCGGCGACAACAGCAGTCCCGCCACGGGTGCCATCCGGGGAATGATCAACATGATGCAGGCCCTGCGCCGCGAGGTGCGGGCCGACTACGCCGCCTGTGTCTTCGACGCGCCGGGCAAGACTTTCCGCGACGACTGGTATCCCGCCTACAAGGCAAATCGCTCGCCGATGCCGGACGATCTGCGCAGCCAGGTCGAGCCGATCCACCAGGTGGTGCGGCTTCTTGGCTGGCCGGTGCTGTGCGTGCCGGACATCGAGGCGGACGACGTGATCGGCACGTTGGCTCGAACGGCTGCCGCGCAAGGCATCGAAGTCACCGTTTCCAGCGGCGACAAGGACCTGAGCCAGCTCGTTGACGAGCACATCACCATCATCGACACGATGAACGGCAAGAAGCGCGACGTGGCCGGCGTGACGGCGGAGTTCGGCGTCCCGCCCAACCTGATGATCGACTATCAGACGCTGGTCGGCGATACGGTCGACAACGTCCCGGGCGTCGAAAAGGTCGGTCCCAAGACGGCCGCCAAGTGGCTGCTCGAATTCGGCTCGCTCGATGCCCTCATTGCGCGCGCCGGCGAGGTCAAGGGCCAGGCCGGCGAGAACCTGCGCAAGGCGCTCGACTGGCTGCCGCAGGGACGCCGGCTGGTGACCATCAGGACCGATTGCGAGCTCGGCGAGCACGTCAAGGGCCTGCCGTCGCTCGATGCGATTGCCATCGGCCCGCAGCAGATCGACGAATTGAAGATCTTCTACGAAAAGTACGGCTTCAAGTCGCTGGTGCGGACGCTCGAAGCGCACGAGGTGTCGCCCGAGTTGATCGAGGAGAACAAGAAGAAAAAAGGCCCTGAAGGCGGGACCGGCCTCTTCGACGACCCGAGTTTCGCAGCCGCTGCCAAGGTCTCCAACCTGGCTTACGAGACGATCATGACGTGGGAGGCCTTCGACGCCTTGCTGGCGAAGATCCAGGCGGCGGAGCTCGTGGCGATCGACACCGAGACCAACTCACTCGATGAAATGCGCGCCGAGATCGTCGGGCTGAGCTTCAGCGTGACGCCCGGCGAAGCGGCCTATATCCCCGTGGGCCACAACTATCCGGACGCGCCTGTTCAGCTGCCGCGCGATGAAGTCCTGGCAAAACTCAAGCCATGGCTCGAAGACGGCTCGAAGAAAAAGCTCGGCCAACACATCAAGTACGACCGCCACGTGTTTGCCAATCACGGCATCGAGGTGCAAGGCTATGCGCATGACACGATGCTGCAAAGCTATGTGCTGGAGGTACACAAGCCGCACGGCCTCGCCAGTCTTGCGGAGCGGCATCTGGGACGGACGGGCATCGACTACGAAGACCTCTGCGGCAAAGGTGCGCATCAGATTTCGTTCAGCCAGGTGTCGATCGACAAGGCCGCCGAATATTCGTGCGAGGACTCCGACCAGACGCTGGATGTGCATCGCGTGCTTTGGCCGCAGCTCGAGGCGAATGAAAAGCTGCGCTTCGTCTACGAGCTGGAAATGGCGTCGAGCGAGACGCTCTATCGCATCGAGCGCAATGGCGTGCTGATCGACGCGCCCACGCTCGCCGCGCAGAGCAATGAATTGGGCAAGCGCATCATGGCTTTGGAGCAAGAAGCCTACGAGCTCGCGGGCCAGCCTTTCAACCTCGGTTCGCCCAAGCAGATCGGCGAAGTGTTCTTTACCAAGCTGGGGCTGCCGGTCGTCAAGAAGACGCCGAGCGGCGCACCGAGTACAGACGAAGAAGTATTGGAAAAGCTCGCGGAGGATTTTCCGCTGCCGGCCAAGATCCTGGAGCACCGCGGACTCTCGAAGCTCAAGGGCACTTACACCGACAAGCTGGGACTGCTGGCGAATCCACGCAGCGGCCGGGTGCATACGCACTATGCGCAAGCCGTCGCCGTGACGGGCCGTTTGTCCAGCAACGATCCCAATTTGCAGAACATTCCGATCCGCACCGTCGAAGGCCGCCGCGTGCGAGAGGCTTTTGTCGCGCCCGCTGGCAGCGTGATCGCAAGCTCCGACTATTCGCAGATCGAACTGCGGATCATGGCGCACATCAGCGGCGATGAATCCCTGCTGCGCGCGTTCACCGAAGGCATCGACGTTCACCGGGCGACTGCTGGCGAGGTCTTTGGCGTCGCGGTGGAGCAAGTGTCGAGTGAGCAACGTCGTTATGCGAAGGTGATCAACTTCGGGCTCATCTACGGCATGAGCAGCTTTGGGCTCGCGCGCAATCTGGGCATCGAAACCAAGGCGGCCTCGTCGTACATCGAGCGCTACTTCGCGCGGTATCCGGGCGTGAAGGCGTACATGGATGAGACCAAGGCGCTGGCCAAGCAGAAAGGCTATGTCGAGACCGTCTTCGGACGCCGCCTCTACCTGCCGGAGATCAATTCGCCGAATGGACCCCGCCGAGGCGGTGCCGAGCGCGCAGCCATCAACGCGCCGATGCAGGGCACCGCCGCCGATCTGATCAAGCTCAGCATGGTGAAGGTGCAGGACGTGCTGGATGCCGAGAAGCGCGGGACCAAGATGATCATGCAGGTGCACGACGAACTGGTGTTCGAAGTGCCCGAAGAAGAAGTCGAGTGGGTTCGCATCGAGATCCCGCGGATCATGGCGAGCGTCGCCGAACTCAAGGTGCCGCTGCTCGCGGAGATCGGCTTTGGCCCGAATTGGGACAAAGCGCATTAGCTACGCTCGCCCCCAGGTTGGCTCACTTCGTGTAGCCGCCCACCCCCTACCGGGGGCAACACCAGCGGCCCGGCAAAGCCGGTTCCGCGGTGTTTCTGGAAAATCGTTTTGGAGATTCAGGATCAATGAACATTGCAATTGCTTCTGGCCGTCGGGTCGTCTTGTTTGCGGCGTTAAGTGCTGCCTGCGCATGCGCCTTTGCTGCGCCAGATGAGCGGCTCGCTGCGCTTGCCGCGAAGGAGAAGCCGGCGTTGCTGGAGACTTTGAAGCAGCTGGTTTCTGTGGAATCGGGGAGTCGCGATCTGGAGGGGCTGGACAAGATCGCGGATCTGGTTGCTGCGAAGTTCAAGGCGCTTGGCGGGCAGGTCGAACTGATCGATCCTTCGGCCGATGCCTACCGCATGGAAGACACGCCGGAGAAGATCGGCAAGGTGGTGCGTGCGACGTTCAAGGGCGCGGGCACGAAGAAGATCATGCTGATCGCGCACATGGACACGGTCTATCAGGTGGGCATGTCGAGACAGCAGCCGTTTCGCATCGATGGCGACAAGGCATACGGGCTGGGCATCGCGGACGACAAGCAGGGCGTGGCGGTCATCGCGCATACGGTGGCGCTGCTGAAGGCCCTGGACTTTAAGGACTACGGCACGCTGACGGTGTTGATCAATGGCGACGAGGAGATTAGTTCGCCGGGTGCCCGGGCGCTTCTCACGCGGCTGGGCGGTGAGCACGACGTGGTCATGTCTTTCGAGGGCGCACCGATTCGGGACGACAAGCTGTCGCTCGCGACCGCGGGCATTGCGTCGGTCACGCTCAATGTCACTGGCAAGGCGTCCCACGCGGGTTCGGCACCGGAGGCGGGCGTGAATGCGTTGTACGAGTTGTCGCACCAGATCCTGCAAATGCGCGACCTGTCCGATCCGGCCACAGGCCTGAAGATGAACTGGACGATTTCACGCTCGGGCACCAATCGCAACGTGATTCCGGCCACGGCGACCGCCGGTGCGGATGTGCGGGTGCTGAAGGTGAGCGACTACGACCGCATCGAGCGCGAGGTCCGGGAGCGATCGAAGAACCAGCTGATTCCTCAAGCCAAAGTCGAAATCAAGTTCGAGCGCCGCCGCCCGCCGCTGGAGGCGACGGATGCATCCCGCGCGCTCGCGACGCACGCTCAGCAGATCTACAAGAGCCTCGGCCGCACGTTGGGCGCGGACGACAAGGTGGCAGGCGGCGGCACCGACGCGGCTTTTGCGGGCTTGAACACCAAGGCCGCGGTGGTGGAGCGGTTCGGACTCCAGGGTTTCGGTGCGCATTCGATGGACGCGGAATATGTGCTGATCGATTCGATCGAACCGCGGCTCTATCTTGCAACGCAACTGATCATGGACGTGTCTCGCGGGAAGCTCGGGCCCGGATCGAACTGAGGCGCCGTCTCCTCTCGCAATGCGGCTACGTCACATCGAAGTCTTCAACGCGATCATGCTCACCGGGAGCGTGAGTGCGGCGGCGCGGCTCATCAACATCACACAGCCGGCGGTGAGCCGGACGTTGCAGCATGCGGAGATCCAACTCGGGTTCGCGCTCTTCCAGCGAGCCAAGGGTCGCCTGACGCCGACCACGGAGGCGTTGACGCTGTATCCGCACATCGAGCGGCTCTTTGCACAGCTCGACGAGGTGCAGCGCCTCGCGACGAACCTGCGTTCGGCGAGTGACGCGGGAGAGCTGCGCATCCTTACGGTGCTGGCTTTGAGCTACGAAGTGCTGCCGCGCGCGCTCAAGCGCTTTCGGGAAAAGCATCCTGGCGTGGCGGTGACGGTCGAGTCGCTGCATTCACCGCAGATCATGTCGGCACTGCTGCTGCAGGAGGCGGATGTCGGCTTTGCATTCAGTCCGACCGTGCATCCTTCGTTGACCCAAGAGGCGTTGGCTGACAGCCGCATGGTGTGCATTGCGCCTAAGGGAATGTTGCCCCGCGCACTACTGCGCAACGGATCGGTGGCGCTGCACGATCTGGTCGACCTTCCGGTGGTGGGGCTCGACAGTCGGGATCCAGTCGGGACGAGTCTGAGTCAGGCGTGTCGGCAGGCTGGCGTCGGATTCAAGCAGGCGGTGGTCACTGTGCAGACCTACCATGCGGCGCTTGCGATGGCGCACCATGGACTTGGGGTCGCGCTGGTCGATGGATGTACCGCTCGTTCAGCGGATCGGGAGAAAGTGGATGTGCTGACGCTGGAGCCGCATATTCCGGTGCCTATTCGTGCGCTGCGGTTTGCGGGAAAGCCGGATTCTGTGGCTGTGCGGAGCATTACTGTTTTTATGCGGGAGGCGGTTGAAGGGGTGAGTTGAAGGAGTGGAGTGGGTAGGGGTGGCGGAGGCGGGCGGTGTGCCCTGGGCTGGCCGACGTCACCGGCCGCTTTGCGGCTTCCCTGCGCTGCTCGCGGCACGCGGGGTCCGCGCGAAACTCGCTGCGCTCAAACACGCGCAGCCCTGATCCGCGTACCGCTGCGCTGCTCGGCGGTGCCTCAACGGCCAGCCCAGGGCACACCGCCCGCCTCCGCCGGTAAGGGCGGGGGTGATTTGTCCGCCGCCATCGCTGTCGCTAACGCGCAGGCCGCGGGCGTTCGAGACGCGCGCAACCCCAGCGCAACACTGAGCCCGGTATGGGGTGTGGGCTGTGGTGACCCTTCTGCGCCGCCGAAGCGCGGAGACTCGGGCGGATCAGGGCCGCGTGTGTCTGAGCGCAGCGAGTTTCACGCGGACCCCGCCTGAGTCGAGCACTGCAGGGAAGCCCGAAGGGCCGGCGCAGCGGGGTCGCCACAGCCCACACCCCATACCGGGCGGCCCCCCAAACAGCAAACAACAACCTTCAGTGATTGTCCCGAGGAATCCCAAACGTAGCGTGCACCTTCTGATACTTCACAGCAGGCTTCAGCACCATCCCTCCAGACAGCTCATCCACGATGCCCCGCTGAATCTCCTGCCATGGAGTTTGACTGGCCGGATACGGATACCCGCCCTGAGCGTCCAGCTTGGCGCGCCGACGAGCAAGCTCCTCATCCGGCACCAGCATATTGGCCGTGCGCTTCTTCAGGTCAATGCGCACTCGATCGCCCGTTTGAACCAGCGCAAGCCCGCCACCCGTCGCAGCCTCGGGTGAAGCATTGAGGATCGATGGCGACCCGGACGTTCCGGACTGCCGGCCATCGCCAATGCAAGGCAGCGCCGTAACGCCCTTCTTGATCAGGTACGAAGGCGCACGCATGTTCACCACCTCGGCAGCGCCCGGATAGCCCACCGGCCCCACGCCGCGCATGAACAACACACTCTTGGGATCGATTTTCATCTTCGGATCGTCAATGCGACGGTGATAGTCCTCCGGCCCGTCGAACACGATCGCCGTACCTTCGAATGCCATCGGATCGTTCGGGTCTTCGAGATAGCGCGAGTGGAATTCGGGCGTGATCACGCTCGTCTTCATGATGGCCGATTCGAAGAGATTGCCCTTCAGATTCAGGAACCCCGCGTTCTTCTTCATCGGCTTGTTGTACGGGAAGATGACCGTGCGGTCGCTCGTGAACTTGCCTTCGCAGTTGTCGATGAGCGTCTTGCCGTTGGCCGTGAGCGCTGGCTTGATTTTGCCCTGCGCGATCAATTCGGCGACTACTGCCGGAACGCCGCCCGCGCGGTAATAGTCTTCGCCCAGATACTCGCCGGCCGGCTGCAGATTCACGATCAGCGGGATTTTGTAGCCGAGCTTTTCCCAATCATCGGTCGTGAGCTCCACGCCGATGTGCCGCGCGATGGCAATCAGGTGCACCGGCGCGTTGGTCGATCCGCCGAGCGCGGAGTTGACCACGATCGCATTTTCGAAAGCTTCGCGCGTCAGGATGTCCGAAGGCTTCAAGTCTTCGCGCACCATCTCGACGATGCGCCTGCCCGTGTGATACGCCATCTCCTGGCGATCACGGTAGGGCGCCGGAATCGCAGCACTGCCGGGCAGCGTCATGCCGAGCACCTCGGCCAGCGAATTCATGGTCGACGCCGTTCCCATGGTGTTGCAATGCCCTGTCGACGGCGCTGACGAAGCGACGAGCTTCAGGAATTCCTGATAGCCGATCTCTCCTGCTGCCATCATCTCGCGCGCACGCCACACGATCGTGCCCGAGCCCGTGCGTTCGCCCTTGTACCAGCCGTTGAGCATCGGCCCCGAATTGAGCGCGATGGCGGGAATGTCCACCGTCGCGGCAGCCATCAATTGCGCCGGCGTCGTCTTGTCACAGCCGGTCGTCAACACCACGCCATCGAGGGGATAGCCGTACAGCACTTCCACCAGCGAGAGATATTGCAGGTTGCGATCGAGTGCCGCCGTCGGGCGCTTGCAAGTTTCCTGGATCGGATGGATCGGGAACTCGAAAGCGATGCCCCCCGCATCGCGAATGCCTTCGCGCACGCGCTCGGCGAGCACCAGGTGATGACGGTTGCAGGGCGCGATGTCCGAGCCGGTCTGCGCGATGCCGATGATGGGGCGGCCCGACTGGAGCTCGTCGATGCCCAGGCCGAAGTTCATCGTGCGCTCCAGATAGAGCGCCGTCATGTCGGCATTGGCCGGATTGTCGAACCATGCCTGCGACCGCAGGCTGCCGGCGCGCACCGGCGCGGCAGCGGCTGAACTGGCCGAATTCTTCTTCGCGACCTTGGCGCTCTTCGTCGACTTCACAGTGTTCGCGTTCTTTGAGTTGCTCGTCTTCTTCGATGTCATCAGCGCATTCCCTTCAGGGTCAGGTCCGCGTTCGGCAGTGCCGCGCAGTCTTCGATGTATTGCCGAATGATGTCGGCGAAGTTGTCGTGTGGATGCAAGCCCAGCCGGGCTGCGCGTGCGGCGGACGCGCCGCTGGGCCAATTGGCAACGATGCCGGCGATGCGCTCGTCGCGCTCGAAGCGAACACGGGCGCGCACGGCGGGTCCGGCCACCTCTTCGAGCGCGTCGAGCATGTCGCTGACGCGCACATTGATTGCCGGAAGATTGAGTGCGGTGCGGCCGCAGAACTCTTCCCGGCTGGCTTCATAGACGGCGATCAGCCCTTCGACCGTGCGCGACGGCGACGACATCGGATGCGAGACATCGGGAGAAACCGGGCAGATCGCTTCGACCCCTGCCAGCGGCTCGCGGATGATGCCGCTGAAGAACGAAGATGCCGCGCCGTTCGGCCGGCCGGGACGCACCGTCACTGTCATGAGCCGTGCAGCGCGGCCATCGACATAGCCCTTGCGCGTGTAGTCGGCAATGAGATGCTCGCAGATCAGCTTCTGAGTGCCGTACGAAGTCTGTGGCGCCGGCAACGTGTCGTCGGCAACGATTTTCGGCAGCGGTACTGCAGGGTCGGGGCCGAACACGGCGACCGAACTCGAGAACACCAGGCGCGGCACCTTGCCGCCCGCATTGACACGCGCCCTGATCGCGTCGAGCAATGCCCGCGTGCTGTCCAGGTTGGAGCGCAGGCCCAGGTCGAAGTCGAGTTCGCATTCGCCTGAGACCGCTGAAGCCAGGTGGAAAACGCCGTCAAAGGGTTCGTCGCGTAGCGCATCGGTCTGCGTGAGCAATGGGCCGGTGCGTGCCTCGACGCGTGCGTCGGCGAGCAGGTCGGCGGGTGGCGGCGCGATGTCGGTCAATACCAGGCGCTCGATGCGCTGGCCCGCCAGCGTGCCGCGGGCAAGCAGCGCCCTTGCGAGGCGCGCGCCGACGAAGCCGCCGCCTCCGGTGATCATCAGTTTCATGCAGTCTCCTTCATTGCTTTCCCTTTCGGGAGGTCGTGGGGTCCGCGGCGCGCACGGCTTTGACCGCGGCTTGCCGACGGCGGCCATCGATGACGCCGCCCTCGATCAACCGCTGTTCGCCGCGGATCAGGTGTTCGTTTGCGTGAAGCCGCGCTGCGACAGGGTCGTGCGCCGCGATGGCCTCGAAGATGGCGCGATGTTCGCGCTGCACGGCCGTCATGAAGTCGGCGCGCCGGGCCTCGTTGCCACGTGTGATGCGCATGCCTTCGCGCAGGTATTGCTCAAGGAAGCCGAGCAGAAGCCGGAATTGCGGATTACCCGTCGATTCGCCGATCACCTGGTGAAAGGCAAGGTCCTCGGCGACGCCGTCCCGCCCTTCGGCCACTGCGGCGTCGATCGCCGCAAGTGCCCGGCGCAACGCGGCAATCTGACCTCGGGTGGCGCGCTCGGCCGCGAGTGCCGCGATCTCGCCTTCGAGCACGCGCCGCACTTCCACCACATGGACGACCGACTGGACCGAAGTCAACACCGCGGGATCGAAGGCAAGCGGCTGGTTGACCGGGCGCGGCGCCACATAGACGCCCGAACCTTGCCGCGACTGAACCATGCCCTTGGACTTGAGTTGATGCACCGCCTCTCGCACCACGGTGCGCGAGACGCGGTGCGCGGCGGCGATCTGCTGCTCGGTCGGAAGCCGGTCGCCCGCCTGGAGCGTGCCGGATTCGATCTGTTCGCTCAACAGCACGGCCAACCGGTCCGACAGCCGATCGACGATCAGCGGAAGGGGCTGGGTGGGGGAGGGCGCCGGAGGCCGCCCGGCGATGGGAGATGTTTGCACGGTGATACGGTGATCATACAAATTTGCAGGGGTTAATGCCTAACGGTTTGCCCTGATGCGCGAGCTTGTCTCAATGCCAATACTGCGCGGTTGCGACGCAAGGCCTTCATACCTTGCGTGATCCGCGTTTTCTGCGAACTCCGAGGACTCCAGTGCATGGCAAGTGTCACGATCCAGGCGGTCAAGAAGAATTTCGGCGAAGTGCCCATCCTGCATGGCGTGGACATCGACATACGCGACGGCTCCTTCACAGTGCTGGTGGGTCCCTCGGGCTGCGGCAAGTCGACGTTGCTGCGCATGATCGCCGGGCTGGAGGAAATCAACGGCGGTGAAATCCGCATCGGCGACCGGCGAGTCAACGACCTGCCGCCGAAGGAGCGCGACATCGCGATGGTTTTCCAGAACTACGCGCTCTATCCGCACATGACCGTGCGCGACAACATGGCCTTTGCGCTTGCGCTGGCCAAGATGGACAAGGCCGCCATCGAGCAGAAAGTCGGGCGCGCAGCCGAGATCCTCGCGCTGACGCCGTTGCTCGGACGTTACCCGCGCCAGTTGTCGGGTGGGCAGCGCCAGCGAGTGGCGATGGGCCGGGCGATCGTGCGCGATCCGCAGGTTTTCTTGTTCGACGAGCCCTTGTCCAACCTCGACGCCAAGTTGCGCGTGGCCATGCGCAGCGAGATCAAGGAGCTTCACCAGCGGCTGAAGACGACTTCCATCTATGTCACGCACGACCAGATCGAGGCGATGACGATGGGCGACAAGATCGTCGTGATGCGCGACGGGCGCATCGAGCAGACGGGCAGTCCGCTCGATCTCTACGACCATCCGGCCAATCAGTTCGTCGCGGGCTTCATCGGCTCTCCGGCGATGAACTTCCTGCCGGGCACCTTGCGTCGCAGCGGCGGCGCGGCGCGGGTCGAGCTCGCGGACGGCACCCAGCTCGATGCACCGCTGCGATCCGGCGGCGCCGACGGACAGGCTGTGATCTACGGCACCCGGCCCGAGCACCTGAGCCTTTCGGACGACGGCGGCATTCCTTCGCGCGTGGTCGTGATGGAGCCGACCGGCATGGACACCTTCGTCGCGTGCCGCCACGAAGGCGCCGAGATTTCCGCGGTCTTCCGCGAGCGCTACGACTTCGCGCCAGGGACGACCATCCACCTGCAGCCCGATCTGCAGCGCGCACACCTTTTCGATGCAGGCACCGGCCAGCGGCTGGTGGCTTGAGGTTCTTTTCTGGCCCGTTCAACACAGGAGACATGAATGAGTGACTTCAATCGCCGCGAGATTCTCAAGAGCTCGGCAGGCATTGCCGCTGCCGCTTCGCTCGGCGTCGGCACCGCGATCTTTTCGCCGCTCGCGAATGCCCAGACCGTGACCTTCAAGCCCGAGAAGGGCGCCAAGCTGCGGGTGCTGCGCTGGAGCCGCTTCGTGCAGGGAGACATCGACGCCTACATGGCGAACGTGAAGAAGTTCAGCGATGCAACCGGCGTCGAAGTGCGCGTGGACAACGAAGGCTGGGAAGACGTCCGCCCCAAGGCCGCGGTGGCCGCCAATACCGGTGCGGGCCCCGACATCATCCTGTCGACCAACGATGACGCGAACCTCTATCCGGACAAGCTGCTCGACGTCACCGATCTGGCGGAATATCTCGGCAAGAAATACGGCGGCTGGTATCCGGCCGGCGAACTCTTCATGCGGCCGGATGGCAAGAAGTGGATCGGCCTTCCGCTCGGCGCGGCAGGTTCGCTGATGGTCTATCGCGAAAGCATGGTCAAGGCGGCCGGCTTCGACAAGTTCCCGACGAACACCGACGATTTCCTGAAGCTCTACAAGGCGCTGAAGGACAAGGGCATCCCCGGCGGCATGGCGCTCGGCAACGCGACGGGCGACGCTACATGGACCAACTGGCTGATCTGGTCGTTCGGCGGCAAGCTGGTCGACAAGAACAACAAGGTCATGCTCGACAGCCCTGAGACGCTCAAGGCGCTTGAGTATTCGAAGGAGCTGTACGCCAACTTCATTCCGGGCACGCTGTCGTGGCTGGACCCGAACAACAACAAGGCTTTCCTCGACGGACAGATCAGCCTCACGAACAACGGCATTTCAATCTACTACGCGGCCAAGAACTCGCCCGATCCGAAGCTCAAGGAAATGGCTGCGGACATCAACCATGCCGTGTTCCCGATCGGCCCCGTGGGTGTGCCGACGGAATCGCATCTGTTCTTCAATCAGATGATCATGAAGTACACGAAGTACCCGCAGGCATCGAAAGAATTCCTGCGCTTCATGATGGAGCGGCCGCAGTTCGACGATTGGCTGACGGGCGCGGGTGGCTACGTCGCGCAGCCTTTGCGCGCGTACGAGGCCAATCCGATCTGGACCTCGGATCCGAAGAACACGCCTTACCGCGATTCGGTCAAGAACCTTCGTCCAGCCGGCTACGAAGGCAAGCTGGGCTATGCGTCCGCGGGCGTCGCGGCTGACTTCATCATTCCGAACATGGTGGCTGAAGCGGCCAGCGGCTCCAAGACGCCCAAAGAGGCGATGGAGCGCGCCCAGAAGCGCGCCGAGCGCTACTACAAGGTCTGACGCAAGGTGTGACGCAAAGTCTGACGCGCACGCCCGCCTCGATGACGACACCACTGGCCCGGCTGCAGAACAGCCGCAACGCTCTCGGCTTCCTGTTCATGCTGCCGGCGGCGGTGCTGCTGCTGATGTTCCTGACCTATCCGCTCGGCCTGGGCACCTGGCTGGGGTTCACCGATACCAAGGTGGGCCGCGGAGGCGAGTGGATCGGTCTGGAGAACTACATCTTTCTCTGGAACGATGCGGTCACGCGGCTGGCGCTCTTCAACACGCTCTTCTACACAACGGTGGCGAGCGTGTTCAAGTTCTTTCTCGGCTTGTGGCTGGCGGTGCTGCTGAACAAGAACATCCGCTTCAAGACCTTCTTCCGGGCGGTCATCCTGCTGCCCTACATCGTGCCGACCGCACTGTCGGCGATTGCCTTCTGGTGGATCTACGACTCGCAGTTCTCGATCGTCAGCTGGGCGCTGGTCAAGATGGGGCTGATCGATCATTACATCGACTTTCTCGGCGACCCCTGGAATGCACGCATGGCGGTGATCGCCGCCAATGTCTGGCGGGGAGTGCCATTCGTGGCGATCACGCTGCTGGCTGGCCTGCAGACCATTTCGCCTTCGTACTACGAGGCATCGGCCATCGATGGCGCAACGCCCTGGCAGCAATTCCGGCATGTCACGATGCCGCTGCTGACGCCGATCATCGCGGTGGTCATGACCTTCTCGGTGCTGTTCACCTTCACCGACTTCCAGCTGATCTACGTCATCACACGCGGCGGTCCGCTCAATGCAACGCACCTGATGGCGACGCTGTCGTTCCAGCGTGCGATTTCAGGCGGCGCGCTGGGCGAGGGTGCGGCGATCGCGATTGCGATGGTGCCGTTCCTGCTGGCTTGCATCATGTTCAGCTTCTTCGGCTTGCAGCGCCGGGCCTGGCAGCAAGGGGGGTCCGACAAGTGAACTCGCCCCCAGTCTGCGCGCACTTCGTGTCGCTTCGCCAACCCCCTGCCGGGGGCAATACCAGCGGCCCGGCGAAGCCGGTTCCGCGGTATTCCTGTTGCTCGCCCCCAGGCTTGCCCACTTCGTGTGGCCGCCCACGCCCTACCGGGGGCAACACCAGCGGCCCGGCGAAGCCGGTTCCGCGGTATTTCTTGAAGGGGCCTGTGAAGGGTCAGGGAGTGGGGTCATGAAAGGTGGTCAGATCGATGTGGTCGGCATGGGCTACCTGGAGTCCATTCCGCGCAAGATGGTGACGGTCTACCTGCCGCTGCTGGCTTTCCTCATCGTGCTGCTGTTTCCGTTCTATTGGATGGCGATCACCTCGGTGAAGCCCGACGCCGAGCTGCTGTCGCGCGAAGGCAATCCTTTCTGGGTGATCGCGCCGACCATCGAGCACTTTCACAAGCTGCTCTTCGAAACTTCGTATCCGCAATGGCTGTGGAACACGCTGATCGTCTCGGTGGTGTCGACCTTCTTCTCGCTCGCGGCGTCGGTGTTTGCCGCCTACGCCATCGAACGCCTGCGCTTTCGTGGCGCGCGGCATACAGGGCTGGCGATCTTCCTGGCTTACCTGGTGCCCCCGTCGATTCTTTTCATTCCGCTGGCGAGCGTCGTCTTCAATCTGGGGCTCTTCGACACGCGCTGGGCGCTGATCCTGACCTACCCGACCTTCCTGATTCCGTTCAGCACCTGGCTGCTGATGGGCTATTTCAGATCGATCCCCGCGGAACTGGAGGAGTGCGCGCTGATCGACGGCGCCACGCGCTGGCAGATCCTGGTGAAGATCGTGCTGCCGCTCGCAGTGCCGGGCTTGATCTCGGCGGGCATCTTCGCTTTCACGCTGTCGTGGAACGAGTTCATCTATGCGCTGACCTTTGTTTCCTCGTCGGAGATCAAGACGCTGCCGGTCGGCGTCGTGACCGAGCTCGTGCAGGGTGATGTCTACCAGTGGGGGCCGCTGATGGCCGGGGCGCTGCTGGGCTCGTTGCCGGTGGCCTTCATCTACTCGTTCTTTGTCGAGTACTACGTCTCGGGGCTTACGGGGTCTGTGAAAGAGTGAGGTAGACCTGCCGATGCACCGGACTACCACTGGCAGCGTGGCCCCTTCGCTGCGCGCCTGCCCTGTCGTTGTCCAGATATTGCGCGAGCGTCCGTCCAAGGCGAAAGCTGATCCCGGGGGACGTAGGGAATGGGTTCAGGCATTGCTCTTCGCTCCCCGACGAGACGCTGTCTGGATTTCGCTTTCCAGCGCCGCAAGGTCGTGCTGTGGTGCGGCCAAGGTGGCGAGAGCGTCGTGACGCTGGATCAGCCACAGCGCCGTGCCGTAGACCCCGACAGACACTGTCGGATCGCCTTTTTCCATCTTGGCGAGCGTTGGGACAGAGACGTTCAGACGCGTTGCCCAACTTCGGAGCGACTGCTTGCGCCGCTTGCGTGCAAGCGCAAGATCGGAGCCGAGCTGAGTCAATGCGACAGCGACGGCTGAAGGAAGTGTTTCGATGGCATCGGAGTTCCGCGGCATGAAACTATTTTTTCACAAAGGACGTGATTTGGCTAATGATAGATATCGACCGACCACATCATCGGGGCTCGGGAACACGGCCGAATTCGCTTTATCGAAGCTTTTGCCGGCCGGAATTTCTCGTGTCTGGAGGCCGGCAGGAGGTGTGTGATGAAGCGACTCAAGCATTGGCAGGACGTGGTGAATGCGCTGCTTGGCGTTTGGCTGGTCCTGTCCCCCTGGATCGTGGGCTTCCAGGGCGAAAGGACCCCCACCGCGAACGCCGTCGTGGTGGGCGTGGCGCTGATCGCGGCTGCGCTCGGAGCCATGATCGTGCCGCGCGCATGGGAAGAGTGGATCGAGTGCGCGCTCGGCGCCTGGCTGGTGATATCACCGTGGGTGCTGGGCTTCAGCACGATGCGGGATCCGATGCTCTCCACGGTGATCAGCGGCATCGTGGTCGCGGTGCTGGCGCTCTGGACGCTGACGACCGACAAGGACTACAGCGGCTGGCTGCACCGCGCCGCGCATTGAACTGAAAGACGCGGCGGGAGCCCTGCGGAGGCGGCCCGCCGCGAGCGTCTTCGCACGATATGTCGACGAGGATCGACAGGAGGTCGTAGTGCCGCCGCTCAGGGCTCGTCACAGAGCCGGCGGATCTCGGGCGGAATCGGCACTGCGCGGATGCCGCCGCCGTCGCGCCTGGCGGCGAAGATGCGCACTTCGTCGCACTCCAGGATCAGGTCTTCGCCGCGCGTCACGCGATAGCGTTGCACGAAGCTCTTTTCGCGCCACTCGGGAATCGTGGCCGCGATGCTCAACGTGTCGCCATAGCTGGCGCTCTTGACGAAGCGCGTGTGCGTGTCGACCAGCGGCGTGCCGATAACGCCGAGCGTCTGGGCCGTCTCTTCCCAGCGCGGCACGCCGCGTTCCGCAAAAAAGTGGCGCGACGCCGCATCGATCCAGCGAAAGAAATTGGGAAACCAGACGATGCCGGCCGGATCGCAATCGCCGAATTCGACCCGCACGGTGTAGGTGACTTCGATGCTCATCAGTTCATTCTCGTCGGGAGCCACAGCGCAATGATCGGGAAGGCGATGAGGATGATGAGGCGCAGGATGTCGGTCAGGATGAACGGCAGAACGCCCTTGAAGATCGTCGTGAAGCTCACATCCTTCACCACGCTTTTGATCACGAAGACGTTCATCCCCACCGGCGGATGGATCAGCCCGAGCTCCACGGTCATCACGATGATGACGCCGAACCAGATGGGATCGAAGCCCAGATGCACGATCACCGGAAAGATGATTGGCACCGTCAGGATGATCATCGCCATGGCGTCCATCAGGCAGCCCAGTACCAGGTACATCAGCATGATCAGGGCCAGCACGCCATAGCGGCCGATGCCGAGACTGGTCAGGAATTCGGTGAGCTTCTGCGGGCTTTGCGTGATCGTCAAAAAGTAGCCGAACAGCAGCGCGCCGATCAGCACCGTGAACACCGCTGCCGCGGTGCGCGTGGCTGACAGAAGGGCTTCGCGGATCTTCGGTCCGTCGAGCTTGCGCCGCAGCACGCCCAGGATGAAAGCGCCACTGGCACCCACGCCGCCAGCCTCGGTCGGCGTGAAGAACCCGCCATACAGCCCGCCGATCACGAAGATGAAAAGCACCAGCGGCGCCCACACGTTCTTGAGATCGGCCACCCGCTCTGCCCATGGCTTGATCTCGCCGCCGGGGAGCCACGTCGGCCTGAAGCGCACGATGAGCGCGATGGTCATCACATACATCGCCATCGCCAGAATGCCGGGAATGATCCCCGCCATGAAGAGCTTGCCGATGTCCTGCTGCGTGAGGATCGCGTAGACCGCCAGCACTGTCGATGGCGGAAGGATGGCGCCCAGCGTGCCGCCCGCGGCGATGACGCCTGTGGAAAACGACTGCGGGTAGTTGAAGCGCCGCATCTCCGGATACGCCACGGCCGAGAACGTGGCAGCCGTTGCCACCGACGAGCCGCAGATCGCCGCAAAGCCGCCGCAGGCCACCACGGTCGCCACGCCCAGGCCGCCGCGCAGGTGGCCGATCATCGAGTTGGCGGCCTTGAAAAGCTCGCGGCTCACGCCCGACACGGAGACCAGCGCCCCCATCAGCATGAACATGGGAATGACGCCGAAGGTGTAGTCGGTCACGGTGCGCATCGAAGTCTGGCCGACCAGCTTGAGCGCAGGCCCGGGGCCGACGATCCACGCGTAGCCGGTGACTCCCACCAGTCCCATGGCCATGCCGACCGGCACCCGCAACAACATCAACGCGAAAAGAACAAAGAAGCCGAGAACGGCAATCGCGTCAGTGCTCATTCATCAGCTTTCATTTCCGGCTTCTCGTCGTGGAGCAACTCAGGATGGAAGATCAATCGATAGGTGCGGATAGCGATCAGCACGACCGCCGAGACGTCGCCGAGCCACGCCACCGCATAGAACGGCCAGGTGGGGATGTTCATGTCGTAGGTCAGCACGTGGTCGACATAGGTGCCGCGCACCTTGTCGAACAGCGTGGCGGTCTGCACCGCGACCACGAACAGCAGCACCAGCGTGGCGAAGACATCGATCCAGCGCTTCATGCGCGGGCTGGCCGCTGTCCACACGAGGTCGACCGTGATGTGGCCGCCCCTGTAGCTCGTCGCGGCAATGCCCCAGAAGATGAGGATGCCCAGCAGCATGCGTCCGAAGTCGTAGGCGTCGGGGATCGACGTGTCGAAGAACTTGCGCAACACCACCGCCACGAAGATATTGAGCGCGACGATGCCGACAAACATGGCCGCGAGCCATTCGATCCCGTTGATCAGCTTGTCGCTCAGCATCCCTTTCACAGGCGCCGGCGATGGCATGTCGTCCCGGCCCGCCATCACAAGGCAGCTTTGTTCTTGACGAGGTTGGCTTTCAGCGAATCGAGCACGGCCTTCGGATCCTGTCCGACCTTCTTCACGCCTTCAGCCCACTGCGCTTCGACGGGCGCGGTCGCCTTGCGCCACGCGTCGAGCTGTTCGGGCGTGAGCTTGTAGATCTCGTGGCCGGCCTGCGAGCCGATCTTCGCGCGGCCGCCATATTCGAAGTCGGCCCATGGCGCGGCCACCTTCTCAGCCCACTCGCTGGTGCAATGGTCGTCGATCACCTTCTTCTGCGCGGGCGACATGCTGTCGTATTTGCTCTGGTTCATGGCCCACACGAAAGGCGTGACATAGAGCGGAACATCCATGTGATAGCTCACCACCTTGTCGATGCCGAACAGCCCGATGGAGCCCCACGGGAAGGTGATGGCGTCGGCCACGCCGCGCTCCAGCATGTCGCGCGATTCGGGCGCCGAGGCTTGCACGTTGGTGCCGCCGAGCGAAGTGACCATCTGGCCGATGGTGCTTGTCGCAGGGCGAATCTTCATGCTCTTGATGTCGGTCGGAAGCACGATCTTCTTGCGCGCATGGAAGGTGCCGGGGTCATGCACGAAGGCGAAGCAGAACTTGACATCCTTCATCTCCTTGGCGGCGTACTGCCGGTACCACGTGTCGATGGCGACGGTGCCGCCCTTGGCGTTGGCAAAGAGGAAGGGGAGCGATGCGCCCGCCATGATCGGAAAGCGGCCCGGCTGGTAGCCGGGGTTGATGTAGGCGAAGTCCGCGATGCCGTCGCGCGCCATGTCGTAGTGGTCGAAAGCCTTGCCGAGCTGCTCCGATGGGAACAGCGTCGCGGTGATCGTGCCGTTCGACGCCTTCTTGATGTCATCGGCCCATGCCTGCAGCGATGGATTCAGCGGATGCTGCGCCGGCACCCAGCTGGACAGCTTGAGGTTGACCGGCTTGTCCTGTGCATGGACCGGTGCGGCGGCGAGCGCCAGCGCGGCCGAAAGCGCCAGCACGGCGCGCGCGGCGGCCGAAGTCATGAAGCGAGTTGTCGACATGGGTGTCTCCTAGGTGTTGTTGGTTCGGTGGCAGTCGGCACTCTGCGGATGCCGACTTTGTGCGGTGCGAAATCGGTTATTTTTTATAAGAGTCGCTGATTGCGTAAATCGGCGTTTACCTTGAGAGACTTTTCTCAGTGCGCGCGAGGCGCGGCATTTGGCGTGCGCTTCATCCATCGGATCGGTTGCGGCTTGACGGGACGCGGCGCTGCGCCGTGGCGCACCAGCGTGGCATCGAGCGCGGTGCCGGCATCGTCCGCGAGTGCGGCTTCGCGCGCCGCCGCGATGGCCGTGGCGCGCGAGGCCGGCGAACCGTCGGGGAGCGGCGCGATGGCCAGATGGTCGATGACGTGCAGCAGATTGTTCTTGCCGCGCTCGTTGGTGCTGCCATAGCCTTTGATGAGCCGGCCACAGAGCGCGATCTCATGCCCCAGGCGCCAATGCGTGCGCGTGCCCTCGACCACCGCCCAGAGCCAGCGTTCGATCAGTGCCTGTTCCTGCGCGAATCGCTGTCCGCGTCTGCGCAGCCAACGCAGGGACGCCAGCAAGCGCAGCGAGGCCATGCCGAAGACTGAATGGCTGCCCACCTTGAGAGGCAGCGCCCAAGGCGCCGAACGGCGCCGATCCCATGCGGTCACCCGATTGGCCAGCGAAGCCGGCAGCAGCGCCGCGAACTCCGGCGCGCCGGGCTTGAAGTGGTCGTAGACCTTCACGATGTCGTCTTCGCCGGCCTTCACTTCATCGCGCACGCGCCGCGAGCGGCTTGCGCGGCTCTTGAGTTCGGCCACCCGCACGATGTCGTCGAAGGCCATCCACAACGCGAGCCAGCGTGCCATCTCGCGCGTGACGGCGAAGCCCTGTGCACCCGCCGGATCGGCAGCGCGCTCGGCGGCGAGCACCCGCTGAAGGCGCTCGACGTAGAGATCGGCGTAGCGCGCATCCTGATAGTCGAGAACGCGTGCATGGCCCAGCGCCAGCATCTCGTGCACTGACGGAGGGAACAAACTCGCCACCGATGAGGACAGCGCCTCTGCGCCCGGCGCCTCGTCTCCGCTGGAGGCCAGCAGGCTCGTGATCATCGCGGCGTGCTGGCGCGGTGCGTTGACCGCGTCGAACGCCTTCGAGAACCCACGCAGACTGGCCGCCGCCATCTTGCTCACCTTCTCGGGCGCGCTGGTGTCCCCACCGCGCACGACGCGCTCATAGGCTTCGCGCGGAAAGGGAAAGAGCCCGCTCCCTGCGATCGCGCCCAGCATGACTGCGCTGACGACGGTGCCCGCTTCGCGTGCCGCAGCGCCCATGTCGAAAACGTGGTGCTCGCGGCTGAAAGCTTTCACGACATCCAGCAGTCTTTGCCCATCGGCGCGGCCGTCGCCGGGCTGCATGCGTTCGGCGGTGGTCAGCGTGCGGTTCGACGAGGTGATGACGATGGTTCGCTCGGGCGCGCTCATGCCATTGCCGATCTGTCGCGTGGTCTCCAGCAGCTCCGAAGAGATGATGGCGTCCAGCGCGCCCGGCACCGGGCTCAAGCTGAAGATCGGCCGGCGCCCCCCGAGCTTGGCCAGCGGCACCGGAAAGACTTCGACGTAATAAGTGGTGGCGCCCGTACGCTGCGCCACCCCGGGAATGGACGTGCTCTGCGCCGCAAAGCCGGCATGTCGCGCCGTATCGACGAGCCATTCAGTCAGCACACCGCCGCCTTCGCCGCCGAGCGCGCAAATGAGGAGGGTGATCGGTTGAGAGTCGTTCATGAAGAATCCTGCTTACTCTGCGCTTGTCTGTTCCAGAAATACCGCGGAACCGGCTTCGCCGGGCCGCTGGTATTGCCCCCGGCGAGGGGGTGGGCGGCTACACGAAGTGAGCCAACCTGGGGGAGTGCCAATCTCATGCCGTTTGGAGCGCACGCACGACGGCGCCGCGCAGCGAATGCAGCAGCCTTTCGTGCCACTTGGGGTTCTGCACCACTTCCGCGCGATAGAAGCTCGGGCACAGCGTGGCGGCGTGCGCATTGGCGCCGCACAAGCCACAGCCCACGCAGCCGTCGATGACCACGGCCACCGGATCTACCTTCAGCGGATCGGGGTTGTCCTTGATCGTGAGCGTCGGGCAGCCCGACAGGCGGATGCATGCGTGATCGCCGTTGCACACGTCCTCGTCGACGCCGTATTTCACGCGCACCACGCGCTCGCCCTTCTTGAGCAGGCTTGCAATCCACGGCTTGATGCGGCGCTGGCGCTCCAGTTGGCATTCGCCCTCGGCGATGATGACCTTCAGCCCGTTGAAGTCGCTCGTGAAGGCTTCGTTGAGCGTCTTGCGCATCTTGTCGACGTCATAGGTGTGAACGGTCCGCAGCCATTGCACGCCCAGGCCCTTGAGCGTCGACTCGATGGTCTGGTTCTTGTCGACCAGGCTCTGCTGCTTGTCGATGGCCCGCTCTTTCACCTCGTCGTCCGGCGTCGAGATGATGTCCTGCGTGCCCGTCGCCGAGGTGTAGCCATTCTTGAAAATAAGCAGCACCGCGTCATCGCCGTTGAAGAGCGCGCTCTGCACCCCGGTCAGCAGCCCGTTGTGCCAGAAGCCACCGTCGCCCATGATCGAAAGCGCCCGGCGCTGCATCATCGGCGACACACCGGCTCGGCTTGCGAGGCTCATGCCGTAGCCGAGGATCGAGTGGCCCATCGAGAAGGGCTCGAAGGTGCCGAACGCGTGGCAGCCGATGTCGGCGGCGATGTGCACCGGGCCGCTGTCCTGCTGCGCCAGCTTGAGCGCGGCAAACACAGGTCGCTCGGGGCAGCCAATGCAGAAGCTGGGCGGGCGGGTGGGCAGCGGTGACTCCAGCGACTTCGCCACGGCTGCGCGGCGGTCGCGATTCCCGGTCAGCCATTCCGCGGCGGAGTCTTGCGCATGTTCCGGCAGATAGCGCGCCGCGAATTGGCCAAGTCCGGTCGCCAGCACTTCGACGCCGTATTCGCCGGCGGCCGGCAGCATGTCGCAGCCATGCAGCGGCGTCTGGATGTCGCGCCGGCGGAGCAGGGTGGCGATCTCCTGCTCGATGTATTCGGGCTGGCCTTCCTCGACCACCAGCACCGCGCGTTTGCCCGCGCAAAAGTCCGCCACTTCTTCCGGCACCAACGGATAGGCGACGTTGAGCACCAGCAGGGGAATGTCGGTGGCGCCGAAGGCATCCGCCAAGCCGAGTTGCTGAAGACTGCGGATGAGCGCGTTGTAGAGCCCGCCTTGCACGACGATGCCGAGGTCGGCGTGCGTGCCGGGGATCAGCTCATTGAGCTTGTGTTCGGCGATATAGCGGCGTGCGGCCGGCAGCCGTTCTTCGCCCTTGAGCTTCTCGTGGCGAAAGGTCACCGGCGGATGCGCGAGCCGCATGTAGTCGAAGCCGGCCGGTTCTTCGATCAACGCGCGCTTCGAGATGGCTGGCGGCAGGTTGTCCTTGCATTCGAAGCTGCCGCGCACATGGCAGGTGCGAATGCGCAGTTCCATCATGCAGGGCATGTTCGAGTGTTCGGAGAGGCGGAAACCGTGCTCGACCATGTTCACCATCACGCCAAGGTCGGGCCGCGGGTCGAGCAGGCACATGCTCGACTTGAGTGCGTAGGCGTGCGTGCGCTCCTGGATGACGGAAGCACCCTCGCCATAGTCTTCGCCGACGACGATCAGCACGCCGCCTTTCACGCCCGGGGACGACAGGTTGGACAGCGCATCGGCCGCCACGTTGGTGCCGACGATCGACTTCCACGTCACCGCGCCGCGCAGCGGGTAGTGGATCGACGCACCGAGCATGGCTGCCGCCGAGGCCTCGTTCGAACACGCCTCCACATGCACGCCGAGCTCGTCCATATACGGCTTGGCCTGCACCATCACGTCGAGCAGGTGCGACACCGGCGCGCCCTGGTAGCCGCCCACATAGGCCACGCCCGATTGCAGAAGGCCCTTGGTGATGGCGAGGATGCCTTCGCCGTGAAACGTATCGCCTGCACCGAGGCGCAAGGCCTCGATTTCCTTGCTGAATGAAACTTCCAAGAGACTTGACTCCGATCGCGTTTGAAATTGCTGCCGCTATTGGCGCTGCTGTTTGCGCTGCTACTTGCCGGTCGATGGTTTCGGCGCGCCGGGAAAGCGCGCGATGTAGTAGGCGAGCGTGTCGAGGTCGTCCGACGGAATCGGCCTCACGGCCTCGGCCATCGCCTGTGTGTAGCCCGGGCGCTTGCCCGATTGAAATTCGTGCAGCGTGAGCTTCAGGTAGTCCTCGCTCTGTTGCGCGATGCGCGCCACCTGCTGGCCGCCGCTCAGATCCGCGCCATGGCACATCACACAGCGAAACTCCTGCGAGAGCGCCTGGCCGCGCGCCATGCGCGCGGCATCGGGCGGCGCGGCCGGTGCAGGTGCAGGCACCGGCGGCAGCGTCGCGATGAAATCCGAGAAGCCCCGCATGTCCTGGTCCGTCATGCCCTTGGCAATGGCCGACATCGCCTCATTGCTGCGCCGGCCTTCGCGAAACAGAAAGAGCTGTGTGATCGCATAGAACGAATGCTGGCCCGCAAGCGATGGCGTCCCCGCCATCTCGCTGCGCCCATTGGCGCCATGGCAGGCCGCGCACACGCTTGCGAAGCGCTGCGCATAGCTGCCTTGCGTGGATGCCGCGCCTTGCGTTCCCTGGGCGCTTGCTGCCAGAGCCGCAAGCCCCAGGAGCGCCATGGCCCCCGCTCTGATCGCCGGTTGCGCCAGCCTCCTCATCGGCCGCCGTAGCTGATGCGATAGATCGCACCCGCGTGGTCATCGCTCACGAGCATCGAGCCGTCCTTGAGTACGAGGAAATCGACCGGCCGCCCGAGGTATTGGTTGTTCTCGACGAATCCGGTCATGAAGGGCTCGACCTTGGCGCCGCCCTTGCCGTCAGGCCATGCCACGGCGATGTCGGCGTACTTCTTCGAGCGGTTCCACGGGCCATGGCGTGCGATGAACATCGCGCCCTGGTACTTCTTCGGGAACATCTTGCCGTCGTAGAAGACCAGTCCCAGTCCGGCCACGTGCGGGCCGAGCAGCGCCGCGGGCTTCACGTAGTCGTCACAGCTCTTGCCCCAGCCGAACTCAGCGTCGAGGATGTTGCCCTGATGGCAATATGGATAGCCGAAATGCTGGCCGACCTTGGTCAGGTGATTGAGCTCATCGTTCGGCAGGTCTTCGCTGAACCAGTCGCGGCCGTTGTCGGTGAACCAGAGGTCGCCCGTCTTCGGATCGAAGTCGAAGCCGACCGTGTTGCGCACACCCTGCGCAATGGTCTCCACGTTGCTGCCGTCGAGGTTCATGCGAAAGATGCGTCCGTGCTGGTCGTCCGGCTCGCAGAGGTTGCAGGGTGCGCCGACGGCGTAGTAGAGCTTGTCGTTG
Organism: Variovorax sp. 01N429; assembly: GCF_056399425.1. Lineage (NCBI taxonomy): Bacteria > Pseudomonadati > Pseudomonadota > Betaproteobacteria > Burkholderiales > Comamonadaceae > Variovorax > Variovorax sp. 01N429. Next base: position 45,464 of record NZ_JBFTRG010000008.1, on the reverse strand, counting down.
TGTACGCGCAGAAAGCGCCAGCTGTGGTCCTGGCCGCCCGGCAGCTTGTCCGTGAGCACCACGGGCGTCCCGGGGTTGTCGAGCTTGTCCTCGATGTTGTCGTAGCGGTAGATGTGCGTGTTGGTGGCGAGATAGAGCGCGCCCTTGTGATAGGCGATGCCAGTGGCAAAGGGCATCTTGTCGATGAGCGTCTTGGGCTCGTGCTTGCCTTTTTCAGGAATCACGTAGACCTTGTTGCCGACGAACAGCGTGCTCACGAACACGTTGCCCTTGGCGCCTTCGCGCAGTTCGCGCGCGTCGAGCACGCCAGAGGCCCAGGTCTCCACCTTGAAGCCCGGCGGCAGCTTGAACTTGGCTGTAGGCAACTGGTCGGGTGCGGTCGGTATCGGGAAGGCCGGCACCGGCGCCAGACGATTGGCCGCGTCCGTCTTCGGACGCCCCTTGGCCCAACCGGGCTCGTCTGCCGGAGCTTGCTGGGCCCATGCGGCGGTTGCCGCGCAGAGCAAAGCGGCTATCACCGCGAACTGACGGATCGTGGCCATGTGGTGTCTCCTTCTCGTTGTGGGTTGGCTTGCGCCACCCGCCAGTGTGCGTTTGCCGCTGTGCGCGTTCAATAAAATAATCGAGCTAAGCAATATGAACGCCATGCATATCGACGCCATCGACCTCAACCTTCTGCGGCTGTTCGACGCCGTCTATCGAGCCCGCAGCGTCAGCCGTGCGGCCGAATCGCTTGGGCTCACGCAGCCCGCCGCAAGCCACGGGCTGGGGCGCTTGCGTCTGCTGCTGAAGGACGCGCTCTTCATCCGGGCGCCGGGAGGCGTCGCGCCGACCCCGCGCGCCGAGCGGCTCGCGGTGGCGGTGCAATCGGCGCTGGGCACGCTCGAAGATGCGCTCAGCGAGCCCGATCGCTTCGAGCCCGCCGAATCGCGCAAGACTTTCCGCATCCACATGAGCGATATCGGCGAAGGCCGTTTTCTTCCGCTGCTGATGTCCAGGCTGGGCGAATTGGCGCCTGGCGTGCGGCTGGAGACCTTTCCGCTGCAGCCCGGCGACATCGCGCCCGCGCTCGACAGCGGGCGTGTCGATTTCGCGTTTGGGTTCCTTTCGAAGGTGCGCGACACCCAACGCGCGGCGCTGCTGAAGGACCGCTACATCGTGCTCCTGCGCAAGGGCCATCCGTTCGCGCGATCGCGGCGCAATGGGCAGGCCATGCTGGAGGCCTTGCGCAAGCTCGAATACGTGGCGGTGCGCACGCACGCCGAGACGCTGCGCATCCTGCAACTGCTCAATCTAGAAGATCGTGTGCGCCTGACGACCGAGCACTTCATGGTGCTGCCGGCCATCGTCCGCGCGACGGACCTGGCCGTGGTGATGCCGCGCAACATCGCGCGCGGCTTTGCCGAAGAGGGCGGCTACGCGATCGTCGAGCCGGCGTTTCCGTTGCGCGACTTCACGGTGTCGCTGCACTGGAGCAAGCGCTTCGAGGCCGACCCTGCGAACCGGTGGCTGCGTCAGGTGGTCCGGGATCTGTTCACGGAGGCGTAGGTGCTTAGGTGTTTACCCACCCCTTCCATACCAAGCCCCACATAGCCGATATGGGCACGCATATATGCGTATGCGGCTCTAAAGGACTAACTTCCAGTTGGCCCGATTTTTGAACGAGCATGAGCATGACACCGAGCACACAACCCATCCGCTTTTTCCACCAAGGCCGGATCGTCGACATCAGCGGCGTCCACCCGACGCGCTCCGTGCTGGACTGGCTGCGCGAGGATGCTCGCTGCACCGGCACCAAGGAAGGGTGCAACGAGGGCGATTGCGGTGCATGCACCGTTGTGATCGGCGAACTGGCCGAACCCGGCGAAAAGGGCGCGATCGGCGGATTGCGGTTGCAGACCGTCAATGCCTGCATCCAGTTTCTGCCGACCTTGCACGGCAAGGCGCTGTTCACCGTCGAGGATCTCAAGGCGCAATGCAGCCAGGGCCGTGACGCGCACGTGCACGACAAGCACCCCGTGCAGCGCCTGCATCCGGTGCAGCAGGCGATGGTCGACTGCCACGGTTCGCAATGCGGCTTCTGCACGCCGGGCTTCGTGATGTCGCTCTGGTCCACCTATGAGCACCATCAGGCCGATGGCACGCGGCCGACGCGGCAGCAACTGGCCGACGATCTTTCGGGCAACCTCTGCCGCTGCACCGGCTATCGCCCCATCCTCGACGCCGGTCAGCGCATGTTCGACCTGCCTGATGCGCGCCTCGACACCCAGCCTGTGGTGAAGGCGCTCACGAGCCTGCAGCACGAGAGCACTTTCGAATACGCCGCCCCCTTGGGTCAGCGCATCGACCACTTTCATGCGCCCACCACCTTGGCCGAGTTGGCGGCGCTGCGCATGGAAAAGCCCGCGGCGCAGCTTCTGGCCGGGTCGACCGATGTGGGCCTGTGGGTGAACAAGCAGTTCCGCGACTTGGGCGACATCATCTTCGTCGGCGATGTGGCCGAAATGAAGACCATCGAGGAGCGCGCCGACGAGCTTTATCTCGGCGCCGGCGCATCGCTCGAATCCGCCTTCGCGGCCCTGACGCGGCGCGTCCCCAGCCTGACCGACGTGTGGCTGCGCTTTGCCTCGCCGCCGATCCGCAATGCCGGCACCATCGGTGGCAATGTCGCCAACGGCTCGCCCATCGGCGATTCGCCGCCCGTGCTGATGTCCCTCGACGCCGAAATCGAACTGCGTCGAGGCGAGCACGTGCGCCGCATGCCGCTGCCCGATTTCTATGTCGACTACATGAAGAACCGCCTGCTGCCAGGCGAATTTGTCCAGGGGCTCGCGATTCCTCTCGCCGCGCTCCAGCGCCAGATCAGGGCCTACAAGATCAGCAAGCGATTCGATTGCGACATCTCGGCCCTGTGCGGCGGATTCGCGGTCACCCTCGACCGTGACGTCGTGAAGGAGGTGCGCCTGGCTTTCGGCGGCATGGCCGCGATCGTCAAGCGTGCTGCGCAGGCCGAAGCCGCCCTTGTCGGCAAGCCCTGGACACAGTCCAGCGTGAACGCCGCCAAGCTCGCGCTGGCGCAGGATTTCAAGCCCTTGACCGACATGCGGGCAAGCGCAGACTATCGACTCCAGGTGGCGCAGAACCTGCTGCAACGGCTTTGGCTGGAAACGCGCGCGACCGATCCGTTGCCGCTCGAAGCGACCAGCGTCTGGAGCGTGATGCCGCACATCGTGGCGGAAGGAGCCTGAGATGAACAAGCCATTGGACCCGAACCTCCTCAAACCGGCTGAGGCTTTTGCCGACTACCTCACCAACACCGCCGCACGCATCGACGTGGGCGCGGAAGCCAAGGCGCATGACGATGGCGCGCGCGTGGGCATCAGCCGGCCGCACGAATCGGCGCGGCTGCACGTGGCCGGCGAGGCGACCTACATCGACGACATCCCCGAACTTGCGGGCACGCTGCATTGCGCACTGGGTCTCTCGCCCGTGGCCAACGGCCGGCTCAAGGACATGAAGCTCGATGAGATTCGCGCCATGCCGGGCGTGGTGGCGGTCATCACCGCCGCGGACATCCCGGGCAGCAACGATTGCGGATCGATCGTGCACGACGACCCCATCCTCTGCAGCGGTGACATCCGCTACATGGGCCAGCCCGTCTTCGCCGTCATCGCCGAAACACGCGATGCCGCACGACGCGCCGCCGCCCGCGCCAAGGACGCGCTCGACATCGAGGCCGCGCCGCCCGTCCTGACGCCGCAAGAAGCGCATGCGAAAGAGCAGTACGTCGTGCCGCCGATGCACGTCGTGCGCAGCACGAACGAAGGCGGTGCGAAGGCGGCCATCGCCAGGGCGCCGCACCGGCTGAAGGCCGAGCTCGACGTCGGCGGGCAGGAGCAGTTCTATCTCGAAGGCCAGATCAGCTATGCCATCCCGAAGGAAGGCGGTTCGATGCATGTGTATTGCTCGACCCAGCATCCGAGCGAGATGCAGCATCTGGTGGCGCATGCGCTTCATCTGCATGCCAACGAAGTGCACGTGGAGTGCCGTCGCATGGGCGGGGGCTTCGGCGGCAAGGAATCGCAATCGGCGCTCTTCGCCTGCGTGGCATCCGTCGCCGCCAACAAGCTGAAGCGACCGGTCAAGCTGCGGCTGGACCGGGACGACGACTTCATGATCACTGGCCGGCGCCATTGCTTCTGGTACGAATATGAAGTCGGCTACGACGACGAAGGCCGCATCCTCGGCGCCGAGATCACGATGGTCTCGCGAGCAGGGCACTCGGCCGATCTCTCGGGCCCGGTGATGACGCGTGCGCTCTGCCACTTCGACAACGCCTACTGGCTGCCCGACGTGGCCATGCACGGTTTTTCCGGAAAGACCAACACGCAAAGCAACACGGCCTTCCGCGGCTTTGGGGGTCCACAGGGTGCCATTGCGATGGAGAACATCCTGGACACCGTGGCGCGTGAATTGGGGCGCGATCCGCTGGATGTGCGCCGGGTCAATTTCTACGGCAAGGGCGAGAACAACGTCACGCCCTACGGCCAGGTCGTGACCGACAACATCATTCATGAACTGGTCGACGAACTGGAGACCAGCAGCGACTACCGCGCGCGCCGCGAAGCGATTGCGGCTTTCAACGCCGCGAGTCCGGTTCTCAAGCGCGGCATCGCACTCGCGCCGCTGAAGTTCGGCATCTCGTTCAACGTCAAGCACTTCAACCAGGCCGGCGCGCTGGTGCACGTCTACACCGACGGCTCGATCCTCGTGAACCACGGCGGCACCGAAATGGGGCAGGGGTTGAACACCAAGGTGGCGCAGGTCGTTGCGCATGAACTGGGAGTGAGCTTCGAGAGCGTGAAGGTCACGGCCACCGATACGCAGAAGGTCGCCAACACCTCGGCCACCGCGGCATCGACCGGTGCCGACCTGAACGGCAAGGCCGCCCAGGATGCCGCCCGGCAAATTCGCGAACGCCTGGCCGCATGCGCGGCCGCACGCCACGGCGGCGAGGCTTCGGCAGTGCGCTTTGCCAACGACAAAGTCGAAGTCAACGGGCGCACACTGCCTTTCAGCACGCTGGTCGGCGAGGCCTACCTCGACAGCGTGCAACTGTGGTCCGACGGTTTCTACGCCACGCCCGGCCTGAGCTGGGACAAGGACAAGATGCAGGGCCGTCCCTTTTTCTACTACGCCTATGGCGCGGCGGTGAGCGAAGTCATCGTCGACACGCTGACGGGTGAATGGAAGTTGCTGCGCGCGGACATCCTGCATGACGCCGGCAAGTCGCTGAACCCTGCAGTCGATATCGGCCAGGTCGAAGGCGCCTTCATCCAGGGCATGGGCTGGCTGACCACCGAAGAACTGGTGTGGCACCCGAAGACCGGACTGCTGACCACGCATGCGCCCAGCACCTACAAGATTCCGACCGCGAACGATTGCCCGCCGGTGCTCAACGTGCGGCTTTACGAAGGCGAGAACTTCGAGGATTCGATCCATCGCAGCAAGGCGGTGGGCGAGCCACCGCTGCTGCTGCCGTTCTCGGTGTTCTTCGCGATCCGCGACGCCGTGTCGGCAGCGGGCGAGCATCGCACCGATCCACCGCTGCGCGCGCCTGCCACCAGCGAGTCGATCCTGCGTGCGGTCACCGCGGTGCAGAACGCGGCTGCCTGAGGGCGCTTTCATGTGAAAGCCGCGCTGTATAACTGCCCGCACCTACCAGACCTACGCGGGCAGCTATGAGAGACCAGGCGCTTCTAGACAAGATTGATCTTCATCTCATCAGGGTTCTTCACACCGTGTTGACTGACCGCAGCGTTTCGCGTGCCGCCATCCGATTGGGGATGTACCAGCCCGCCGTCTCCGCAGCCCTGAAGCGGCTGCGCGAGCTGTCGGGCGACCCGTTGCTGGTGCGCTCGGGCTCGGGCATGGTCCCGACGGATGCGGGGCTGCGGATGATCGAGCCGGCTGCCGCCATCCTGCGGTCCGCCGAGGTGCTTTTCAGCGACGCGCGCGGGTTCGATCCGCAGACGGCGGCCACCACCTTCCGCATCGCGGCGAGCGACTACATGGACCCGCTCTTCCTGCCGCAACTGGTGGCGCAGATCAAGAGCCAGGCGCCGCTCTGCCAGATCGAGATCCATCCGCTGTCCTCGGATTCGGACTATCACGCGCATCTCTCGCTCGGGCAGGTCGACGTGGTGATCGGCAACTGGCTCAAGCCGCCGGAAGACCTGCACATGGCGCGGCTCTTCGGCGACGACATCGTCTCGCTGGTCAACAAGGACCATCCGGCTGTGCGCCGCGGATGGGACCTGGAAAGCTGGCTCTCGGCCGAGCACATCGCGCCGACGCCCACCCATCCGGGCGCGCGCGGGATCATCGACCAGATGCTCGACGACATGGGCCGGCAGCGCAACATCACAGCGCGCTGCGCGCACTTCGGGCTCATTCCGGACATCGTCGCGTCGAGCCTGCTGGTGCTGACCACCGGCCGCCAGTATTGCGAGCGCTTCCTCGACCGGCTGCCGGTGGCGATCCTCGAATGCCCCGTGCCGCTGCCGCGCCTCATGTATTACCAGTTGTGGCATGAGCGCACCCATTCATCGAGTTCGGCGCGCTGGCTGCGCGAGCGGGCCAAGTCGGTAGCGGCGTCGTTGCGGCCCATGGCGGCCCCCGGCTCCGGCCCCGAATAGAACAGTTTTTCGCGCCGGCGTCGCGATCAAGACAACCCACGCCATCGACACACACAAGCACTCGGAGACAAGACGATGAACCGGACAGATCAGATGCTCGACCTCAGCGGGCAGGCCCCCCCACGCCACGCGGCCCCGCAGCAAGCCTCTGCCAAGGGCTGGGCGGAACGGATGTTCAAGCTCGAAGAGCACGGCACCACCGTGCGCACGGAAATCGTGGCGGGCCTCACGACCTTCCTGACGATGGCCTACATCATCTTCGTGAACCCGTCGATCCTCGGCGACGCGGGCATGCCGAAGGACGCGGTGTTCGTTGCCACCTGCCTGATCGCCGCACTCGGCACCGGCATCATGGCGCTGTATGCCAACTACCCGATCGCGCTGGCGCCGGGCATGGGGCTCAACGCGTACTTTGCCTATGTGGTGGTGCTGCAGATGGGCTTCACCTGGCAGGCTGCGCTGGGAGCGGTGTTCATCTCGGGGTGCCTCTTCCTGCTGGTGACGGTGTTCAAGCTTCGCGAGCTGATCATCAGGGGCATACCGCATTCGATCCGAATCGCGATCACAGTCGGGATCGGGCTCTTCCTCGCGATCATTGCGCTCAAGAGCGCGGGCATCGTGGCGCCCTCCAAGGCGACCTACGTCACCCTGGGCAATCTGCACACGCCCGAGGTCGTCCTGTCGACGCTCGGCTTTTTCTTGATCGTGGTGCTCGACCGGCTCAAGGTGCCCGGCGCGATCCTGATCGGAATCATCGCGGTGACGGTGCTGTCCTTTTTCTTCGGCGGCAACACCTTTCATGGCGTGTTCGCGGCGCCGCCTTCGATTGCGCCGACCTTCCTGCAGCTTGACATCAAGGCGGCGCTGTCTGGCGGCATCCTGAACGTGGTGCTGGTCTTCTTCCTTGTCGAACTCTTCGACGCCACCGGCACGCTGATGGGTGTGGCCAAGCGCGCGGGCCTGCTGGTGCCGGGCAAGATGGACCGCCTGAACAAATCGCTTCTCGCCGACAGCGGCGCGATCTTCGCGGGTTCGCTGCTGGGCACGTCGAGCACGACCGCCTATGTGGAAAGCGCCGCGGGCGTGCAGGCAGGTGGCCGCACGGGGCTGACGGCGCTCACCGTGGCCGTGCTGTTCCTGGCGGCGCTGGTCATTTCGCCCCTGGCAGGTGCAGTGCCGGCGTATGCGACAGCCCCGGCCTTGTTCTTCGTGGCCTGTTTGATGCTTAGGGAATTGACCGAGCTGAATTGGGACGAGACCACCGAGACGATCCCCGCAGTCGTGACGGCGCTCACCATGCCATTCACCTATTCCATCGCCAATGGCCTGGCGTTCGGCTTCATCACCTATGCGGCGCTGAAGCTGTTCACGGGCAAGGTCAAGGAGGTGCACTGGATGGTGTGGCTCATCGGCGGAGTCTTCCTCTTCAAGTTCATCTACATAGGCGGTTCATGACCCGGCCTGTTTCGGGGGTGTAATACGCGCATGAAAAGGCAGGCACAGCCATGAAAATCCACAGACTCCAGCTCGCGCACATCACCAAGCGCTATCCGGCGGTCGTCGCCAACAGCGATGTTTCGCTGACGGTGGCTGCCGGCGAAACGCATGCGGTGCTCGGCGAAAACGGCGCCGGCAAATCCACGCTGATGAAGATCATCTACGGCTCGGTCAAGCCGGATGAAGGCACCGTGATGTTCAACGGCCAGCCGGTGAACGTGCGCAACCCGCAGGAAGCGCGGGCGCTGGGCATCAGCATGGTTTTCCAGCACTTCAGCCTCTTCGACACGCTCACCGTCGCCGAAAACGTCTGGCTGGGCCTGGACAAGAGCCTTGCGCTGGCGGAAGTCGCGCGTCGCGTCGAGGCCAAGGCTGGCGAATACGGGCTGGACATCGACCCCTCGCGCCCGGTGCACACGCTGTCGGTCGGCGAGATGCAGCGCGTCGAGATCATCCGCGCGCTGCTCACGGACCCCAAGCTGCTGATCCTCGACGAGCCGACCTCGGTGCTGACACCGCAGGCGGTGCAAAAGCTCTTCGTCGTGCTGAAGAAGCTGGCGTCCGAGGGCTGCAGCATCCTCTACATCAGCCATAAGCTGCATGAAATCCGCGAGCTGTGCACGGCCTGCACGGTTTTGCGCGGCGGCAAGGTGACGGGGGTCTGCAACCCGCAGAACGAATCCAACGAATCGCTCTCGCGCCTGATGATTGGCGCGGAGCCGCCGCCGCTCACGCACCGGCCGATCCATGCGGGCGCGGTGGCGCTCGAGGTCAAGCGCCTGTCGCTGGCGCGCGAGGACCAGTTCGGCGTCGACCTGGACGGGATCTCGCTGGATGTGCGCGCCGGCGAGGTGGTCGGCATCGCGGGTGTGTCGGGCAACGGGCAGAAGGAACTGCTCTATGCCTTGTCGGGCGAAGACACCCGTGCGGAGTCCCGGATGATCGAGGTGTTCGGGCAGCCTGCCGCGCACTTCAGGCCACGCCGCCGCCGCGCGCTGGGGCTGCATTTCGTGCCCGAGGAGCGGCTGGGCCGCGGCGCCGTGCCGACGCTGGGTCTGGCGCACAACCTCTTGCTCACGCGCAGCAATGCGATCGGAAAGGGCGGATGGATTCGCACACGCGCGCTGAACCAGCATGCCAGCGACATCATCAAGCGCTTCAACGTCAAGGCCGGGGGGCCGGGCGCTGCGGCACGCTCGCTGTCGGGCGGCAATCTGCAGAAATTCATCGTCGGCCGGGAGATCGACGCCAACCCGAAGATCTTCATCGTCTCGCAACCGACCTGGGGCGTCGACGTGGGCGCCGCGGCGTTGATTCGCGGCGAGATCCTCGCGTTGCGCGACGCAGGCTGCGCAGTGCTGGTGGTGAGCGAAGAACTCGATGAGCTCTTCGAGATCAGCGACCGCTTGTACGTGATCGCCAAGGGCAGGCTGTCGCCGTCCATCGACCGCGCCGCTGCGACGGTGCCGCAGATCGGCGAGTGGATGAGCGGGCTCTGGGACAAGTCGCACCAGGGCGCCGCGGCGTCGTCGGAGGTGGCCCATGCTTAAGCTCGAACCCCGCCCGCAACTGTCGCGCTTCTGGAGCTACGGCTCTCCGATCCTGGCACTGTTGATCACGGTGTTGATCGGCATGGTGCTCTTCGCGCTGCTGGGCAAGGACCCGGTCAAGGGCTTGCTGGTTTTCTTCTGGGAGCCGATCAAGAGCAGCTATGCGTTGGGCGAGCTGATGGTCAAGGCCACGCCGCTGTTGATCATCGCGCTCGGTCTTGCGGTGTGTTTTCGCGCCAACGTGTGGAACATCGGCGCCGAAGGGCAGTTCGTCTTCGGCGCCATGGCAGCCGGCGGCGTGGCGTTGCTGGCCGACAAGGAGACCAGCCAGTGGATCGTCGCTGGCATCCTGCTCGCGGGCATTGCCGGCGGGATGGTGTGGGCCGGCATCGTGGCGTTCCTGCGGGACAAGTTCAATGCGAACGAAATCCTCGTGAGCCTGATGCTGGTGTACGTGGCGACGCTGCTGCTGGGCTACATGGTCTACGGGCCATGGAAGGATCCGCACGGCTACAACTTCCCCCAGACGAAGACCTTCGAAGCGGTGACGCAGATTCCGCGGCTCATGAAGGGCTCGCGCGTGAGCATCGGCCTCGTCATCGCGCTGATCGGCGCGGCGGGGCTATGGGTCTTTCTGTTCCGCACGCGGGCGGGCTTCGCTCAGCAGGTCGGCGGATTGGCGCCGGCCGCGGCGCGCTACGCAGGCTTCTCGGCGCGGCGCGCGGTGTGGATCGCGCTGCTCACCTCGGGCGGTGCGGCCGGTCTTGCAGGGGCGCTCGAAGTCGCCGGGCCAATCGGCCAGCTCAATCCCTATGTGCCGGCCGGCTACGGCTTCGCCGCGATCATCGTGGCCTTCGTCGGACGGCTGCATCCGGTGGGAATGATCTTCTCGGCGGTGCTGATGAGCATGTTCTATATCGGCGGCGAACTGGCCCAGTCGCGGCTGGGATTGCCGAAATCGCTCACGGGAGTGTTCCAGGGCCTGCTGCTGTTCACGCTGCTGGCTTGCGACACGCTCATTGCCTATCGCATCCGGCGCAAGCTCGCGCCCAAGGCCGTGGCTGAACCCGGAACGTCTTCGCTGCAGGCCAGCACACCCCTCACTGCGCCCGTCGCCCGTCCTTCCGAAGGAACTGCATGATGGAAAGCTACGCACTCCTCCTGGGGTCAACCCTGAGCGCCGGCACGGTGCTCGCCATTGCGGCGCTGGGCCTGCTGATCAACGAGAAGGCCGGCATCGTGAACCTCGGCGCCGAGGGCATGATGCTCTGCGCCGCCATCGCGGGCTTTGCCACGGTGGTCACGACGCACAACACCTGGCTCGGCTTTCTGGCGGGCATGGCTGCCGGTGCATTGCTGGCTACCTTCTTCGGCGTGCTGGTGATCTGGCTCAACACCAACCAGTACGCGACGGGGCTTGCGCTCAGTCTCTTCGGCGTCGGCTTCTCGGCATTCGCAGGCATCAACTTCGTGCAGGCCAAGCTGCCGGAGAGCGTGTCGTATGCGATCCCGGTGCTCGGCGATATCCCTCTGGTCGGGCCGGCGCTGTTCCGGCATCACCCGATGGTGTATTTCGCGGTGGTGCTGACCTTCGGGCTCATCTGGTTCCTCTATCGCACGCGGGCGGGACTGGTGCTGCGCTCGGTCGGCGAATCGCCGGAGTCGTCGCATGCGCTGGGCTATCCGGTACGGCGCATTCGCTTGACGGCAGTGATCGCAGGCGGCGCGCTGTGCGGATTGGCGGGCGCTTATCTCTCGACGGTGTACACCCCGCTGTGGGTCGAAGGCATGGTGGCCGGACGGGGTTGGATTGCATTGGCACTGACGACTTTCGCGACCTGGCGGCCGGTGCGCGTGCTGCTCGGCGCATACCTGTTCGGCGGTGTCTCCATGCTCGGTTTTCACCTGCAAAGCACTGGCGTCAACGTGCCGAGTCAATTCCTGAGCATGCTGACGTACGTCGCGCCGATCGTGGTGCTGGCATTGATCTCGCGCAACCCCGCTTTCATTCGCGTGAACATGCCCGCTTCGATAGGAAAACCGTTCTACCCCGGCTCATAATCTCGCGTTTCCGTTTTCCGTTTCGCTCTGTTTCTCTGCCAACCTGTCCTTTGAGGATTTCAAGAAATGAATGATCTGAACAAGCGTTCCCTGCTCAAGCTGGCTGCCCTCACGGCAGTGGCTTCGGCCGCCCTCATCGGCTGCGGCAAAAAGGAAGAAGCCGCCGCACCGGCGGCAGCACCCGCAGCGCCGGCACCCACTGCCGCTGCGCCGGCACCGGCTTCGACGGGCCCGCTCAACATTGCTTTCGCCTACGTGGGCCCGGTGGGCGACGGCGGCTGGTCGTTCGCGCACGACAACGGCCGCAAGGCGCTCGAAAAGGAATTCGGCGACAAGATCAAGACCACCTTCGTCGAAAGCGTGCCCGAAGGCGCCGACGCCGAGCGCGTGTTCCGCGACATGGTGAGCCAGGGCAACAAGCTGATCTTCGGCACGACCTTCGGCTACATGGAGCCGATGCTCAAGGTCGCAGCCGACAACAAGGACGTGAAGTTCGAGCACGCCACCGGCTACAAGACGGCCGAGAACATGCGCACCTACGACAGCCGCACCTATGAAGGCGCCTACATGGCCGGCATCGTCGCCGGCTCGATGACCAAGAGCAACACGCTGGGCGTGGTCGGCTCGGTGCCGATCCCCGAAGTGCTGCGCAACATCAACAGCTTTACGCTGGGCGCGCAATCGGTGAACCCCAAGATCACGACCAAGGTCGTGTGGGTGAACGAATGGTTCAGCCCGCCGAAGGAAACCGAAGCCGCTACCGCGCTGATCAACGGCGGCGCCGACGTGCTCTTCCAGAACACCGACTCGCCCGCCGTGCTCAAGACCGCGCAGGAAAAGGGCAAGCGCGCATTCGGCTGGGATTCGGACATGACTGCCTACGGACCGAAGGCTCACCTCGCCTCGGCCGTCATCAACTGGTCTCCGTACTACATCAAGGCCACCCAGGACGTGCTCGACGGCAAGTGGACGACCGGCCAGAGCTGGTGGGGCGTGAAGGAAGGCGCGATCGATCTCGTCTCGATCGCCGAGGACGTGCCTGCCGAAGCCAAGGCCAAGGTCGACGAAGTCAAGAAGGGCCTGAAGGACGGCAGCTTCTCGATCTGGAAAGGCCCGATCGTGGACCAGGAGGGCAAGGAACTGGTCGCCAACGGCGCGGTGGCGGACGACAAGTTCCTCACCGGCATCAATTTCTACGTCAAGGGCGTGGAAGGCAAGGTTCCGGGCGGCGACAAGAAGTAATCCGCAGCCCGGTTCTCCGGCGCAAAGGGTTGTCCTTGGGCAACCCTTTTTCATTTCAGCTTTCTCATTTCAGATCTGGCAATGATCGAAAGACAACTCTGGCATCCCGTAGCGCTTGTCAAAGACGTGGCGAACGCGCCCGTCGCGGTTCGGCTGCTGGGTGAAAACATCGTTTTGTGGCGCGACGACAAGGCTGCCGTGCACGCCTGGCCCGACCGCTGCCCGCACCGAGGCGCTCAGCTTTCGCTGGGGCGCGTGGTCGACTGCGAGGGCACTGCGCACCTTGAATGCCCCTATCACGGCTGGCGCTTCGAGGCGGGAGGCCATTGCACGCAAGTACCCGCTCTGCCCGCGTTCGTCCCTCCGGCGACACACCGCGTTACACCGCACGCAGCGCATGAGGCGAATGGGCTGATCTGGGTTCAACTTGCGGCGCCGGAAGGGAGCGGCGATGAATTGCTGCCCACGTTCGCCGCAGAAGCCGATGCGAGCCTTCGCAAGATCGACTGCGGACCCTACGACGTCGAAACCAGCGCTCCCCGCTTGATCGAGAACTTTCTCGACATGGCGCACTTCGGCTTCGTGCATGAAGGCTGGCTAGGTGCGCGAGACATGGCAGCCATCGACGACTACCGCGTCGAAGCCACGCCCAACGGCCTTCTTGCCACCGGGTGCAAGGCATGGCAGCCGCAGTCGACCGTCAATTCGACCGCGCCCGCGCAGGTCGAATACACCTACGAGGTCACTGCGCCGTATGCGGCGGTGCTCACCAAGGTGCCCGACGCGGTGAGCGTCGGCATCGGCGACTACCGCGAATCGATCGCGATGTACATCTGCCCGATCGACGCCGAGCGTTGCCGTGTCTGGTTCCGCTTTGCGACGGCCGACTTCGAGCGCGACGAGGCTTCATTGCGCGCGTTCCAGGACACCATCTTCCTGCAGGACAAGCCGGTGCTCGAGTCGCAAAGCCCCAAGCGCCTGCCGCTCGATCTCCGGGCCGAGCTTCACACCGTGGCCGACAAGGCCTCGTCCATTTACCGCCGCCATCTCAAGACGCGCGGCATTACCTTCGGAGTCTGCTGATGAATATCTCCAAGTTCCGGCCCACCCGGCACGCAGTCCGCGACGTGCCTGCCGACCGCCTGCCCGCGCTGCTCGCCGCCATGCCCAAGGCCGAACTGCACATACACATCGAGGGCTCGCTGGAGCCCGAACTCATCTTTGCGCTGGCGAAGCGCAACGGCGTCGCCATTCCGTATGCGAGCGTGGAAGACCTGCGCCGCGCCTACGCATTCACGAACCTGCAGAGCTTTCTGGACATCTACTACGCGGGCGCCAGCGTGCTGCTCAAGGAGCAGGACTTCTACGACATGGCCTGGGCCTATCTGGAGCGCGCCGCTGCGGACAACGTCATCCGCACCGAGATGTTCTTCGACCCGCAGACCCACACCGAGCGCGGCGTGTCGATGCAGACGGTGATTGACGGGCTGCACCGCGCCTGCGTCGAGGCCAAGGCCAAGCTCGGAGTCGATGCCGAACTGATCCTGTGCTTTCTGCGGCACCTGAGCGAGGAAGACGCTTTCGCGACGCTCGAGCAGGCGCTGCCGTTCCGCGATCGCTTCATCGGCGTCGGCCTCGATTCGAGCGAACTCGGCCATCCGCCCGAGAAGTTCGCGCGGGTGTTCGCTCGTTGCCGTGAGCTGGGTTTTCATCTCGTCGCGCACGCGGGCGAAGAGGGACCACCAGCCTATATCTGGAGCGCGCTCGACGTGCTCAAGGTCGAGCGCGTCGACCATGGCGTACAAAGCACCAAGGACGCAGCGCTCATGAAGCGGCTCGCACACGACCGCATCCCGCTGACCGTGTGTCCGCTGTCGAATCTCAAGCTCTGCGTTTTTCCCGATCTCGGCCAGCACAACCTACGGGAGTTGCTCGATGGCGGTCTGGTGGCGACGGTGAACTCGGACGACCCGGCTTATTTCGGCGGCTACATGAACCAGAACTTCATCGAGACCTTTGCCGCCACCGGCCTCACTGCGCAGCATGCTTGGCAACTGGCCGCCAACAGTTTCGAAGGGAGCTTTGTCGAGGCGGCGGCCAAGCGTGCCTATGTCGACCGGCTCAACGCTGTGTTCGACGGCTTCGCCTGAGCGGCGTGTTTGAGTTCGTCACGTCGGGGACGTGGGTTTGGGTTTCGTCATCGTTTCGCCACGGACGAGGGTTAACGTCCAAAGGGTTTTCCCTTACTTCCCTCATCCAAAGGATTCGACATGAAACTCTCCCAGATCACGTGTGGCGCGCTTTTGGCCGCATGCGCCGTTGCCAGCGCCCAGGCTCAGACCGTTCAAGGCCGCAGCCGTGCCGATGTCCAGGCCGAGGCCGTCGCCGCAGCCCACGCGCCCAACCAGAACGTGACGCGCGGCTCGCGCGGCGCTGAAGTCTTCACGCCGATGGCCGATCCTGAAAAGATGGCGCAGCAAGCGATCGCAACGGCGCATGCACCGGACCAGAACGTGACGCGCGGTTCGCGCGGTGCGGAGCCCTTCACGCCGATGGTCGACCCAGCGGTCATCAATGCACAGGCAATCGCCGCTGCTTCGGCGCCGGATCAGAACGTCGTAGGCGGCTCGCGCGTCAACAGCCGAGTCATTTCAACCATGAAGAATCCGGCGACCGCTTCCAAGTAGAAAAAATCCATAGAAAGAAAAAGGGGCGCGGCCTGAGCAGCGCCCCTTTTTGCTTCCTGGTTCAAAGATCCGGCTTGCCGAAGGCCGGATCACTCACGGAATGCTTGCCAGTCTCTACGCGACCGGCAAACCGGCGGCAATAGGCCGGGTCCGAATCACAGGTCACCGAGAAGTCATACCAGCAGCCGCTGTCGTCCAGGTCCCAGTGCAACTCGGTATCTTCACCGCCCTTGACGCGAACCTGCCGCGCGTCATTGCGGTAAGCCTTGGCCTTGACGGTGAACTGGCATGGCCGGTCGCCGTCATTGCGCAGCTTCACATAGAGGTCGCCGCGGCGCTTCTCGTATCCGACGCGCAACTCCGGCTCGGGTGCACCGCGGGCGCGCAAGCGATTCAGGTCTCCCTTGAAGTGCCGATGGAAGCCGTTGGGCCCGAGCACCCAGAGATCGTAGAGACCGGCGTTGCTGGTCATGGCGCTCCAGTCGTCTTCCAGGCGCTCGCCTTGTTCGACCATGTAGCGCCTCGGAAGGCGATCGAGATTGAGCTTGTCGTAGACGTGGAACACGGCCCCTGCCTCGCCAGTATTGGCGAACACGAGCCGGACGCGCCCATGCAGTGCATCAGCGCGCGCGCTCACGTGCAGTTCATAGGGCAGCGCGCGCGACGGCCGCGTTCCGGTGGCCTGCTGCGGCAGCAGCGGGTTGGCGGGCGGCGTGATAGGCGTGAGCTTTTCCTGTTCGGCGCGCAGCGCGTCCGCCTGCGCGCGCGACTTGCGGCCTGCTAGCGTGGGCAGCACTTCGTCATTGGGATTCTCGAAATTGAAGGCGCTCGTCAGGTCGCCACACACCGCCCGGCGGAAGCGGCTGATGTTCGGCTCCTTGACGCCGAAGCGCTTCTCGATGAAGCGGACGACCGAGGTGTGATCGAACTCCTGCGAATTGACCCAGCCGCCGCGGCTCCATGGCGAGATCACATACATCGGCACGCGCATGCCGGGTCCGTACACGCGCCCGTCGGGCTGCGGTTGGCCTTTCGTGCCGGGTGGATTGGGATGCGTGAAGCGCTCGAAGGCGACTTCGCGCTCGGGCAGCGTCGTCTTGCCGGCCGGCGTGCCGTCCGGATTCAGCGAAGGCGCGGAGGGGGAAGGGCAGTGGTCGAAGTAGCCGTCGTTCTCGTCGAAATCGACGATCAGCACGGTCTTGCTCCAGACCTCGGGCACGGCAGTCAACGCATCGAGCGTCTCCTGGATGTACCAGGCGCCCTGAACCGGGCTGGACGGGCCCGGGTGCTCCGAATAGGTCGCCCCGGCAATGAGCCATGACACCTGCGGCAACTTGCCGGACTTGATGTCCTGGCGGAACCGATCGAAGTGGGTCGACGGATCGTTGAGATCGCCCGGCATCGTGTTGGCAATGCCCTTGTAGAGCGGGTTGCCGGCATCATCGCTCGCAGGATCGTAGGCGGGCGAAAGCGCGTCGTTGCTCACCGGCTTGCCCGAGACTTCGTTGGCGATGCGGTACTGCTTGAATCCCGCGAGCGGGTTGTCGCCGAAGTTGTCCGGCATGTTCTGGTAGACCATCCAGCTCACCTTGGCGGCCTGGAGGCGCTCGGGGTAGGTCTTCCATTCGTATCCGAAGGTCGATGCATCGATGGAGTCCCACTCGTTGTTGACCGACGCGACACCCGCGCCGGTCGGGCCATTGGTGCCGGTCCAAAGGAACATGCGGTTCGAATTGGTGCCCGTATGCATGGAGCAGTGATAGGCATCGCAGATCGTGAAGGCATTGGCCAGCGCAAACTGATAGGGCAACTCGGCTTCCTTGAAGTAGCCCATCGACGCGGCCGTCTTGTAGCGCGGCCATTGATTGATGCGGCCGCCGTCCCACGCGTTCTGGCCGTCCGCCCATGAGTGCGGCGTGCCGCTGAAGCGCTGGGCATTGCCCGTGCTGCCGTCGAGATGGAAGGGCAGCACCTGCCGGCCGTTGGCATCGGTCTGCTGCCAGACGTTCAGGCCCTGCGGCAGTGGGATCGTGAACCGGTCGCCGAAGCCGCGCACGCCGCGCAGCGTGCCGAAGTAATGGTCGAAGGAGCGGTTCTCCTGCATCAGGATCACGATGTGTTCGACATCCTTGATGCTGCCGGTCTTGTTGTGCGCCGGAATCGCAAGAGCGCGTCGAATGCTGGGTGGAAATGCGGCGAGCGTGGCGGCGGCAATGCCGGTCGTGGCGGTGCCTTGGATGAATTTGCGGCGCGAGTTCATGGGGTTCTCCTCCGGGAGTTGGTTCGTGGGCTGTGAACGCACACGAGACTAGGGAGAAGCCGTGACATCGCCGTGAAGAGTGTGTGACACGGGCCCGCCTCATTCAAGCACAGCGCGCGTAAAATGCCCGCCCGGCGCTGCTGCCCCGCAGCGCCATTTTTCTTTTTGGGGCCATGTAGAGGACTACCATGTACAAAAACCTCGCTGCCGCGCTCGCGGCCGCCTGCTTTTTTCTTCCCGCTTTTTCGCAACCCGCGAACACCGCAACCCCCGCGAACACCACGCCGAAGCCCGATCCGCTCAAGATCGGATTCGTCTATGTCGCGCCCGTCACCGACGCCGGCTGGGTGCGCCAGCATGAAAACGGGCGCAAGACCGTCGAGGCCGCCCTCGCAGGCAAGGTGAAGACCACCTATGTCGAAAACGTTCCCGAAGGCGCCGATGCCGAGCGCGTCATCCGCGATCTCGCGCAGCAGGGCAACAAGCTGATCTTCACGTCGAGCTTCGGCTACATGGAGCCGACGCTGAAGGTGGCGCGCGATTTTCCGGATGTGAAGTTCGAGTCGATCACCGGCTACAAGACCGCACCCAACGTCGCGATCGCCAACGCGCGCTACTACGAAGGCCGGTATCTCGCAGGTGTCGCGGCCGGCCGCATGACGAAGACCAATGTCGCCGGCTACGTCGCCGGCTTTCCGATCCCCGAAGTGCTGCAGGGCATCAACGCCTTCACGCTGGGCATGCGCTCGGTCAATCCCAAGGCGCAGGTCAAGGTGGTGTGGCTCGACGTCTGGTTCGACCCGCCCAAGGAGCGCGAAGCAGCGATGACCTTGTTCAACCAGAACGTCGACGTGATCGCCTTTCACACAGGGTCGACCGCCGTCATGGCCGCGGCGCAGGAGCGCGGCAAGATGGCCGTGGCCTATCACTCCGACATGCGCAAGGTCGCACCCGATGCGCAGATCATCGCGGTCACCCACCAGTGGGGCGAGTACTACACGCAGCGCGCGCGCGCCGTGCTCGACGGCACCTGGAAGAGCGGCAGCGTGTGGGGTGGCGTCAAGGAAGGAATGATCCGCGTGGGCGATTTCGGCACGAAGGTGCCCAAGGCCGTGCAGGACGAAGTGATGCTGCGCCAGCAGGACATCGCTTCAGGCAAGCTGCAACCTTTTCATGCCGTTGCCGACGTGCGCGACAACCAGGGCCATGTCGTCATCCCCAAGGGCCAGAGCCTGACCGATGAGCAGATCCTCAAGATGAACTGGCTGGTCGAAGGTGTTCAAGGCAAGGTCAACTGACCTCCCGCCACAGCCCGCCCTGGATTCAGTCAACGAAGCCGCTTGCGCGATGGAAGTAGGCGTCTTCGGGGTCGAGGGTCTTCACCTTGGCAGCGGGTTGCCCTGCATAGACGGCGTATTCCTCGGTGTGGACCTTGTTCAGCACCGATCCGGCGCCCAGCACTGACCTGTCGGGCAAGGCCGAGCCGCCGAGCACGGTGACCCGCGTGCCCACCAGGCAGTAGGCGCCGATGCGGATCGGCTTGCAGTCCTGCCGGCTTTCGAACACGTTGATCCCATGCGTGATGAGCTGCGATTGGTAGCCGGCGACGGTCGTGAAGGCGCCGATCTCGATCCTGTCGGTGCAATCGATGATGTGCGACTTGGTGACCGCCGCATGGTCGCCGAGCAGAAACGCCGGATCGCGCTGCGTCCGTTGCGTGAAGTGGGCGCCGCCCGGCGGGTGGCCGGTGATCCAGTTGGAGCGATTGATGATCGAGTGCGCACCGCACTCCATCCGGCCCAGGTGAATGGCGACGTTCAGGTGCCCGATGTAGGCGCCTTCGCCCATCACCAGCTGGCCCGGAAAGATATAGGACAGCCCGATGCGCGCCCCGTCCGCGATCTGGTAGCCCCAGAAGCGGCGCAAGACCCAGCGCTTGATGGCCCAGGGGAGAAACACGACGCCGAGCGCCAGCAGCTTTCTCATGGGGCCTTTCGCGGGTGCGGTTGGTTCGTCGCGCTTCGCTCGGCAATCACTCGCCGGTAAGCGGAGACGTAGTTGGATGCCATCCGTTCAGCGGTGTAGTTCGCGGCGTTCTCGAGGCCGAGGCGGCGCATCTCGTCCAGGTGCGGTGCCGCCGACTCGATCGCCGCGGCCATGGCTGTCGGATCGTTCGGATCGACGTAGACCGCGCCGGGGCCGCCAATTTCGTTCATTGGCGCACGATTGGACGTCAACACGGGGCAGCCGCAAGCCTGCGCCTCGATGACCGGCCAGCCGAAACCTTCCTGGAACGACGGAAAAAGCAGCGCCACGGCGCTCGAATAGAGCGCCCGCAGTTCCTCATGCGAGATGTTCCTGACGGTCAGGATCAGATCCGCCACGCCGTGCTGGCGTGCCACGTTCATCAATTCGTCGTTCAGGTCGGGCCCGACCAGCGCCAGGCGCTGGACGATGGCAGGCGTTCCGCCGGCCCGGGCGCGCTCTTGCAGGGCGATGAAGGCTTCGAGCACTCCGCGCCGGTTCTTGCGGTCCAGTTCCGAGCCGACGTGGAGCAGGTATTTGTCTTCGGGAGAAAGGCCGAACCGCGAAATCAGCCGCCTCGCATCGTCCGTCGGCACCGGGGCGAAGTTGTCGTTCAGGCCGTTGAGCACGGTCGTGACCCTGCGTTCGTCCGCGAAGCCCAGCGCGAGCAGGTCACGGCGGGTCAGATCCGACACGCAGGTGATGAGGTCGGCCTTTGCCAGCCCCCGTGCGATGAGCCGCTGCAGCAGCCGCCCGAACCGGCCGACCTGCCAGCCCTCGATCATGCCTTTGGCCGCTTGCACCGCGATCACGTCGTGGCACGTGACGACGTTGGGCTTGCTGTCCACCCAGGGAACGTAGATGCTGTTGGAATGATCGACCACATGAACCACGTCGGCCCAGCGCACCGGGCGCGCAATCGACGGCATGAACAGGATGAACTTGTCCACGTAGGCGGGCCACTTCCACCAGCGCGACGTCTTGAAGTAGCGCAGCAGTCGCATGGTGGGCGCGATCACGCGGACTTCGCACCCGAGCCGGGGCAGTTCACGTTCGAGGACGCGCTTGAAAGCCAGCATGCTGGCCTGTCCGTCCGGCTCGTAGTTTGCGATCAGCAGCACCTTCATCGGCTGCGGGCGCTCTTGGCGGCGTCACGTGATTTCATGATCTTCCTGGAAAGAGTTGCCGGAATTATGGTCGAGCCTCGCGCCGGTGCCGCGCTTACCATCGGCCGGAAAGCTGCAGTATTGCCGCCGTATAGCGCCCATACGCGCATGCACATCGCGTACCCGCATTGCTGACTTACCCTCCGTGCCCATGCAAGCGTACCGTGCCTCCCTTTTGCGATTCGATCCCGCCGGCCAGCCGGTCTTCGACGAAGACGGCCTCCTGGTCGTCGGCCCCGATGCCAATGGACGGCAGCGCGTGCAGGACGCCGGTGCCTACGCCGCACTCGCGCAGCGGTATCCGCAAGTGCCTGTCACGCATTGGCCCGGGCGCATCCTTGCGCCGGGGTTTATCGATATGCATGTCCATTTTCCGCAGACCGACATCATCGGCGCGCCTGCCGACGGGCTGCTGCCCTGGCTCGAGAACTACACCTTTCCGGCCGAAGGCCGCTTTTCCGACCCGGTTCATGCCGGCGAAGTCGCCGAGGTATTCCTGGACGAACTGATGCGCAATGGGGTGACGACCTCGCTGACCTTCGCCACCTCCCACCCCGCATCCGTGGACGCCTTCTTCGAGGCCTCCCGGCGACGCAAACTCCGCATGATCACGGGGAAGGTGCTGCAGGACCGCCATTCGCCTGACGGTGTACGTGACCAGACCGAGCAGAGCCTGATCGATTCCGAGGCGCTCATTCGCCGGTGGCACAACGTCGACCGGCTCGGCTATGCCATCACGCCGCGCTTTGCGCCCACCAGCACCGACGCCCAGTTGCGCGGCGCCGGCGAGTTGGCGGCCAAATACCCCGACACCTGGATTCACTCGCACGTCGCGGAAAACAAGGACGAGGTGAAATGGGCTCGGGAGCTCTTTCCGCATGCCCGTTCGTACCTCGATGTGTATGCCGGCTTCGGCCTGATGCGCGAGCGCGCCGTGTACGCGCATTGCATCCACTTCGACGACGACGATCGCCGCCTGATGCGCGAAACCCGTACCGCGACAGCCGTCAGCCCGACGAGCAATCTCTTCCTGGGCAGCGGTTTTTTCGACTTCGAAGGCGCAGATCGCATTGGCTATCCGTATGGCCTGGCAAGCGATGTCGGCGGCGGCACCAGCTTCAGCCCTTTCGCCACCATGTTGGCTGCCTACTACGCGGGCCGCGAGGGCCAGACCAAGCCCGGCGTCAGCATTCCGCCCTCGCAGCTCTGGTGGCGACACACGGCAGGGGCAGCGCGAGCGCTCGGGCTGGAAGGCGTGGTGGGCAATCTGCAGCCTGGCTGCGAGGCCGACTTCGTGGTGATCAACCCGACGGCGACGCCGCTGCTGGCGCGCAAGACGGCACTGGCGAACACGCTCGAGGAGATGCTGTTTGCCCTCATCGTGCTGGGCGACGACCGGCTGATCGAGCGGACCGTGGTCTCGCAAGCTCTCGCCGACTGAGGCAGCGGAGGGCAGGGGGACGGAGGGCCGCCGCTGCCTAGAATAGCGGCCCCTAGGAAGGACCCCCGACATGAGCATCAAGAGCGACAAGTGGATCCGGCGCATGGCCGAGAAGAACGGGATGATCGAGCCCTTCGAGCCCGGCCAGATCCGCGAGCGCGATGGTCACAAGATCATCAGCTACGGCACCTCGAGCTACGGCTACGACATCCGCTGCGCCCCCGAGTTCAAGGTCTTCACCAACATCCACAGCACGGTCGTCGACCCGAAGAACTTCGACGAGAAGAGCTTCGTCGACTTTCACGGCGACAGCTGCATCATTCCGCCCAACAGCTTCGCACTCGCGCGCACGGTCGAGTATTTCCGCATCCCGCGCAACGTGCTGACCATCTGCCTGGGCAAGAGCACCTACGCCCGCTGCGGCATCATCGTCAACGTGACGCCCTTCGAGCCCGAATGGGAAGGCTACGTCACCCTCGAATTCAGCAACACCACGCCGCTGCCGGCCAAGATCTACGCTGGCGAAGGGTGCGCGCAGGTCCTGTTCTTCGAAAGCGACGAAGTCTGCGAGACGAGCTACAAGGACCGGGGCGGCAAGTACCAGGGCCAGCGCGGCGTGACCTTGCCCAAGGCCTGAGTGGCTTCCCGAAACCTGTGGGCCACCTCGGGCCCGGTCCTACAGCATCTCGGGGCCGGAGCGGCCTTTGCCGGCTGCCCGCGACCGGCAGCATCTCGCCATCAATGTCGGAGACGTGGTGCCGCGGTGAACGCGTACCATCTTGCGACCGCTGCGGCAGCGGCAAGGAGTGCGTCATGAGATGGGAAGGCAACGAACAATCCGACAACGTCGAAGACCGCCGCGATGATGGCGGCGGCGGGGGCTTTGGCCTGCCGATCGGCGGGCGCGGGATCGGTATCGGAACGGTGGCCGTCGCGTTGATCGCCGGCTGGATCTTCGGCATCAACCCGCTGACGGTGCTCGGGCTCCTGAGCGGCGGCGAGCCGGCGCCCCAGGTGCAGCAGCAGGGCCCGGCGCACAAGCCGCCGGCCAACGACAAGGACGCGGCCTTCGTCTCCACCGTGCTCAGAAACACCGAAGTGGTCTGGGGTGACATCTTCCAGCAGCGCGGCGCGAGGTACACGGCGCCGAAGCTGGTGCTCTTCCGCGGCGCCACGCCGACCGCCTGCGGCACCGGCCAGTCGGCTATGGGTCCTTTTTATTGCCCCGGCGACCAGAAGGTCTACATCGACCTCGGCTTCTACGACACGCTGAGAAACCAACTCGGCGCGCCCGGCGTCTTCGCGCAGGCCTACGTCATTGCGCACGAAGTCGGCCATCACGTGCAGGACGAACTCGGCGTCACCGGCAAGGTCGACCAGATGCGCGGCCGTTTGAGCCACGGCCAGAACAACGCGCTGAGCGTCCGTGTGGAACTGCAGGCCGATTGTTTCGCCGGCGTCTGGGCTCATCATTCCCAGGAGTCCAAGCAGTGGCTGGATCCGGGCGACATCGAATCCGCCATGAACGCCGCCCAGAAAATCGGCGACGACGCCCTCCAACGCTCAGCCGGCCGCGCCGTCGTCCCCGACAGCTTCACCCACGGCAGCAGCGCCCAGCGCCAACGCTGGTTCATGACCGGCTTCAAGAGCGGCAACATGGAAGACTGCGACACCTTCGCCTCAAAAAGCCTCTAAAAACCCGCCAGCCAGTGTGCCTTCATTCGCCCCCCCCCGCAGCGGGACGGCGAAATCCTAGAAACACTGCGGAACTGGCTTCGCCAGGCCGCCGGTGTTGCCCCCGGTCAGGGGGTAGGCGAAGCGACACAAAGTGCGCGGAGCCTGGGGGTGAGAGAATGCTCGGCTTCATGACAAGCTCCTTCTCCAATCTTTCCCTGGCCGAACCGCTGGCGCGCGCCGTAGCCGAAATGGGCTACGAAACCATGACGCCGATCCAGGAGCAGGCCATTCCCGTGGTCCTGTCGGGCCAGGACGTGATGGGTGCCGCCCAGACCGGCACCGGCAAGACGGCGGCGTTCTCGCTGCCGTTGCTGCAGCGGATGCTCAAGCACGAGAACAGCTCCACCTCGCCCGCGCGCCATCCGGTGCGCGCCCTGGTGCTGCTGCCGACGCGCGAGCTCGCCGACCAAGTCGCGCAGCAGGTCAAGCTGTACGCCAAGTACACGAACCTCCGCAGTGCAGTGGTGTTCGGCGGCATCGACATGAAGCCGCAGACGCTCGAACTCAAAAAAGGCGTCGAAGTGCTGGTAGCAACGCC
The DNA here is from genome assembly GCF_056399425.1 of Variovorax sp. 01N429. NCBI lineage: Bacteria > Pseudomonadati > Pseudomonadota > Betaproteobacteria > Burkholderiales > Comamonadaceae > Variovorax > Variovorax sp. 01N429. Next base: position 20,562 of record NZ_JBFTRG010000008.1, on the reverse strand, counting down.
CGGCCGCCTGCTCGACCACATCGAGGCCAAGAACGCGGTCCTCAACCAGGTGGAGTACGTGGTGCTCGACGAGGCCGACCGCATGCTCGATATCGGTTTCCTGCCCGACCTGCAGCGCATCCTGTCCTATCTGCCCAAGCAGCGCATCACGCTGCTGTTCTCGGCAACCTTTTCCCCTGAAATCAAGCGGTTGGCTGGCAGCTACCTGCAGAACCCGGTCACGATCGAGGTCGCGCGGCCGAACGAAACGGCCTCCACGGTCGAGCAGCGCTTTTACAGCGTGGGTGACGACGACAAGCGCCGCGCGCTGAAGCAGATCGTGCGCCAGCGCGGCATCACGCAGGCCTTCGTCTTCGTCAACAGCAAGCTGGGCTGCGCGCGGCTCGCGCGTTCGCTCGAGCGCGAGGGGCTCAAGACCACCGCGCTGCACGGCGACAAGAGTCAGGACGAGCGACTCAAGGCGCTTGCTGCATTCAAGGCCGGCGAGGTCGACCTGCTGGTTGCGACCGACGTCGCTGCGCGCGGACTCGACATCAAGGACGTGCCGGCGGTGTTCAATTTCGACATTCCGTTCAACGCCGAAGATTATGTGCACCGCATCGGACGCACGGGTCGCGCCGGAGCCTCAGGCCTGGCGGTGAGCTTCGCCAGCGGCGGCAACGACGTTCGACTCGTCGCCGACATCGAGAAATTGATCAAGAAGAAGATCGAGCTCGAGCCGATCGAGTTCGAGGAAGACCGTCCGCGCGGCCGCATCAACGATGGCCGCCGCCATTGGCGCGAAGAGGGCGAAGCGGGCGATGCACGCGACGTGCTTGACACGCTGGACCGCCCCCGCGACCGTGGCGATGCCCGTTCGGCTCGAGGCGGTCGCCCCCACCGTGCACCCGCGGCCCCCCGAGACCCGTTCTTCGAGCAGCCCTATGAGGCGCCCGCCGAGCGCGAAGCCGCCCCCGCATGGGAAGCCGCGGCCAAAGCTGCGCCTGCCCGAGGGCTCTCCAGCAACATCAAGAGCAAGCGCAAGGTGCCCGCCCTCTTCAAGTCGGCGGAATAGGGCTCGCCCCCAGGTTGCCCGCACTACTTCGTGTCGGGCGCCCACCCCCTGCCGGGGGCAACACCAGCGGCCCGGCTAAGCCGGTTCCGCGGTGTTTCTCGAAGGGGGCTGATCTATGCTCAGCCTGGTTTTTGGGCTTGGGGGCATTTCACCTGGATCAGCTCGCGTTCTTGCGTAGATGCGCCAAAGCGCACGGCGCTGAGGCAACCGCCCCACACGCAGCCCGTGTCGGTCGAGATCAGGTCCGGCCGTGACAACCAGCCCAAGGTCGACCAGTGGCCGAAAGCGACTGTGGCGGTCGCCGTCTTGCGCGCTGGGACGTCGAACCACGGCATGTAGCCCCATGGCGCAGTGCCGACCGCATCCTTGCTCTCGAATTCCATTGCACCCTCGGCAGTGCAGAAACGCATCCGCGTCAGCGCATTGACGATGACGCGCAGCCGTTCGGCGCCGGTGAGGGCGTCATTCCACTGGTCGGGTTCATTGCCGTACATCACAGGCAGGAAATCGGCGATCGCCGGGCCGCGCAGCACCGATTCCAGTTCGGACGCCAGCGAAACGGTGTCTTCGACCGTCCATTGCGGCAAGACGCCCGCATGCACCATCAGCAGGTCGTCACCGCCGATCTTCTGATGGAGCGCCATGTGTTGGTGGCGCAGCCAATCGAGCATGAGGTCGCGGTCAGGCGCCGTGAGCACGTCGGCGGTGGTGTCCTTGCGCCCGGCCTTCTGGGCGCCATAGGCAACGGCGAGCAGGTGCAGGTCATGGTTGCCGAGAAGGCTGCGCGCCGAGGCGCCATAACGCTGCATTCGCCGAAGCACGCGGGCGGAGTCCGGCCCACGATTGACAAGGTCGCCGAGCACCACCAGAGCGTCGCGGCTCGGCGAGAAGGCGATGAGGTCGAGCAGGCGCTGCAGCGGTTCGTCGCAGCCTTGCACATCGCCGATCAAGTAAAGTGCCATGGTCCCCATTCTCTCCCGCGTCCATGGATGTTTTCCTACTGGCTTTGCTGACCACGCTCAATGCGCTGTTCGCAATGTCCGAAATGGCCCTTTCCACCAGTCGCCGCGCACGCCTCGCGGCCTTGGCAGAGACGGGCGACGCAGGTGCCGCCGCGGCGCTGAAGCTGATGGCCGATCCGACGCAGTTCCTGTCCAGTGTCCAGATCGGCATCACGTCCATTGGCATGCTGAGCGGCATCGTCGGGGAGGCGGCTTTCGCGGCGCCGCTCGCCGAGTGGATGGAAAAAGCAGGCATGGGCCGGGGCAGCGCCAGCATCGCGTCGACGGCGGTCGTCGTGAGCTGCATCACCTTTTTCACGATCATCTTCGGCGAGCTGGTGCCCAAGCGCATCGGACAGCTCTATCCGGAGCCGGTCGCGCGCTTTGTGGCGCGCCCCATGCGCGGCCTTGCCACGGCAGCCAAGCCTTTCGTCCTGCTGCTGTCGGGCGCCACGGCCGCAACCCTCAAGCTGCTGCGCATCGATTCGAACGCCGCACGCGTAGTGACCGAAGAGGAAATCTCCGCCAGTCTCGAAGAAGGCGTCGATGCCGGCGTGATCGAAATGCACGAGCACCAGATGGTGCGCAATGTGTTTCACCTCGACGATCGGCGGCTCACGTCGCTGATGGTTCCGCGCGCCGACATCGAATGGCTCGAAGCCTCTTTCACGATCGCGCAGTGCCTTCGGAAGGTTTCCGACGCCGGCGCTCTCGACCTGGTCCATTCCTGGTATCCGGTCTGCCGAAATTCGCTGGACGACGTCATCGGCGTGATCAGCGTCGCCCATCTGCTCCGGCTCGGCCCCGATCACCAAGGGACTGTCGAACAGGCGGCGCAGCCGGCCGTGTTCGTGCCTGAAACACTGACGGGCATGGAGCTGCTCGAGCAGTTTCGTCTGCGCGCCGGGCGGCTGGTGTTCGTGGTCGATGAATACGGCGTCGTCCAGGGCCTGATGGCGCCGCGCGACCTGTTGGAGGCGATCACCGGCGAATTGCAGGTGCAGACGCACGAGGAAGCCTGGGCGCGGGAGCGTCCCGACGGCGTGTGGGAGCTCGATGGCCTGATGCCGGTGTCCGAACTCCGCGCGCGGCTTGGTATTCGCGAACTGCCCGATGAAGATCGCGGCCGCTACAACACCGTGGCCGGGTTGCTGATGTCTGTCTCCGGCCAGCTGCCCGAAGTCGGCGAGCGCATCGAATGCGCAGGCTGGTGCTTCGAAGTCGCGGCCCTGGATGGCAAGCGGATCGACCGGGTGCTGGCCTATCCGGATGCGGGCGCGGATGATCTTGCGCCTTGATTTGGTCTCCTGATCTTCTCAAAAAAGATAGTAAAAATCGGTCGATCGCGCTATGAGATGATGGGAATAATCTTCTCAGGAATCTTCTCAGGAATCTTCTCATAAAGAGCATGCGAATTCGTAACCAGGCTGCGCGCGACCAGCTGACCGCGCTACTCGCCAGACGCCCGATGGCTAGCGCCGCCGAGTTGGCTGATGCTGTGGGTGTCAGTGTCGCGACCTTGCATCGGCTGTTGGGCGAGCTTGGAGACCGAGTCCTAACCATCGGTAAAGCGCGGCGCGCGCGCTATGCATTGCGCCGTCCCTTGCGCGGGGACGCCTCCGACTTATCCTTGTACGAGGTCAATGCCGAGGGCAGGGCCGAATCCATCGCGTCGCTGACCCCGGTATCTCCTTCTGGCGCCCTGCTGGATCTCGCCAAGGCCGGTTGGCCGCTGGACGATGCGTCGCGCGACGGGTGGTGGGAGGGCCTTCCCTATCCCCTCTACGACATGCGTCCGCAAGGGTACATGGGCCGCCAGTTCGCACGGGCTGAGCATCGCCAGCTTGCGGTGTCCCCGGATCCGACCGAGTGGTCCGACGACGACATCCTCTTCGTGTTGAGCCGTACAGGTTCAGATGCCAGTGGCAGCCTCATCCTCGGCGACCTCGCCTACGAGAATTGGCTTCAGCACAAGGTCAAGCCGGCCGAGCCCTTGAACAGCTCGCGCGTAGGCCGCGCCTACGCCGCGTTGGCGGAACAGGCGATTGCGGCAGGGGTGCCAGGCTCGAGCGCCGCGGGTGAATTCCCGAAGTTCCCAGCATTGCGAACGCTCGAAGGACAGGCGACGCCCCATGTGTTGGTCAAGTTCTCGGGGTCTGACGGATCGCCGGCGGTCCGGCGTTGGGCGGATCTGCTGGTGGCCGAACATCTGGCGCTGGAAGCTGCCGGGACGCTGCCCGGCATCGAGCGCTCGCGAAGTCGCATCCTCGTGCACGATGGCCGCACATTCCTGGAGGTGGAGCGCTTCGATCGAATCGGCATGTTTGGAAGAAGCCGCCTGTGCAGCCTTGAAGCAATCAACGCTGCGCTGGTTGGCGAAGCTGCGATGGACTGGACCAGGATCGCGGGCCGTCTTGCCGGCGCGGGGCTGCTATCTGCCCATGATGAAATCCGCATCCAGCATCTGTGGTGGTTCGGTCGGTTGATTGCCAACGCCGACATGCATCTTGGCAACCTCAGTTTCCGGCCGCAAGGCTGCCTGTCGCTCGCGCCGGTCTACGACATGCTGCCGATGCTCTATGCGCCACTCGCGGGCGGGGAGGTCCCGCCGCGGAACTTCGAGGCACCTCTTCCGTTGCCGGCTCAACGGGCTGTCTGGACGGGCGCGTGCCTGGCTGCCCTGGACTTCTGGCATCGCGCGTCTACGGATGCACGCATCAGCGATCCCTTCAGGGCAATCGCCGCAGCCAATGCGCGGCACCTGAAGGATCGGGCCGAGCACGTCTGATCCCTGACTCCTATACTGACCGCCCTCATTTCGCAGACCGGACACCGCCATGCACCTGCCCAAGACCACCCTCCAATTGCGTTCGCTGATCCGCCGCGACGGCGTGCTCGAACTCGCGCTCGCGGAGGAAGCACTGCCGCAGCCAGCGGCCAACGAAGTGGTCGTCCGCGTCGAAGCAGCACCCATGAATCCTTCGGACCTGGGCCTGCTGTTCGGCGCGGCGGACATGCGCACAGCCAAGGCCGGCGGCACGCCGGACCGGCCGGTGATCACCGCCACGGTGCCCGAAGCCGCCATGAAGGGCATGACCGCTCGCCTGGATCAATCGATGCCGGTCGGCAACGAAGGCGCAGGGGTGGTGGTCGCGGCGGGCGCCTCGCCCGAAGCGCAGGCGCTGATGGGCAAGACGGTCGCGGTGCTCGGCGGCGCGATGTACACGCAATTCCGCTGCATTCCCGTTGAGCAGTGCATGGTGCTTCCCGACGGCGCGACGCCTGCCGAAGGGGCGTCCTCGTTCGTCAATCCGCTCACGGCCCTGGGCATGGTCGAGACGATGCGGCGCGACGGCCACAAGGCGCTGGTGCACACGGCGGCGGCGTCCAATCTTGGGCAGATGCTCAACCGGATCTGCATCCAGGACGGCATCGGGCTGGTGAACATCGTGCGCAAGAAGGAGCAGGAAGACCTCCTGCGCGGCATGGGCGCCAAGTATGTCTGCGACGCCACATCGCCGACCTTCATGCAGGATCTGACGGAGGCGCTGGTCGCCACCGGCGCCACGCTGGCTTTTGACGCAATCGGCGGCGGCAAGCTGGCGGGCCAGATCCTGACCTGCATGGAAGCTGCCGCAAACAGGACCGCTACCGAATACAGCCGCTATGGCTCGACCACCTACAAGCAGGTCTACATCTACGGCGGCCTCGATCGCGGGCCGACGGAGTTCGTGCGCAATTTCGGCATGACCTGGGGGATGGGCGGCTGGCTGCTGTTCCCCTTCCTTCAGAAAATCGGCCCCGAAGGGCAGCAGAAGCTGAAGGCGCGGGTGGCGAAGGAGCTCAAGACGACTTTTGCGAGCCGCTACACCAAAGAAGTCTCGCTGGTCGAGGCGCTGCGGCTGGATGAGATTGCCGTCTATTCGAAGCACGCAACCGGCGAGAAATACCTGCTGAATCCGAACAAGTAGCCGGGCGCGGCTTTCGCGCCCGATGGGGAGAGCTCAGCCCAGCGCCAGGCGCGCGCGGCCGCCGGCCGCCGTCTTGCGGGCGCCGTCCGGTCCATAGAACATCTGCACGCTCGACTGCAGGAAGTGCAGCGCCTTCTGCGTGAAATCGAGCTGCGCGTAGACAACGGAACCGTTGCGCAGGTTGTGAACTCGCGCCTGCTCGGCCAGTTCGAGCAATGCCGCCCAAGCCTGCCGGGTTGCTTCCCCACCAGCTGCAGCCGCCGCATCGGCCCCGGCGCGGCCGGGTTCGAAGCCGAGTGCGGCCTGTGCGGCTTCGCGCTGGCGGTCGAGCTCGGCGAGGCGTTCCAGCAACTGGATCTTTTGTTCGGTGATCTGCTCGGCTTCCGCAAAGCGGCGGTTCGTCATGGCCTCCTCTTCCTGCGACAGGATGGCCAGGAATTCCTCCACGCAGGATTTTTCCGCGTGCAGGTAGAGCAGCATGGTGTTCATTGCTTCTTCTCGGCGCCGAGCAGGTCGCGCACGCTGTCGAGCAGGCCGCTGGCGATCCGCTCGGGGTTGACTTGATAGCGGCCGGCGCGGATGTCCTCGCGGATTGCCGCGACGCGGGCCGCGTCGAAATCGCTGCCAGCGGAGTTGGGCAGCGCGTGGATTTGTCCGGACACCTGCACCACCTCCTTGGAGCGGCTCGCGGCGTCGGCGGCGGACGCTGGGGCAGAGCCCGGCTTGGAGGGGCGGGAAAGAGGCGTGGCCGAAGGCGCGGGTTGATCGATTTTCAAGATGATTCCTCAAAGGGCTGGCCCATATATCGGCGGCTTGACCGGGAACTTTAGGCCCGATCGCATCGAATGGCGAGCGCGGCTTACTGAGCAAGCCGGATCTGGCCTTCCTCGTCGGCGATCCCACTCACCAGACGGCCATCGCGCGTTTTGGCCTGCACCGTGGCGCCGGCTTCGGCGCGCGTCATCGCCTTGCCTTCGGTGCTGACGGCGTAACCCTGGCCCTGAGCGACCAGTTGCACGGTCTGGCCCTGCTGGATCACGACGACGCCGCGCATCAATTCCTTTCGCAGCGGCGCGCCTGCGGCAATGCGCTGCGTGCTGGTGACGCCCCGCAGCGCCGAAACGTCGGTGACGACCGAGCGCGGCAATCTGCTCAGGTCGCCGGTGCGTTCGATCACGTCTCCGGGGCCGAGGCTCTCGCCAGGCGATATGGCCCGTGCGGCGACGAAGTATGTGCCTGTCACGGCGACGTTGACCGAGATGAAGCGGCTCCAGGGCTTGTCGCCCCGGCAGCGAAGGCCTACCGACAGACGCCCCCAAGGCGTCGTGCCGGTCGGCATGAAGGCCTCGAAGTCATCGCATGGCGGAAGCGGTGCAGACCCCGTCGAGTTGATGGAGACCGTCGCCTTGCCTGGCAGGCCGGCCGTCTGCGCCTGCAGAAGCTTGTCGATGGCTGCGCGTGCCGCTTCGGGCACGGGCGCGGGCGCGGCCGCGGCCGCGAGAGAGGCCGTGCCCATGCAGGCCATCCATGCCGGCAGCATGAGGCGCAGCAGGCGGTTCCGGGTCTTGCGTTGTTGCATGGTGATCGAGGAGTTGCCGGGCAATTCTAGGAAGACACCCCCGATGCCGAAGTGGCGAAGTGCCGCTGAAAACCCCCTTTGTTCGACCCATTGCAAAAACGGCGCGTCCATAGACTCGCTTTCCATCTGTCGCCATGCCCAGTGCGGACGCGACGCCACCAAGGATGGAAAGAATGATCGACAAGCTGGATGCGGCGCTTCGCTTCAACCGCGAGGCACTCAATCTCCGGGCGGAGCGCCAGGAAGTGCTGGCGGCCAACATCGCCCACTCGGACACGCCTAACTACAAGGCCCGCGATTTCGATTTCAGCAGCCGTCTGTCGCAGGCCGTGGAGCAAGGGCGCCAGTCGCAATCGTTTGCGCTGGCCACGACATCGTCACGCCATCTCGCGGGCGAAGCGAAGTCGATGCCCGACCAGGACTTGCTTTATCGCGTGCCGACGCAATCGAGCATCGACGGCAACACGGTCGACATGGACGTCGAGCGCATTAACTTCGCGGACAACGCGCTGCGCTATGAATCGAACCTCACCGTGATCGGCGCCAAGATCAAGACGCTGCTCTCCGCGGTGCAGCAGTAAGCGAGGGAACACGCGATGCCAATCTCCAGCGGTTCCATGAACATCTTCAGCGTGGCGGGTTCCGCCATGACTGCGCAGTCGCAGCGCATGAACGTCACTGCGAGCAATCTTGCCAATGCGGAAAGCGTGGCGGGCCCCGACGGCGAACCCTACCGTGCCAAGCAGGTCTTCTTCGAAGTCGCGCCCTCGGGTCAGCAGGACATCGGTGGCGTGCAGGTCTCGGGCGTCGTGGAGGACCAGTCGCCCGCAAAGATGGTCTTCGATCCGAAGAACCCGCATGCCAACGGCGAAGGCTATGTGGCGATGCCGAACGTGAACGTCGTCGAAGAAATGACCAACATGATTTCAGCGTCGCGCAGCTACCAGGCGAACGTCGAAGTGCTCAACACAGCCAAGACGCTGATGGTCAAGACGCTGACCATCGGCCAATAAAACCACTCACGGAAAGCAAGGAAAGCATCCATGGCCATCGCAGACACGTCTTCCATCAGCGGGCTGAACGCAGCCAGTGCCGCAGCGAGCACCGCCAGTGTCTCGAACAACGACACCGAGCAGCGCTTTCTCAAGCTGCTGGTCACGCAGCTCAACAACCAGGACCCGCTCAATCCGATGGAGAACGCGGAGCTCACCTCGCAGCTCGCACAGATGAGCACCGTGAGCGGCATCGAGAAGCTCAACAACACGCTGTCGGGTCTGGTGAACCAGACGGGCTCCAACCAGGTGCTGCAGGCTGCGTCTCTCATCGGCTATCACGTGCTGTCGCCGGGCGACTCACTGACCACCACGGCGCCGGAAGACGGCAAGGACCCGGCTGTGCAGGCCTTTGCAGTGCAGTTGCCAGGCACCGCGGCCGACGTGCAGATCAAGATCGTCGATGCGAGCGGAAAGACCGTGCGCACCATCGAAGCCGGCTCCATGACCGAGGGCGTCAACGCCGTGACATGGGACGGCAAGGACGACCAGGGCAACGCCGTGGCGGCCGGCAGCTACAAGTTCACGGTGGCCGCAACCAATGGCGGCACGGCTGTGGACGCCACTGCGCTCACCTTCGCGCAGGTGGCCGCCGTCAAGCAGAGCGCGAGTGGCCCGACGCTCGAGCTCGCATCGGGCCAGACCATCAATCTCTCCGACGTGCGCATGTTCCTCTGACGCAAGGCAGGCACGCCTTCCGTCTCCCGTCTTCCGTTTTCCTTCTGCATCAAACAAGGATTCATCATGAGTTTCTCCCAAGGCATCAGCGGCCTGAGCGTTTCCGCCGCCAACCTCGACGTCATCGGCAACAACATCGCGAACTCGGGCACGGTGGGCTTCAAGTCCGCTGCCGCCACTTTCCAGGACGTCTATGCCGGTTCGCGCGTCGGCCTCGGCGCGTCGGTGGCTGGTGTGGTGCAGAACTTCACGCAAGGCGTGACGCAGACCAGTAGCCGTCCGCTGGATGTCGCGATCCTTAACGGCGATGGCTTCTTTCGCATGTCCAGCGCCAGCGGCGAGGTCATGTATTCGCGCAACGGCCAGTTCACCAAGGACAAGGACGGCTTCATCGTCAACGCATCCGGCCTGCGCCTGACGGGCTTCGGCGTCAACGCCAGCGGCGGCATCAACGGCGGCACGCCGTCGGCCATCCAGATCCCGACCGCCGCCATGACGCCGAACGCCACCACGGGCGTGGACGCCGAGTTCAATCTCGATTCGCGCAGCACTGCCCCGACGAAGACGCCTTTCGACGCCAATGATTCGGCGACCTTCAACTATTCCAATGCGATCGGTCCGGTGTACGACTCGCTGGGCAATCCGCACGACCTCGCGGTCTACTTCGTGAAGACGGGCGCCGGCACGTGGGACACCTATGGGACCCTCGACGGCGCTGCGCTCAACGGCGGCGCCAAGCTCGCCGGCGGTTCGCTGACCTTCGACACCAACGGCAATCTCACGGCACCCGCGGGCGGCAAGATCACGCTGCCGACCGCGAACTTCCCGAACGGCTCGGCGGCGCTGAACATGACGGTCGACCTCAGCGGCACGACGCAGTTCGGCTCCACCAACGCGATGAGCAAGCTCAACCAGGACGGCTACACCTCCGGCGAGCTGACGTCGTTCTCGATCAATTCCGACGGCACGATCACCGGCAAGTTCTCCAACGAGCAGAGCAAGTTGCTGGGCCAGGTGGTGCTCTCGTCTTTTGCCAATCCCAACGGCCTGGAACCCAAGGGCCAGAACATGTATGCCGAGACGCAGGCTTCGGGCCAGGCGCTGACCGGCACGCCGGGCGAGGGCACCAAGCTCGGTTCGCTCGAATCCGGCGCACTGGAGTCATCCAACGTCGACCTGACTTCGGAGCTGGTCAACCTCATCGTGGCGCAGCGCAACTACCAGGCCAACGCCCAGACCGTGAAGACGCAGGATCAGGTCATGCAGACCTTGATCAACATGCGCTGAAGCAGGAGCAGCCGTGGATCGAATGTTGTACGTCGCCATGAGCGGCGCCAAGCAGGCCATGGAACAGCAGGCCTCGGTCGCCAACAACATGGCGAACGTCTCGACACCCGGGTTTCGCGCGCAGGTGAATGCCTTCCGTGCGGTGCCGGTCGTTGGGGAGGAAGCGCAGACGCGTGCCTTCGTGGCGGCGACCACGGCGGGCGCCGACTTCTCGCACGGCCCGATCACAGAGACCGGGCGCGAGCTCGATGTCGCGGTCAAGGGCGACGGCTGGCTCGTGGTCCAGACGCCGGATGGCGGCGAGGCCTATACGCGCGTCGGCAACCTGCAGGTGGGTCCGGACGGCCAGGTGATGACGATGGGCTCGCGCCCGGTCGTCGGCGACGGCGGCGCGCTCGTGATTCCTCCCGGTTCCACTGTCACGATCGCAGCGGACGGCGCCATCGCCGCGCGCGGCCCCGGCGATCCGATCACCGGCGTGTCCGAAGTCGGCCGCCTGAAGCTGGTCAACCCGCAGACGGCCGATCTGGTTCGCGGTGACGACGGCCTCTTTCGGATGCGCCCCGGGCTGCCGCCCGCCGACGCCGATCCCGCCGTCACGGTCACCGCGGGTGCGGTGGAAGGCAGCAACGTCAACCCGGTCGAAGCCATGGTCGCAATGATCGCCAACGGACGCAGCTTCGAGATGCAGATGAAGTCGATCCAGTCCGCCGACACCAACGCGCAGTCAGCCAACAAGCTGCTTGCCTACAACTGAGAAATCCAATGATCCGTTCCCTTTACGTCGCCAAGACCGGCCTTGAAGCCCAGCAGACGCAACTCGACGTGGTGTCGAACAACCTTGCCAACGTGGCGACCACCGGCTTCAAGAAGAGCCGCGCGGTGTTCGAGGACCTGCTCTACCAGAACCTGCGTCAGGTGGGCGGCCAGACCTCCGATCAGACGCGCCTGCCTTCGGGCCTGCAAGTCGGCACCGGCGTGCGCGTGGTCGCGACAGAGCGCATGCACTCGCAAGGCAACCTGACGAAGACGGACAACCCGAAGGACGTCGGCATCAATGGCGCCGGCTTCTTCCAGGTGCTGATGCCGGACGGCACGACCTCGTACACGCGCGATGGCTCTTTCCAGACGGACAAGGACGGCCAGCTCGTGACGGCGAGCGGCTTCACCATCCAGCCGGTCATCACGATTCCGCAGAACGCCACGAGCATGACGATCGGGCGCGACGGCATCGTCTCGGTCACGCAGGCAGGCAGTACGGCAACCGTGCAGGTCGGCCAGCTCCAGCTCGCCACCTTCCTGAATCCGGCCGGGCTGCAGAGCACGGGCGAGAACCTCTATACCGAATCCGATTCGTCCGGCGCGCCCAACCTGGTGAACCCCGGCGTCGATGGCGCGGGCATCCTGAGCCAGGGCTACACCGAAGCGTCGAACGTCAACGTGGTGGAAGAACTGGTGAACATGATCGCGACGCAGCGCGGGTACGAGATCAACAGCAAGGCGATCCAGACGTCGGATCAGATGCTGCAACGGCTGGCGCAGCTATGAGGCACACCCCCAGGCTTCGCGCACTTCGTGTCGCTTCGCCTACCCCCTTGCAGGGGGCGACACCGGCGGCCCGGCGGAGCCGGTTCCGCGGTGTCTCTGGTATGGGCGCGGGGGTTCTTTGGGGCGTCGTTGTGTTGTCGGCCGGGTGTGCGCAGTTGCCTCGGGAGCCGTTGGTGCATCAACCTATGACGGCTCGGGCGGACACGATGGGGTCGATGCAGCGGCGGCCGTCTACGGGGGCGATCTTCAATGAGAGCGTGGGGGTGGCGCTGTTCGAGGACCGCAGGCCGCGGTATGTCGGGGACATCCTGACGATCGTGATCAGCGAGAAGGTGAATGCGAGCAAGAACTCGGGGGCCAACGCGAGCCGCGATGGCAGCGTGGGTGCGGCCTTTGCGACGATTCCGAAGTTCATGATCGGATTGCTTGATGGGCAGGACGCGAAGATGTCCGGCTCGAACGCGCTGACTGCGAAGGGCGGCGCCAATGCCGCGAACACTTTCAACGGCGTGATCACCGTGACAGTGACCGACGTGCTGCCCAACGGCAACCTGCTGGTGAGTGGGGAAAAGCAGATGGGCATCAACCAGGGGACCGAATTCATCCGGTTCTCGGGTGTGGTGAATCCGCGCACGGTGACCGGCCAAAACACCGTGCTGTCGACCCAGGTGGCCGACGCGCGCATCGAATACACGGCCAAGGGCTACATCGACGAGGCCCAGCACATGGGCTGGATGCAGCGCATCTTCCTGAATGTGTCGCCATTCTGATCATGATCACCAAACGCTTCATCCTCTCCGCCGCGCTGGGCGCCCTTTGCGCCCTGTGCCTCAACCCCTACGTGCATGCCGAGCGACTGAAGGAGCTCGCGACCTTCCAGGGCGTCCGCGACAACCCGCTGATCGGCTACGGCCTGATGGTGGGCCTCGACGGTACGGGCGACCAGACGATGCAGACGCCGTTCACGACGCAGAGCCTGAACAACATGCTTCAGCAGCTCGGCATCACCATCCCGCAAGGCGTGAACATGCAGCTCAAGAACGTGGCGGCGGTGATGGTGACTGCTACGCTGCCTTCGTTCGCGCGGCCAGGGCAGAGCATCGACGTGACCGTATCGTCCATGGGCAATGCCAAGAGCCTGCGCGGCGGCACCTTGCTGATGACACCACTCAAGGGTGTGGACGGTTCGGTGTATGCCATCGCGCAAGGGAACATGGTCGTCGGTGGCGCGGGTGCGTCGGCCAACGGCAGCAAGGTGCAGATCAACCAGTTGAGCTCCGGACGCATTCCGTCGGGAGCGACCGTCGAGCGCACGGTGGAGTCTTCCATCGGCGGCGATGGCATGCTGACCATCGAACTCACGCGTTCGGATTTCAGCACGGCACAGAAGGCTGTCGAGGCGATCAACCGGCAGTTCGGTTCAGGCGTTGCGGACGCTGTCGACGCGCGCGTGATTCGCGTCCGTGCCCCGGAGGCGCCCCAGGAGCGGGTCAGCTTCCTCGCGCGCCTCGAAGGCGTCGAACTCACGCCCGCGCAGGCGGTGGCACGCGTCGTCGTCAACGCGCGCACGGGCTCGGTGGTCATGAACCAGGCCGTCCGCGTCAACGACTGTGCAGTCGCGCACGGCAATCTGTCGGTGGTCATCAACACCGAGCCGGTGGTGAGCCAGCCCGGACCGTTCTCCAACGGCAACACGGTTGCCGCGCAGGTTTCGCAAATCTCGGTGAACCAATCCGGCGGTGCGCTGCAGATGGTGCGCAGCGGTGCTTCCCTCTCGGATGTGATCAAGGGTCTCAATGCCCTGGGCGCAAATCCGCAGGACCTGGTCTCGATCCTGCAAGCGATGAAATCGGCCGGTGCCTTGCGCGCCGAGCTTGAAATCATCTGAGGGCGGACATGGCGATCCCCGCAGCCACTTCGTGGACCGGCAGCGACGCTGGCAGCCGTGCCGGCGCACTCGACCAGCGTTTCGCGCTCGATGTGCAGGGCGTCGATGCCCTGCGCCGCACCGTCCGCAACTCGCCGGAAGAGGGTCTCAAGCAGGTCTCTCGCCAGTTCGAGGCCATGTTCATGAACATGGTGCTCAAGAGCATGCGCGAGGCGACGCCATCCAGCGGCCTGCTCGACGGTGGCCAGAACGAGAAGATCTACACGTCGATGCTCGACCAGCAGCTTTCACAGAACCTGTCGGGACGCGGCGTGGGCCTGGCTGAGGCCATGCTGGCGCAGCTCCAGCGCAGCGTCGCGTCAGGTTCGACCAACATGGACGCCGACGTCGCGCCGATGTCCCTGGCACCTCGCGGCGCGATGCCGCTGAAGCCGGACGCGGGCGTGCCGGTGGGATCTTCGCCGTCGCCCGCGGCGCGTGCGGATCTCAGTGCCTACCAGGTCAACAACGATCGCTCGGCAAGCAGCTCGGCCGCTACCGCATCGCTGCAGAGCCACATCGACGGATTCGTCAACCGCATGGGCGCCTCTGCACAGGCGGCGAGCAACGCGAGCGGCGTGCCGGCTCCGCTGATCCTGGCGCAGGCCGCGCTCGAATCCGGCTGGGGCAAGCGTGAGATCCGTGCCGACGATGGCACTCAGAGCTTCAATCTCTTCGGCATCAAGGCCGACCGCAGCTGGAAGGGCCCCGTGGTCGAGACGACCACGACCGAATACGTGGATGGCGAGCCGCAACGCGTGCGCGCGAAGTTCAGGGCCTATGGCTCCTATGACGAGGCATTTACCGATTACGCGCGCTTCATGACGCGCAATCCGCGCTACGCCAACGTGCTGGCCACCGACGACCCGGCCGAAGCCGCACAGGGCTTGCAGCGCGCGGGCTACGCGACGGATCCGCAATACGGCCAGAAGCTGGTTCGCATCATGCAGAAGTTCGGTTGAAAGGAATCCAAATGGCAGAGATCACGAGCATTCAACAACACGCGAGCAGCGCCGCTGCGGCGGCGGCACTCGCGAGCGCGCGCCGCCTGGAGGTGGTCACCTTCACGCTGGGCGACGAGGAATACGGCATCGACATCCAGAAGGTGCAGGAGCTTCGAGGCTACGACGCGGTCACGCGCATTGCCAACGCTCCGGAGTACATCAAGGGCGTGGTGAACCTGCGCGGGATCATCGTTCCGATCATCGACATGCGCATCAAGTTTGCGCTGGGCACGCCGAGTTATGACCAGTTCACGGTGGTGATCGTGCTGAACATCGGAGGCCGCGTGGTGGGCATGGTGGTGGACAGCGTCTCCGACGTGATCACGCTGGCGGCCGAGCAGATCAAGCCGGCACCCGCGATGGGCTCGGTGCTGGACACGGACTACCTGATCGGCCTGGGCACGCTGGACGAGCGGATGCTGATCCTGGTGGACATCGACCGCCTGATGTCCAGCGAAGACATGGGACTGATCGAGAAGATGGCCGCCTGAGGCCCTGAAACCCTGAAATCCATAACGAAACCATGGGAGACCGGAATGAAGGATTGGAAGATCGGGACGCGCCTCGGAAGCGGATTCGCGCTGGTGCTGGCATTGGCTGCCGCGATCGCCGTCGTCGGTGTGATGCGATTGCAGAGCCTTGGCGACGCGACCCACGAGATGGCGCGGAAGTCGCTCGAGAAAGAACGCCTGGCGGCAAACTGGCTCCTGCTCACGAGCACGAACAGCGTGCGCACCTTCTCGCTGCTCAAGAGCAACGATGCCGAAGTGCAGGATTACCTGCAGAAGAACATCACCAAGACCAGTGCGGCGATCTCGGAGGCGCAGAAGCGGCTCGAGAGTGTTCTTGCATCGCCTGAAGAGCTCGCGCTGAGCGCGGACATCAAGAAGAACCGGGGCGAATACGTCGAGCTTCGCAACACGATTCTCAAGCTCAAGTCCGAAGGCAAGCGCGACGAAGCCGACCGGCTCAGCGGCGACAAGCTGCTGGCTGCACTCGACAGCTATGACGGAAGCATCCGCGCGATGCTTACCTATCAGAAGGAGCAGATCGACAAATCGGCAGACGCTATCGAAGGGCTTTACCGTTCGGGCCGGATCCAGTTGGTCGTCCTCGCAGCGCTCGCGCTGGCGGTCGGTGCCGTGTTGGCATGGCTGTTGACGCGCAGCATCGTCGAGCCGATCGGCGAGGCGCTGCTGATTGCAGAAACCGTTGCCGCGGGCGACCTCAGCAAGGACTTCGATTCCGATCGCGGCGGCGACTTCGGACGTCTGTTGCGCGGAATGGGTGAAATGGAAGACAAGCTCACCGACGTGGTGGGCCGCATTCGCGCATCGACGGATTCGATCCTCGTGGCTTCGCAGGAGATCGCGGCGGGCAATCACGATCTCTCATCGCGCACTGAAGAGCAGGCGAGTTCGCTGGAAGAGACGGCGGCTTCGATGGAAGAGCTGACCTCCACGGTGAAGCAGAACGCTGACAACGCGCGGCAGGCGAACCAACTCGCAGTGTCGGCCTCGGCAGTCGCGGTCAAGGGCGGCAGCGTGGTCAGCCAGGTGGTGGACACGATGGCTTCGATCAATGCATCGTCCAGGAAGATCGTGGACATCATTGGCGTCATCGACGGCATCGCGTTCCAGACCAACATCCTTGCACTGAACGCGGCGGTGGAAGCCGCGCGCGCCGGCGAGCAGGGCCGCGGCTTTGCCGTGGTGGCCTCTGAAGTGCGAAGCCTTGCACAGCGCTCGGCAGCGGCGGCCAAGGAAATCAAGGGCCTCATCGATGACTCGGTGGGCAAGGTCGATGCGGGCAGCGCGCTGGTGGGCGAAGCGGGCAAGACCATGGAAGAGATCGTCGAGAGCGTCAAGCGGGTGACGGACATCATGGGCGAGATCACTTCGGCCAGCCAGGAGCAAACGTCGGGCATCGAGCAGATCAATCAGGCGATCACGCAGATGGACCAGGTGACGCAGCAGAACGCCGCACTCGTGGAAGAAGCATCGGCCGCCACCCAGTCGCTGCAGGAGCAGGCCGGCGGTCTCTCGGAGGTCGTGGGCATGTTCAAGCTGGAGGACGACTCGGCGGATCTCGCGCCCACGTTGGCGCACGCCCGTCACGCATCACCCGGTCGTTCCTTGCCTCCACCCAAGCTTCCGAGTCAGCGGCCTGGCCCCAAGCA
Organism: Variovorax sp. 01N429; assembly: GCF_056399425.1. Classification (NCBI taxonomy): domain Bacteria; kingdom Pseudomonadati; phylum Pseudomonadota; class Betaproteobacteria; order Burkholderiales; family Comamonadaceae; genus Variovorax; species Variovorax sp. 01N429. The sequence goes on along the minus strand of NZ_JBFTRG010000008.1, from coordinate 3,282 downwards.
GGGTGCGAAGGCGCCTGAAGCAGCGACGGCCAGCGCAGGCGACTGGACCGAGTTCTGAAACGGAGGCCTTCAGCGAAACCTCATCGCGAGGAGCATTCGGGCCTCAACTTTTGCTGCTGACTGCCGATAGATAGAGAAGGTACGTCAACGCTCCAAGGCGCCTCGGCGCGCCGTCTCTGTCGATTCGAATTCACCAAGGAAAGTGCGATGAGTTTCAAGGATATGAAGATTGGCACGCGTCTGGGCGCCGGCTTCGCCGCGATGCTGGTGCTGATGGCGGGCATCTCCGCGACCGGCATGATCCGCCTGGGCAACGTGGGCGATGCAGTGGAGCAGATGGTCGAGGGGCCGCTGGCCAAGGAGCGCCTGGTCGCCCAATGGTCGTCGCTGCTCGCGGCCAACATCGTGCGGACGTCAGCGATGGTCAAGTCGATGGACAGCACCACCGAGGCGTACTTCAAGAAGGAGCTCGCCGCGGGCCAGGCGCTCACCAACCCGCTGCAGAAGCGGATCGAAGAAGTGATGACTTCGCCGGAAGAAAAGAAGCGCTATGGCGAAGTCGCCGAGGCGCGCCGTGTCGTGCTCGAGCTGCTCGCGACGCTCAACAAGCTCAAGGCGGGCAATGACTGGGAAGGCGCCAATGCGTTTGCCGACAAGGAATTCGCGGGCGGGCTGGTCGCCTACGAGAAGGCGGTCGCCAATCTCGCTGCCCACGAGCGCGAGCAGATCGATGCAGCCGCCCAGGGCATCGGAAAGGATCACCAAACCGGCCGCCTCTGGCTCATGGCGCTGTCGGCCATTGCCCTGCTGGTGGGTGCGCTTGCCAGCTGGTGGCTGACGGTGGGCATCGTGCGTCCGCTCGGAAAGGCCGTGCAAGTGGCGGAGACCGTGGCGGCAGGCAATCTGGGCAGCCGCATCGAGGTGGCAAGCCGCGACGAAACCGGCCAGTTGATGCAGGCGCTGAAAAACATGAACGACAGCCTGGCAAGAGTTGTGGGTGAAGTACGTACGGGTACGGACACCATCGCGACGGCCTCGGGCCAGATCGCCACGGGCAACCAGGACTTGTCCTCGCGCACCGAAGAGCAGGCGAGCTCGCTGGAAGAGACAGCGGCTTCTATGGAAGAGCTGACTTCGACAGTCAAGCAGAACGCGGACAACGCGCGGCAGGCGAATCAACTCGCAGTGTCCGCCTCGGCAGTCGCGGTCAAGGGCGGCAGTGTGGTCAGCCAGGTGGTGGACACCATGGCTTCGATCAATGCATCGTCCAGGAAGATCGTGGACATCATCGGAGTGATCGACGGCATCGCGTTCCAGACCAACATCCTTGCACTGAACGCAGCGGTGGAAGCCGCCCGCGCCGGCGAGCAGGGCCGCGGCTTTGCCGTGGTGGCCTCTGAAGTGCGAAGCCTTGCACAGCGCTCGGCAGCGGCGGCGAAGGAAATCAAGGGCCTCATCGATGACTCGGTGGGCAAGGTCGATGCGGGCAGCGCGCTGGTGGGCGAAGCCGGCAAGACCATGGAGGAGATCGTCGAGAGCGTCAAGCGCGTGACGGACATCATGGGCGAGATCACTGCGGCCAGCCAGGAGCAAACGTCGGGCATCGAGCAGATCAATCAGGCGATCGCGCAGATGGACCAGGTGACGCAGCAGAACGCCGCACTCGTGGAAGAAGCATCCGCGGCAGCGCAATCACTGCAGGAGCAGGCTGGAAGCCTCTCGCAAGTGGTGGGCGTCTTCAGTTTCGAATCAGCCCGACCGGCGCTCGCGTGATCGCGAAGCGCCACAGATTCACCCAATCAAGCATGGAGCAAACAAGATGTTGACCAAGACCACAGATGCCGCAAACGCCGGCAAGCCGCTGGAGTTTCTCTCTTTCACCCTCGGGCACGAGGAATACGGCATCGACATCCAGAAGGTGCAGGAGCTGCGAGGCTACGACGCGGTCACGCGCATTGCCAACGCTCCGGAGTACATCAAGGGCGTGGTGAACCTGCGCGGGATCATCGTTCCGATCATCGACATGCGCATCAAGTTTGCGCTGGGCACGCCGAGCTACGACCAGTTCACGGTGGTGATCGTGCTGAACATCGCGGGACGCGTGGTGGGGATGGTGGTGGACAGCGTCTCCGACGTGATCACGCTGGCGGCCGAGCAGATCAAGCCGGCGCCCGCGATGGGCTCGGTGCTGGACACGGACTACCTGATCGGACTGGGCACGCTGGACGAGCGGATGCTGATCCTGGTGGACATCGACCGCCTGATGTCCAGCGACGAAATGGGCCTGGTCGAAGCCGCGGCCACAGCCTGATTCAAGCAAACCCACACCGCGGGCCCCATCATGAATTTTCTATCCAACATACGCATCGGAACGCGTCTGGCCATCGGCTTTGCCGTGGTGCTGGGCTTGACGATTCTCTCATCCGTGTTTGCACTGAACAGTGCCCGGAACACTGCCGCGGCGACGCGGCACATGATGGAGAGCCCGCTTGCCAAGGAGCGGCTCATCTCCGACTGGTATGTGCTTACCTACTCGGCCATCGCGCGCACGTCGATGATCGCGAAGACCACCGACGACACGCTTCCAGTCACTTTTGCCGAAGTCATCTCCGACAGCGTCAAGAAGGGGAGCGAGACGATGAGCAAGGTCGAGGCTCTCCTGGTCGTCGACGAGGAAAAGAAGCTGTACAAGACCATCGTCGAGCTCCGCGCCAAATATCAGACCGCCAAGGACCTCGTCGGAAAAACGAAGGCCAGCGGCGACGTCGCGGAAACGGAGCGGGTCTTCAAGCAATCCTTCCTGCCTGCTGCGAAGGCCTATGAAAGCAGCGTGCTCGATCTCCTCTCGATGGAGCGCAAGGCGATCAACGACATGAGCCAGGCCATCGACGCGGCCAACGAGCGCGCCTTCGAACTGAGGGCGATCCTGACGGTCCTCTCGGTGTTGATCGGTGCGGCTTTCGCGTTCCTCATCTCGCGCAGCATCGTTCGTCCTCTGGCCGCGGCGGTCAAGGTGGCGGAGACTGTCGCAGCGGGTGACCTGACCTCGCGCATCGAAGTCCACAGCCGGGACGAGGCCGGCCAGTTGATGCGGGCGCTCAAGAACATGAACGACAGCCTGGCAAAGGTGGTGGGCGAAGTGCGTACGGGCACGGACACCATCGCCACGGCATCGAGCCAGATCGCCACGGGCAACCAGGACTTGTCCTCGCGCACCGAAGAGCAGGCGAGCTCGCTGGAGCAGACCGCCGCTTCGATGGAAGAGCTCACATCGACCGTCAA